>CAZGDV010000072.1:0-14339 GCA_964524995.1 uncultured Dehalococcoidia bacterium | reverse complement strand
CGGATGCCCCGAAGAACAGGGAGTTCCACGAGTTCTCGCACTACGTGATGCAAGACGTATATGATGGCATGCAGGACTTCCTTACGGAGCAGCAAGGTGCCGAGTACAACGACGTCAACCTGAACGGGACTCTCGACCAGGATATCAACCACGGCGGGTATCGTGTGAACAAGATGTCCACCACGGACTCATGGGAAGAGGGGTTCGCTGAGTTCATGGGATGCGTCATTGCAGACTGGGCCATGAGCCAGGGCTACAGCTATCAAGGCGACCATCATCCCTCCTACTACTACCCCATCGGCACCTCCTACACCCTACTGGAGGACAGGAACCCCGACTACAGAGTCGAAGAGATCTGTATCGCCTCGATGCTCTGGGACCTCTACGATGGCATCAACCCGGCCAGGTATGACACAGTCCAGATACCTTTCCACGACCTTTGGTCCCTCATTATCGGTCAATACGATCTTCCCGAGTATTGGCAGCTCGACCCGGCCCGTACACTGGTCCGCGATTGGAGGGGAGACGGGCTTGCCAGGGGGCCTGGCTGGGACGAAACCGAGCGAAGGCACATAGGTTATGTCAAGGACTTGTACGATGCCCTGCAGATCCGTTTCCCCCAGCAGGCCGGGGCAATAGACGACATCTTCGTGTGGCACGACGTGTTCGTTAGGGGAGAGCTGTTCATAGACAGGGACGGCAACGAGAGATACAACGCCAGCTGGGACATCTGGCTCCGGGAGTTCGACCTGGATGGCAACGGGCGCTACACTGCCCCTGATGAGGTGCCCACGGAGACCATCGAGCATCCGCCTACCACCGTGGTTGGTATTACCGTGGTCCACGAGGACTTCGAGCAATGGAGCCAGGTGCCTTCGTACGTTCAGCCGGTGGGGACAGGTCAGCAGACCGCGATCGAGGTGAGCAGGCTGGCTGCCCATGAGGAGGAATGGGGCCTGCACATTGCCGTGGATACCGATGACACAGCCGTGGTGGGCATCGATAAGCCTCTCGACGGCACGGGGACCAACTTCGTGGTCTTCTGGGCGAAAGTGCCCGGCGACGTCGAGTTCGAGTTGCAGTTAGCCGACGACAACGGACTCTGGGTGTCCCCGGCTTTCCAAGGAAAGGACGTGTGGGGACTCTACTACGCCAGCTACGCTGAGTTCTCTCCCCATCCTACCGAGAACACAGGAGAGTCGGGCAGCGTGAATCGGGCGGATATCCAAGGCTCCGCCTTCTCCTTCACGACACCGGGGAGCTACACGGTATACGTCGACTACATAACCTCCGAGACCGCCGTATCCGAAGAGCAGCATGTGGAGATCATAGAAGGTGAGCCCCTCACGATCGTCGGGGTTGGCAGCGCGGGCAGGGCCTACAGACGCAAGGCACCGCCCGTAGAAGGTTCGCTTCTCAAGGTTACCGTTGCACATCCTCCCGCTGTCCTTCAAGTCGAGCTGGACTTCGAGCCGCCGTATGACGATCTGGATTTCTCGTATTCCCTGGACATCACGGAGGACTACCAGGAGATCAATTTGTACCCACCGAGCAGCGGCAGCCTCACCCTGACTCAGGTGGTTGACGGTCAGCCTGAGGGCGATGCTCTCACGATCACGACAGAGGAGTTCTGGGAAGACATTGCCGATAGAGAGTACATCAAGGAGTCCGCCTTTGAACTCGGGGCTGGCGGCAAGCCGCTGAGCCTGGCTCTGATTGCAGGTATAGCTGCAGCGGTCCTTGTCGTGCTCATAGCTGGCACCATGCTGCTGACACGCCGTCGCTGATGCGGAACCGCCAAAGGAGACGCCCACGGGGTCTCGCCATGCGATCCTCAAAGACCATGGGTTCTTACCACATATGGACCATAGGTTGCCAGATGAACAAAGCAGACTCAGCTCGCCTGGCGGGCGGCCTGGAGGGGCTGTGCTACGCTCCGGCCCCCACACCCGAGGAAGCCGACATCGTCGTGGTGAACAGCTGTGTCGTACGGCAGAGCGCAGAGGACCGGGTTGTCCACAGAGTCAACTCGCTGAGAGAGCTCAAGACAGCCCGTCCTGATGCCCTGCTGGCGCTCACCGGCTGCATTGTTGACTCGGACCACGATAGACTGAAGCGGCGTTTCCCGCATGTCGACTTCTTCCTGGAGCCGGCTAACTTCGAGCCTCTGCTTCGTGTGGCGGGCGAACGCGCGCCCGCCGCTTCCCTTGCCCCTGCGTCCGCTCCGGGGCCGACCGCCTTTGTCACGGTAATCGAGGGTTGTGACAATTTCTGCAGCTATTGCATCGTTCCCTACAGGAGAGGCAGGGAGCAGAGTCGGCCGGTGGCCGATATCCGCGCAGAGGTCGTCGAGCTAGTGAAACGTGGAGTGAAAGAGGTCACGCTTCTCGGACAGAACGTCGACTCCTATGGTCACGACCTCCCGGACAGGCCCGACCTCGCTGACCTGCTTCGAGAACTGGATCCTATCGACGGACTCCGTCGAATACGTTTCCTGACGTCTCACCCGAAGGACATGAGCCAGAAGCTCATTGACGCGGTCGCCTACTTGGACAAGGTGTGTGAGTACGTCAGCCTGCCAGTCCAATCTGGAGACGACGACATCCTGCGTGCGATGGGAAGAGGCTATGAAGTAGATCACTTCCGTGATCTGGTTCGCCGAATTCGGAAAGCCGTCCCATCGGCGGCTATCTCGACCGACATCATCGTGGGCTTCCCCGGAGAGACGGACGCCCAGTTCAGAAGAACCCTGCAACTGGTCTCGGAGATGGAGTTCGACACCGTCCACGTGGCGGCCTACTCACCCCGGCCCGGCACGGCAGCCTCCCGCGAACTGAGAGACAACATCCCGGCTCAGGAGAAGCGACAGCGGCTGCGTGAGGTGGAAGCGCTACAGAGAGACATCTCAGCCAAGATCAACGCCCGTATGCTTGGCACAACCGCTGAGGTGCTCGTCGAGAGGCGGGCCAAAGGCAAGTGGGAAGGCCGAACCCGCACCAATAAGCTCGTGTTCTTCGACAGCGAGGGGGAGTTCACTGGGGAACTCACGCGTGTGCGGATTGAGAACGCGTCTCCCTGGTACCTGCAAGGCGAGGTTGTCAGCGGGACAGCCGCGACGGAGAGCTGAATAGCCCCCTCAATTGAGGGGCAGGTCGATCGTGTAGCCCTTCAGCACGGCCTCTATCTGGGAGGCCGTCTTCTCGTCCGCTGGCGTCAGTGGCAGGCGAGGGTTGCCCACACGGAACCCCACGTGGTTCAGAGCATACTTGATAGGTATGGGGTTCGACACAATGAACATCGCATTGAACAGCGGGAGGAGCCTGCGATGGATAGCTGCCGCCTCGTTCACCCTCCCCTCCAGAGCCTTGCTGATCATCTCGCGCATCTGCTTGCCAACGAGGTGAGAGGCAACGGAGATTACGCCATACCCCCCAAGGGTCAGGATCGGCAGCGTGTCATTGTCGTTGCCGCTGTACACAAGGAAGCCTTCCCTGGCCTCGGAGATGATCTTCGCGATCTGGTCGAGGTTGCCGCTGGCTTCCTTGACGCCGACTATGTTGTCGATCCGGCTCAGCCTGACCACCGTCTCCGCCGCGAGGCTGGTCACTGTCCGCGACGGCACGTTGTACAGGATGCACGGCAGGCTGGTGCTCTCGGCTACCGTCTTGAAGTGCTGGTACAGGCCTTCCTGAGTCGGCTTGTTGTAGTAGGGGACTACCAACAAAGAGGCGTCAACACCTATCCTCTCGGCGGCCTTGGTCGTAGCAACCGCCTCGGCCGTGCTGTTGCTGCCAGTGCCGGCCACTACGCTGCCACGGGTGCCGACCACCGACTTGATGTCGGCGAAGAGGCGGTCCTCCTCCGCTCGAACAAGGGTTGGAGACTCGCCGGTGGTGCCCACGACCACTACGCCGTCGCTGCCCGAGTCGATGAGGGCCTTGGCCAGCTTCTTGGCCTGGTCGTAGTCCACAGCTCCCGTGTCATCGAACGGGGTTACCATAGCAGTCAGCAAGCGACCGAGGTCAGCCACTTCGAGCCTCCTTCCCTATACCCATCCTCTCGCGATCAGGTACTCAGCTATCTGGACTGCGTTCAGGGCTGCGCCCTTACGCAGGTTGTCCGATACTATCCACATAGCGATCCCGTTCGGGTGTGAGGCGTCGCGGCGTATTCGCCCTACATACGTCTCATCCGTGCCGGCCGCCATCCAGGGCTGAGGATACAGGCTCACCGACGGATCGTCCAGTACCTTCACGCCCGGGGCATTGGCCAGTATGCCTCTCGCTTCCTCCGGGCTCATCGGGTTTGTGAACTCCACATGCACGGACTCGCTGTGTCCCGCGAACACGGGAACGCGCACACAGGTCGCCGATATCGCTATGCTGTTGTCGTGCAGTATCTTCCTGGTCTCGTTGACCATCTTCCACTCTTCTTTGGTGTAGCCGTCGTCCAGGAATACGTCTATCTCGGGCAGGAGGTTGAACGCGATCTGATGCGGATATACGTGCGGCACGGTGCTCTTGTTCTCCAGGACCTGCTTGGTCTGGTTCTTGAGTTCGTCCACGGCCGCCGAACCGGTGCCGGATACAGCCTGGTACGTATCAACGATAATCCGCTTGATCGGGTTCACCTTGTGGAGCGGGTGAAGCGCGACCACCATCTGGATCGTCGAGCAATTCGGATTCGCGATGATACCACGATGGTTCTCCATATCCTCCGGGTTCACCTCCGGGACCACCAGGGGAACCTTGGCGTTCATCCGAAAGGCAGCGCTGTTGTCCACGACAACGGCTCCCCTCCTGGCGGCTATGGGTGCGAACTGCTTGCTTATGTCCGTGCCTGCGGAGAACAGCGCAACGTCCACCGGATCAAACGCCGTAGGCGTTAGCTCTCTCACCTCGATCTCCCGGTGGTTGAGATACATCTTCTTGCCCACCGACCTGTCGGACGCGAACAGATGGACGGAGGCCATGGGGAAATCACGCTCCTGGAGTATCTTTATGAACTCCTGGCCCACCAGTCCAGTAGCGCCCACAATCGCCGTATGGTATTTCCTGATCACCAACGATCCTAACACTGTTCCTCCTGCAGACCGAGGATCCTCTCCAGCCCGAACACGGCCTCCTTCAGTTCCATGACTCTCTTGCTGGCCAGGACAACGCTGGGCATGAAGGCTTCCCTGCTTATCTGGTCGAGCCTCACAGTCAGAGTCTGCCCTGGCGCTCCCAGAGTTACCTGCTGATGCGCCAGCAGGCCGGGCATACGAACACTGTGAATCGCGATCCCTTCGTACTCGCTGCCACGGCTGGCGGCCATTTCACCCCCCGACCTCTTCGGGTAAGAGAACGCACCGCCCCTTGAATCTACCATCGCTCGTGCCGTGGCCAGAGCGGTACCCGATGGCGCGTCCAGCTTCTGCTCGTGATGCATCTCTATTATGTCGGCGTAGTCGAAGAACCTGGCGGCGGTGCGGCATGCGTGTACCATGATGGCCGCCGCCAGAGAGAAGTTCGCAGCGACTACCGCCCCCACCCCCCGGCTCGCGCACAGCTCCCTTATCTCGTCCTGATTGGCCTGGGATAACCCGGTCGTCCCTATCACCATTCGTACGCCGCGCCCCACCGCAGTTCGCACGGCGGGCATGGTTGCGCTAGCGGTACTGAAGTCTACGAGGACATCGGGACTGCTGCTGGTGATGATGGAGTCCAGGTCAGCCGATAGAGGTATCGAGCCGGTTCCATCAGGGAGAGGGAAAGCGTCACCCTGCGCCCTTATGTCAACCGCGCCAACGGCCTGCAGGTCCGCATCATGGCAGACCGCACGGAGCACCTCTTGTCCCATCTTGCCCAAGACACCGTGCACCGCCACCCTTATCTGTGACATCGGCAGCCGGCTCCTTATTCACTACAGTACTCGTCAATCCTTCCTGAACGGTCTCCTGGGCCCACTACCACCACCCCTTGGGCGCTCTCTATCGCGCTGTCCACCTTGGTATCTCGAATCGGGCCGTCTCCTCGGCGGATAGCCAGGACCACTTCGGGGGCCGGAACCGACCTGGGCCCTGGGCACCCCTGATTCCTTCTCGAACACAGCACGACGTGACAGGTTGATCCTGCCCATACGATCGATCTCGGTCACCATCACTGTGACCTCATCCCCGACCTTGACCACGTCTTCCACCTTGTCTACCTGGTGCTCGGCCAACTCGCTGATGTGTACGAGACCTTCCTTGCCGGGCAGTATCTCCACGAAGGCACCGAAGTTCATCACTCTCGTAACCCGGCCCGTGTATATCCCACCGACTTCGGCATCGCGCGTGAGCTCCTCGATCATCTTGATCGCTTTCTGCGTTGCGTCCTCGTTCGGCGAGCCAATGAGAATGGTGCCGTCGTTCTCGATGTCAATCGTGACCTTGGCCTCCGAGGTTATGGTTCTTATCATCTTGCCCCCCGGGCCGATGACGTGACGGATCTTGTCAGGGTCAACCTGTATCTTAGTCAGGCGTGGAGCGTACTTGCTCAACTCGGGCCTGCTCGCGGCGATGGTCTCTTTCATGCGTTCCAGTACGTACAGACGCGCCACCTTGGCCTGTTTCAGCCCGTCCTCCAGGACCTCTCGGCTCACGCTCTTCACCTTTATGTCCATCTGGAGCGCCGTGATTCCTTCGGCGGTGCCGGCTACCTTGAAATCCATATCGCCAAGGGCATCCTCGAGCCCCTGTATGTCCGTCAACAGCACATACTTGCCGTCCTCGCCCATCACCAGCCCCATGGCTATTCCGGCGACCGGGGCCTTGATGGGCACACCGGCATCCATCAGCGCGAGCGTGCTCCCGCAGACGCTGGCCATGGATGTGCTGCCATTCGAGCTCAGCACCTCGGACACCAGACGTATGGTGTACGGGAAATCGGCCTCGTCGGGGAGGACCGGGATCAAGGCACGCTCCGCCAGAGCCCCATGACCTATCTCCCTGCGCCCCGGCGAGCCAAGTCGCTTGACCTCGCCATTGCTGAAGGGCGGGAAGTTGTAGTGGTGCATGTACCGCTTGGACTCCTCCTGCCCTATACCGTCAATCTGCTGCTCCTCCCCCGGCGAGCCGAGGGTGGCGATAGTGAGCACCTGTGTCTGGCCTCTCGTGAAAAGCCCCGAGCCGTGAGTTCGAGGGAACGCCCCCACCTCACAGGTTATCTCCCTGATCTCGTCAGGACGCCGTCCATCGGGCCGGACGCCCCGCTCGAGTATCACCGACCTCACAACGTCCTTCAACCCGGCATCGAACGCCGGTGCCAGGTCCTGGGCGGAGTGGGTAGCACCGAACTTCTCTTCGACCTCCTGCTTCAGCTGCGCCACCGCCGCCCTACGGTCGGCCTGCTTCTTCCACGCCGCTCCTTCTCCGATCCTCTCTCTGATAACGGCAGTGACCTCGGACTGAAGGGTCGCGTCGATCTCCCTTGGCTTGTGCTCCGCCTTCGGGCGGCCGCAAGCCGCCACCAGCTCCTCCTGCAGCTTGAGCACCTCCTCGTTGGTCCGCTGGCCGGCGGCGATCGCGCCAAGAACGACGTCTTCCGGTGCCTCCTTGCCATCACCCTCGACCATTACTGTCCCCGATCTCGTGCCCACGACAACCAGGTCCAGCATGCTCTGCTCCAGTTGCGAGTAGGTCGGATTCACGACGTACTGACCGTCCAGATACCCGATCCGGCAGGTGGCAACGGGCCCCCCGAAGGGGATGTCCGAGATGCTGAGCGCGGCGGAAGCCCCGATGATCGCCAGGATATCGGGGTCGTTCTCCATGTCCGCCGACAGCACGGTCACCACCACCTGCGTCTCGTTCCGGTAGTCCTTGGGGAACAGGGGACGCAGCGGCCTGTCGGTCAGCCTGCAGGCCAGTATCGCCTCGGTGCTGGGCCGGCCCTCCCTCCTGAAGAAGCTGCCGGGGATTTTGCCGGCTGCGTACAGTCTCTCCTCATAGTCGATGGTGAGAGGCAGGAAGTCTGTGCTCTCCTTGGGCTCCGGATTGGCGCAGGCTGTCACCAGCACGACGGTGTCCCCATATTGGACCGTTACCGCCCCGTTGGCCTGTTCGGCGAACCTTCCGGTTTCTATCTTGAGTACTCGATCGCCTATTTCTGTCTGAAAAGCATATGTCATGAGGATACACCCTTTCCCGAATGAGTATGCGAACGTCCCGGATTGACTCGGATAGCTACTTCCGGAGTCCGAGACTCGCTATCAACTGGCGGTAGCGGTTGACATCTGACTTATTGAGGTAGGTAAGCAGGCTGCGTCTCTGGCCCACCAGCATGAGGAGTCCTCTCCTGGAGTGATGATCATGCTTGTGTGTCTTTAGATGCTCCGTCAGAGTGTTGATTCTGTCCGTAAGCAACGCAACCTGCACTTCGGTCGAGCCGCTATCGTTCTCGTGGAGCCTGTACTGTTCGACTATGGAGCTCTTTTTCTCTCTGTCGATCATGACCTTCCTATCTTCTATCTCACGAACAATGCATTATAACATGGCTTCCCAGGCCTGTAAATTGGATTCCAGATGGGGGTAGTACCCTGTTGTGGTCGATGGCATGCTGAGTCTCTACTCCAGGATGACCGACTTCCGCAGCTTCTCGATGTACTCCGCATAGTAGGAGTCGGCTCCTTCCCATCCCTCCCCCACCCAATGCGCTTGGCTCGATTTCAGCTCACCCTTCATCTCTGCCGGCACCCCCGCAACGAACGACCGGTTGGGAATGCGCATCCCCTCCGTCACTACCGCGCCGGCGGCGATGAGGCATTCATCACCGATCTCGACCTCCTGTAGAATAGTGGCATTCATGCCAACCAGCACCCTGTTTCCTATCCTCCTCCCGTGCACTATCGCCCCGTGCCCGATAGTAACGTAGTCGCCTATCGTGAGGAGACCTCTCACGTCGTTCTCCCAGTTCTCGAGTGTGGCCACGTGGATGACGCAGTTGTCCTCAATGGTGGTACACTTCCCGATCGTGATAGTGCCCCAGTCACCGGTGATTGAGACCCCGGGCCAGATGATGGAGTAGTCACCTATTACCACATCTCCGCGGACACGGGCTGTCGGGTGCACGAAAGCTGTCTCGGCCACTTGTGGCATCCTTCCATCGAAGCTCTCCAGCATCTTGGCCCTCCTCCGAGCAGAACCCCGGATGGCACTATTCGGCTTCGCCCGCTCCGCGTGACACGGTCTCTTTCACCCGCTGTTCGAGGACTCGCCTCTCCACGAGAAGCCGCCTGCCGCACCCGCGACACCTGATCCCGATGTCAGCGCCGAGTCTGAAGACCTCCCACTCGGTGCTCCCACATGGGTGCTTCTTGCGCAATCGCAGAACGTCACCGAGGCAGAACTCCATGGCTTCACTGCCCGGCATCCAGGTACTCTGCTATCCGCTCGCGCAGCTTCAGGGCAGCGTCTCGTGCGGCCTGTGCGAAGTCCTCTCCGCTCGAAGCGAAGATCACCTGTCTCGACACACTGATGATCAGGTCGCCCCCCCCGGTGCCCGCCCCGTGACGGACCGCCGCAGCGAGATCACCCCCCTGCGTGCCAACGCCGGGCACCAGCAGAGGCATGTCCGGGCACAGGCCGCGTATGGCCGCGATCTCATCGGGATGCGTAGCTCCGACCACCAGCCCTACGTTGCCACTCTTGTTCCATTCGCGCGCCTTCAATGCAACGACCTCGAACAGGGGCCGCGCACGGCCGGCAGGGGCGTCAGCTCTGCACTCCAGGTCCTGGAGGTCGGCCGAGCCGGGATTGGAGGTCTTGCAGAGGACGAACACGCCCCTGTCACCGTACTCGACGAACGGAGCGACCGAGTCCCCCCCGAGATAGGGGTTGACGGTCACGGCATCGAAGCCGAGGGCCTCGAACATGGCCTTCGCGTACGCAGCGGCCGTGTTACCTATGTCGCCCCTCTTGCAGTCCCCTATCACCGGGATATGGCTCGGGACATGCGCGAGCGTTTTCTCCAGGGCCCGGAGCCCTTCCACACCCAATGCCTCGTAGAAGGCGAGGTTCGGCTTGTAGGCACAGGCCAAGTCCGACGTCGCATCGATGATCTCGCGGTTGAAATCGAAGACACCCAGTCTGGGCATCAGGGCAGGATCGGGGTCGAGTCCGACGCACAGAAGACTCCGGCTTGATTGCGACGCGGCCCTGAGCTTATCGCGGAATGTCACCCGCTCGTGTTCTCCATTACGCGTGTCCAAATCGATCATATCAGCACAAAGTCCGCACCGTCAACGGGCGCAGGCCAACGTGTTCCGATCAGCGGGCGGGTTGGCTGAAGGCCCCGGTAGCCGACTATGCATCACGCTGCCGTCCCAAAGCGAGCGCGTCGGGCTGGTAACAGGGACTACAGTACAGGCAAAAAGAGGACTGTCTATTCACTCCACCGCTCATAACCTCCAAAAACGGGACTTCTTTCCCTATACGATTTCCTCGCCAAATTGAACGTTTGGGTGATTGTGGCCTAAATCTGCGATGGCTATAGTGGATACCAGGTGGCATCAGGCGAGAGGGAGGTAGAAATGAGAATCGACAGCACCACGAGTACGATGCTCACCGTAAGAGAAGTAAGCCAGCTGCTCCACGTTCACAGCAACACGCTTCGAAGGTGGAGTGACCAGGGCGTTCTCAAAGCCTATCGCATTGGGCCACGTGGCGACAGAAGGTTCAAGCCTGAGGATATCGCCGTGCTACTGCTGGAGCAGACGCGGGAGGCCAAAACAGTCCAGCGTGTCAACGCATAGACAGCCCCGGTATCTTGGTGACATATGCCGAAGACAGTAGTCCTGATAATTGATGATCAGCCGATCTTCAGGGCCGGCGTGCGCAAGGCGCTTGCACACCACAACGGCCTCGATGTGCTGGAGATAGTTGACTGCGATCCCGGACAGGGACAGGAGGCTGTGCTCAGGACCATCGAGGAGAGCTCGCCTCATGTTGCCCTGCTGGATGTGCAGTGTTCTTCGGGCAACGGGACCGAGCTGTGCAAGCGCATTGTCCGCAATCATCCGTCGACCCGGGTCGTGCTGTTGAGCTCAGACCCCAACGCGGACGACCTCTTCGATGCCATGAAGATCGGGGCCGCCGCCTACCTGAGCAAGGACAGCACGGTGGAGATACTGTCTGACGCGATTCAGCGCGCCGCCGCAGGCGAGTACGCGATCAACGACGAGATCGACGAGAGACCCAGGGTGGCCACCAGGCTGCTCGAACGTTTCGAGGACATGAGTGCCTCTCCTGCCTCCGGCGAGGACATGGTCCCCAAGCTGACGCAGAAGGAGATACAGTTCCTCAACCTCATCGCCGAGGACAACTCCAACAGGCAGATAGCCGCCATCCTGGGCGTCGACGAAGACGTTGTAAGGAAACACGTAACGGCGATCCTTCGCAAGCTCAACGCCAGCGAGCGCGCCCACGCGGTCATGATGGACCTGTGCAACAACTGGCTAGCCATCCAGCAGGAGGAGCTTACCGTCTGTGGCCTGCCCGATACGGGCGATCCAGAGCAGGCACAGCCCGCTAAGGCGGCTTCGCCCAAGGCCGCCAAGAAGACCACTCCCAAGTCCCGGAACAACGGCACCTCCAAGTCTGCTGCAACGTCCGGCCGCAAGAAGAGCAAGGGCGCTTAGGCGACCCCCGAGCACCCGAGAGACCCCTGGCCGGACACGAGTCCTGTTTCATTCACCCCATTTCCCCTTTGCCTATAGCGCCGCCACGTGCGCCCGGCTTGTTGACTTCCGGCGAGGCATCCCCCAAGATTGGCCTTGGGGCACGTACGGAGATCAGTCGTGGACATCCCTTTCTCCAGGTGGTACCGGGCTATACCCGCCAGGCGATCGAGACGCCAGTACACCGGTGAGGCGCTCGACGCGGATACCCTCGCCCGTCTGGAGCAGCTCTGCGCCGGCTTCACACCGTTCAGCGGGGTGCGCGCGAAGCTGGTCACACAGTCGCCGGAGAAGGTCTTTCGTGGCGCAGTCGGGCCCTACGGCAAGATCAAGGCCGCACCCGCCTTCATCGCCTTCGTGGGGGACATGAGCGACCCTCACGTCCAGGAGAAGCTGGGCTACGTGGGCGAGGGGATCATACTCGAAGCTACGGCGATGGGACTGGCGACCTGCTGGGTCGGCGGCTTCTTCCGGCCAAAGGTGGCCGCGTCGCTGGTGGACGCCCGATCCGGCGAGAGGGTGCTCTGCGTGACGCCCGTGGGCCACTCTCCCGACAGCTTCACCCGAGAGGAGAGGCTCATGACCGGCTTCGGGCTCACGCACCGCCGCAAGCAGCTCGGGGAAATGTGCTCGGGGCTTGCCGCCGACGAATGGCCGGGCTGGGTGCGGGCGGGTCTGGAGGCCGCGCGACTGGCCCCCTCGGCCGTCAACAGGCAGCCGTGGCGCTTCCACGTCGAGCCAAACAGCATCACAGTGTCGATGGACAATCGCCCCTCCTTCGACTTCTACATATCGAAGCGCCTGGACTGCGGCATCGCCATGCTGCACATCGAGGTGGCCGCGCTCAGCGAGGGGGTGCGGGGGAGTGGGAGCTGCTCGACGACCCGGAGGTGGGAAGGTTTGGCGTGGGAGTGTCCTCGTAGGTTATTGAAGGTTCGATCCATCGAGTCTCATTGGCCTTGCTTGGTTCCCCCATTTTTGCGATAGTCTATTGCGAGAACTATACTTATAGCAGACACCACATCCTGGGCGAGGTGAGGGCCTGAAAATTGCCGCGTAAGATTTGCGACGTATTCGCACGTGTTGGACCCCGAGGGCAAGTCCAGGGGGAAGATATGACGGTCTTTCGGTACCGAGAAGGAGGTGTGAGTTGATTCTAACTCAGGAAGAGTATGAGAGAGGATTCATTTGCTTCGATGCTAGCCTGCCCAACGGATACACCGTTGAACTGTTTACCAGAACGGCCGATAGTCCTGAGCGCTTCGGCCATTGGGACGGTCCCTATACAGATCCCGAAGGATCCCTGGTCACGTCGCCGCCGATGCAATATTACCAAATTAGCTGGCGGGGCAGTCCAGGCACTGATTCGACGAAGACCCCCGATCTGGCCAGAGTACGCTGGGAGCGTGATGGCTGGACATATGTCTGGCCTGGGCCAAAGGGATGGGATGGGCCGCCCAGCAAGCTGGTTCTCGGAAGGGACTATGGCTACTCTTATCGCCTCGTTATCCAACCAATCAAGGCAAGCTGGCCGGAGCCATTTGTCATTATCGACCGTAGCTTGCGCATTCGATTTTCAAAAGGCCAAATGACGGGGCACAGGGTAACTGGATTCCGTGATGAGGTAGAGAGTACGGACGGCACTTCTTCAGTGGAAGGAATCATTCAGGAGATAACGGCAGATGGTGACCTGATCGAGATTCTGTCGACTGTCTGGGATGATGACGAGGAGTTAGCTAGACAGACTGCTCGTAGGAATGTGGAGGCTGCCCTTGGGCTACTGACGCTTTGCTTCGGTGAGGAGATACTAGGCGAGCAGGTGTTCTCGGAGCACTACTCCAGCAGTGTTCTCAAGGAGAGTGGGGATGTATATTTTCCTCTGAGGCAGCTTGTCGAATCCCACCTTGACACGCAGTTAGCGGCTTCGCCTGAACGAGGGTTGACATCTCTGCGCTTGTCTCCGTTCAACAGAGCTCTGAGCCTAGCTCTCCGTTGGTATGAGAAGGGAGCAAGCAGCGAATCGCCGTTGGACTCGTTTGTTGCTTTCTTCATCGGTTTGGAGGCGCTTTGCAGCGGGTTCTTTGCTTCCCTCGAATCTAGGCCAGAGAGACGAGAACATAGTGAACTCAGGGAGTACTTCGCTGTGGCTAGGCCGGAGATTGACGCAAACCTGCGCAACCTGGTTTTGTGTCGCCTAGCGGACTACCCCCTTGCCCACAAGTTCCAAACATATTGGGACGCTCGATTCGCTGGCAATGCCGAGGACCTGAGTCAGTTACCTGCCCTCAAGCGGCTCCGCGATAACATCTTGCATGGCGAAGCACCATACGTAGACCCGCATCAGCTTAACACGGTGAGGCGATTCCTTGAGAAATCGCTTGCGAAGGAGTTGGGTCTTGATGATGTCGTCGCGGATCGGCAATCGAGGCGAGAGCTCTTGGCTGCAACCCTATCATATGACCTGCACTGGCGTGGAAGGTAGCGCTAGCATCCCCCACGACTTCCGCTAGGCGGTAACCAGCCCTATTCAGGCCAATTGGGGGTTCAGTGGAAGGTAGGCGTTGGGTGTTAGTGATCGCGGGTTCGCAGTGGAGCTGAGGGGATTCGAACCCCTGACCTCCTCCGTGCAAGGGAGGCGCTCT
>CAZGDV010000071.1:0-14382 GCA_964524995.1 uncultured Dehalococcoidia bacterium | reverse complement strand
GTCGCGCCCTCTGATGCATTATCCATACTAACTACCTCTCGTAAAGATACAAGGGAGCGGATGCTCCCGCGCTACCCGATAAGGCGTAGCCCCCGAGTGTGCGTGGGCGGGTGGGTGGGCAGGACAACGTTCGCCTTTCACGGGGGTTGCGAGCGGGGTTGAGTGATGGTGCATTCCGCTTCGCTTCATGCACCCTACCCTACTCGAAAGGGGTGAGCTAGTCGCCCTTATCGTTCTCGTGCCGCAGAGCTTCCTCGATCATGTCGACTATCTCGGACTTGCTCTTCTCGATACGGGCGGCGCGCTGCCGCTCTCTTGCTGCTTGTTTCTCTGCGGCTTTCTGCTCTGCTTCACTCGTTTGCCTCTGGCGCGACACACGTCGAACGCCGTAGACAATGGTGCCGACCACGACCACGGCCAGCCCGAGGAAGATAAGGCCGTCGTAGTCGGGTGACGGCGGTGGTACGGGCTCAGGAGAAGGCGTGGGCGTAGTCACAGGACTGAGCGTGGCGACAGGCAACCACGCCAACGAGGCAATCGCGTCGAAGTCTATTGCATCTGTGAAGACCTCAAGCGCGTACCACTCGTCGGCGGTGATGATGACGATGAACCTCTCTTGAAGGAAGACCACTCTGGAATACGGTTCTTCCAGGGCGTACGAGTCGTAGAGCTCCCAGGCCGGGTAATCGTAGACCCACATTGTCGCGGCGTAGTCATCGCCGGTGTCGAACTCGATTAATTCATCCCAGTACTGCCACCAGTCCAGCGCGTAGTTGTAGGCCGAATCGTATATGTACACCGTCGCATAGTCATAGTCATCGGCGGTAAGACTGAGTTCCTCCCAGCCAATTCGATACTGTCGTTCAGCGTAGGAGTAGGTGTAACCACCTTCGACGAAGGTGGATTGGTGGGGTATGCTTCCCTCCCAACCTTCGGGAGCTGTGGGCAAATGCCTGGCGAGGTCGTCTGGGGCGATGGGCTCAACCTGGGCCACTGCACCGGTCGAGAATGCAAGGAGTATCGCTCCAGTGATCAAGAGTGCGGCTGTGACAGGCCCAAGGGTTGTTCGCATCATCGAGTTCCTGTGACCGGTGGCTGACGCACCGGGGCTACCGAGGCTGGTTGGCGAACCGCTCGAACTTCTCCAGCGACTGGGATGACACCGATGGCTTGACTTCCCCTATGGCCCGGAGAACATCGCGCATCTCGATGTTGCGCGCCTCGCCGGTCTTTACCGATTCCACGAACGGAATGTCCCCCGACTTCTCGCAGATACGGCGGATGTCGGCCCCGCTGTAGCCCTCTAGCCTTTGCACCAGTTCGTCCATCAGCACATCCGGGGCGAGCGGCTTGCCTTCGAGGTGTAGACTCAGTATCTTGCGCCGTGCCTCGGCGTCGGGGAGCGGTATGTATATCTTCTCGTCGAACCTCCCCGGGCGCATCACGGCTTCGTCGAGTGCCCATGGTTCGTTGGTGGCTCCCATGAACATGAGGGCCCTGCTCTCGTCCTGCTTGCGGGTGCCGAAACCCTCCATCTCGGCCAGGATCTGCGGAACCACGCGCTGCATCACGGTTGAGCCGCTACCGCTGCGTTTGGGCACCAGGGCCTCCACCTCGTCGATGAAGATGGCTGCGCGATCGTACTGCCTCGCGTGTGCGAAGAGGCTGGCGATCTTCTGCTCGGCCTCGCCTACCCACTTGCTCATGATCTCGGAGGGCTTCACCGTGAAGAAGGCCGCGTCGATCTCGGCGGCCACAGCCTTGGCCAGCATGGTCTTGCCCGTTCCCGGCGGGCCGAAGAGCAGGATGCCTCCGCCCTTCTTGATCTTGAAGCGCTGCGCCATCTCGGGATGAGTGAAGGGATATATCATCTTGATGCGTATCTGCTCTTTGACGTCGTCCAGACCCGCGACATCGTCGAGCCTCACGTCGGGCTTCTCTGCCACATGCCACTCCGACTCGCCCGCGCCCGGCTGCTCCTGGGTTGGCATGGCCTGCCTCTGCCCGCGCTGCACCGCCTTGCCCAGGTCCTCGGCGCGCTGCAGCAGCTCCTCGGCCTGCTTGATTCGGGCCTCCTTCAGCGGCGGGTCCGACTGCTCCGCAGCCTTGTAGATGACTTTGGCAGCCTCGAGGAATGTGTCCCGGGCCGCCTTGAAGTCGCCGGCCCTCTGTTGCTGCAGGCCCTTTTCGAGCAGCTCCGCGCCTCTGTTGACGAGGAACCTCATTTCAGCTCCTTCTTCATCTCGTCCTCGATGCGCTTGAGCCCCTGGCTGATCCTGTCGTTCGGCACAGCCGCGCTAGTATCCCGGACCGCCTCACCGCTCATGGCGGCCTCGACCTCCTGCAGCGCCTCCTCCGACAGGCCTTCGCCCGAGAAGATTGTGTCGCTGGTGCTGTCCATGATTGCGGACAGCGTCTCGTCAAGGGTCTCGGCCCTGGTCAGAGCCCGCTCCAGGTCCATCTGCATCTTCGTGACATCCTCGGGCTTGGCCCCGGCCATCATGGAGTCGGTGAGCGCCTTCATGGACTCGGCGAAGGCCCCTGTGGCCTTCACCTGGTCCCTCTGGATCGAGATGGTCTCCATGGCAACCAGGTACCGTTCCCAGCGGTTGGCCGTCTCGATGGTGCGCAGGTAGGCCTTGGCCACGTTCTCGAACTGCTGCCGGTCGCCGAGCTTGAGTGATCTCTTGCCCAACTCCCAGTAGCGCTTCTGGGCCTGGTTGCACTTCTGCACATAGTTGCGCACCTTGGAGAGGCCCTGCTTGAACTTGACCTCCCTCTCTATCTCTTTCCTTTGTCGCCTCTGATCAAGGAATCCCATGGCCTTTGCTCCTTTCGCGGAGTTTGCCGGTCTCTCGATGTTCAATCACTCGAACTGACGCTTGTCCGACGGAGTGTACTCCTTCGCTGCTTTGATGAGGTCCAGGAACATGTCGGTCTCGTCGCTGCTCTGGATCTCCTTCAGCGCCCTGGCATACCAGGCCGGAAGGACAGTGCTCTTCTCCCGTATCGCCTGATCGAAGTCGCCTGTCGAAATGGTCCGGCGCTTCTTGTGCTCCCTGAGCCTCTCTCTCAGCGGTATCTTGGCGGCCCTGTCGCATATCTCGACGATCTCCGCCGAGGCGTAGCCCTTGGTCATATCGGCGAGCTTCTCCAGTTTGACCGCTTTGTCTACCGGCCTTTCCTTAAGGGACAGCTCGAATATCTTCTTTCGGGCTCTGGCGTCGGGGTTGGGTATGAACACGGAGCTGTCGAATCGTCCCGATCTCCTCAGGGCCAGATCGACGCTCCAGGGCTGGTTCGTCGCGGCAAGTACCAGAGAATTACGCGGGGAGCCCTTCGATTCCAGGGCGTCCATCTGGGCCAGCAGCTCGTTGACCAGGCTCCTCTCATGGCCCTGTTGCGAGCTGGAGCGCTCGCCCGCCATGGCGTCTATCTCGTCGAAGAAGAGGATAGCCCGCTCGTAAGAGCGCGATACCTCGAAGACCTGCTTAATGTTCTTCTCGGACTCGCCGACGTACTTGTCTTTGATGTCGCTGATCTTGAGATTGATGAATACTGCGTCACACTCCGCTGCCGCCGCGGCCGCCAGCATGGTCTTGCCACAACCGGGGGGGCCGTACAGCAGGATACCGCCGCCCGGACTTACACCGAAGTACTTGTACTCTTCGGGATAGATGAAGGGGTAGACTATCGCCTCCTTGATGCGCTCCTTCACCTCGTCAAGACCGGCGATATCCTTGAATCTGATCTTGGGCTTCTCGACCATGATCAGTTCCTTGACCCTGTCCCTGGTCTTGTCCTCGTCGGAAGCCCGCTCCCTCTTCGTCTCGGTGGGTTCCGGCGGGAGTATGCCGCTGGTGTAGACCTTGACGCTGCCGTCTTGGAGGCCGTCGGCTATCTCCCTGAACTTCTTGGAACGCTCCAGCAGCTTGCCCCGTCGCTCCGGGGGCGACAGCTCGGCGAGATGCTTCAGGAACCCCGAGCATTTCAGGTACTCCACCCTTGCCTTCGCTGTCTTGCCGGAGTCATAGTACTTCTTGGCCAGCTTGTGAGAGCGCTCGAACTGGCTCCTGACCTCGTCTCTCAACTCCATGCCCGTCACCTCTGCCTCTACTAGTGCGAAGGCCTGGCGGTCCCTGGCGGACAGCCAAGCTCAATCGCATCCATCGACGAGGAGGCTTGACCCGATGGCAGTCGACCTGTCCGAGAGGGATGCGCCTCCTGCGTTGAAGTAACTAGAGAGCCTCCAGGTCCTCGTCGGCAGCGGCGGCCTTCTCCTTGTCCCACTGCTTGAAGACCTCGTCGGCCTCGCTGACGTCGCTGGTGGACCAGATGTCCATCAGGTCCTTGGTGGCCGCATCGTCCTCGGTCTCGCCCATCAGGCCGTATTCGGCCTCCATGGTGCGCAGCAGCTGGTCGAGATTGCCCGACGCCACCTGGTCCTTGATGTTCACCTGTGACAAATACTCGTCCAGCTTGGTGCTGGGAAGCTTCAGCAGCTTGCTGGTCAGGCCCTTCTCCTCGAGCATGGCCTTGTTCTCTTGGATGAAGAGCATGTTGTCCACGACCCGGATCTGGTCGCTGACCTTCTTCAGGTTGATGTTGCCCAGCTTGACCTTGTGGTCCAGCTGCTGGATCTTCCTGGCCAGCGTCCGCCGCTCGCCCTCGCTGGCGTTGAAGCCCTTGTTGAACATGTCCTTTTTCTGCGCCGAGATCTTGTCCACCTCGGCTATCTTGAGCTTCTCCTGCCTCTCCAGCCTGATCCTTTCCGCGGTCAGCTCTTCCTTCTTCAGCTTCTCGAACGGATTGCCCTTGATTCTGTCGACGATACCCATTGTCTTGACCTCCTTACGTTCCTTGAATAGCCTGTCTCCTCGAATCTCAAGCGCTCATTTGAACAGCGCTCGCAACCTCGGCTCCATCATCTCGGTGGCTCAGCAACCAGCCCGACGCCCTTGATATACCTCAGGTGGACCTTCTTCTCCTTGTCCAGGTCGTGGAAGGCCTTGTTCACCGAGGCCCTGTCTTCCTTGGTCTCCTCTACCACGTCATCGAATACTATGTAGTCCCTCTTGGTGACCGCGTCCAGGATGTGGTTCCTGATCCGCTCGACCCGCTCGCGATTGAACTCGGGGGTGAAGTAGCCCGCGAGCTTGGCTATGCGCTCATCGACGGGGTTGTAGGCGATGTCGCCCGTCACCGAGTCCACCAGGCAGATCGAAACGTTCCTGCTCACGTAGTTGTGAGCGAACTCGGTCGAGGTCAGCTCCTTCTCGACTCGCTCGTCCCACCCGGTCGGTGAGGCGATGCCGAGCACATGGAAGTAGCGGCCTATCTCCGCGCTGTCGATGAATCGCGATACCAGATTGAGGAACTCAGCCAGGTTGACGCGCCGGACGTCGAACCCGTACTCCTCGAACTCCCGCAGGTGGTTGAGGGAGACCGCCTCTACGACGACCTTCTTCACGCGCTCGCCAAAGAAACCGTACTTCCTGTCGGCGACGATGTATCGCGACCTGGCGTTCGACGGGCAGTCGGGCGCGCCGCCCTCGCTGTACCTCAGGTGCGACTCGCTGTTCCACGAGCGTACCTCGTGCGTCTTCTTCTCGATCGGTGAGTACAGCTTGACGGGGAAAGCCTGCATCTTGGTGTCGAACCGCGCTATCAGGTTCAGCTCACAGAGCTTGGCGTCCTCCTTGGTGGTGAAGCGGATGGATTTGCCCTCAAGCACGTCGTTGATCTGCTGCAGGCGGTCGTCCATCTCGCCGCGCTTGAGCTGCAGGGAGTTCCTCTCTTCCTCAAGAGACCTCGCCTCTTCGTCCAGCTCGTCCTTGAGAGCCTCGATCTCGCGAAGCTCGTTCTCAACAAGCCTCTGCTTGTCCTCCTGCATCTGCTGTTCGTACTCCTGGCGGGTTCCCTCGAGCTCGGCTTCCCTGGCTCCCAGCTCCCGGTGCTTCTCCTCGGTGGCCTCCAGGAGAGCGACGATCTCGCGTTCGAAGTCGAGGTAGCTCTGGCCGAGGCGGTCCTTCTCCGATTCCAGCGAGCCCAAATCGCCGGGCGTGACGCCGGCCAGGAGCTGGCGCTCGATCTCACGGAGCCTGTCCCGGAACGAGTCACCCGCTCTCTCCACGTCATCAAGCCCCTGGAGCTTGGAAGCGACGTCGGCCATGCGGCGTCGCAGGGTGTCGGCGATGCTCCTTCTCTCCTCCTCCGACTTCTTGATGTCGTCCCAGACCTTCTGCTCGATCTGATCGACGACCATGATCGGGCCGTACTTGCCGACGTAGGCCTGGACGCCCTGCACTATGCCGTCGAGCCGCTTCCTGTACTTATCCTTGAAGGCGTACTTCAGGTCCTTCTCTATGCTGGGGTCATCGAGAAGGGCGTCCAGGTCGGAGTACTGTCCCTCGTAGAACTCCTTGACCAGCTGGTATATATCGCCACGCCTGGCGATCCTGTCGACTATCTCCTGGGTCGACAGGATGTCGAACACGTTGAACTTCTCGAAGTTCTCGACAAGCGTGAGTTCCTTCTCGTTGAACTGGTTGATGACCGGGCTCTCCTCGCCGTTCACGTGCGCCGCTGCGGCAAGGAGCAGTTTCGATAGGGCGAACTTGCTCCGCGTGTCCATAGCTATGTCCCTGGGAAGACGGGTCGAGTACTCGTCGTCGAAGACGTTCTGGCTGTGTTCGATCTGGTTCCAGAGGTCGATCCTCTTGACCTCATCCCTCCGGCGGAGTTGCTCCAGGTCGCTGTCCAGCACCGCGTTGACGGCTCGTACGACCTCGTCTTTGAACGATTTCCAGTCCTCACCCGACATGTCAGCCATGGTGTTACCTGCCTTCCAGGTATCTGAGTTCTTCGTCGAGCTTGCTGCTGAGGAACTCGACGACCTCACCATACCCCGATATCTTGAGCCGCATATCGACCTTGTGGTTGTCCTCGCGCAATGTAACGGAGACCTCAGCTTTCCCCTTCTTCGTGATCAGCTCGTAGGTCTTCTGGAGCGGGTCCTTCCGTTCGTGTTTGAGAATCGCCTTCTGCTTGGCCATAACGAACCCGATGAGACGATCGACGGTCTCCTTCTTCTCATCGAGTATCATCCGGATCTCGCTTTGGCCCTTCTCGACGTCAACGTCCTGCTCCTCTATCCGATAGAGGCTAACGTTGGCCCTCGACGTCCTGGAGTACAATTCCTCGACGAAATCCTCAAGACCCTCGCCGTCCACGATGGAGATGATCCCTTCCGGTTTCGTAATGCGCAGCTTTTCCTTCCACTTGTCTAGGATGTATTCGATCCTTTTCCGCTCGGGGTCGCCCTCGTATCTGGCTATCAGCAAATGCATTGTTCTCACCATCTCCCCTGATTCACCCCTGTATCACCATTGACCAATAGTCACTATACTCCATCTTGGAGGATTTGTCAAGGGGGTAGATGGGAGAATTTGCGACTTTCTACAAAATCTCCGTGAACTGTAGCTGTCGGACCAGAATGCACAAGCTGTGCGGAGCGCCAATTGCCTCCTCGGACTCTGCGTTGTCGGGCGAATAGTACCCTACGATCAAGCTTGTGTAAAGACGGACTTTCTTCCTATGGCACGTAGGTAATTCGAGGGATATGGTGGGCCGGAGTTGAGCCTTACTCAAGACGAATGTAGAACTCGGTGGGTCTAGCCACGTTGCCGAAACAGCTTCTCCATCTCGGCAACGAGTCTTTCGCTGTCTTCCTGGCTTATCATCAGGTTGGTTTCCAGCCTCTGCACGCTCTCCTGCAGATCGGGCGCCCTGGCCAGGGCTTGCGCTATCCGCTCTCCCTGGCTCTTGGCCTGTTCGTCGATATCCGAGAAGTCCAGCCCCAGGCCGAGTCTGGTGTCGAGGAACTCCAGCACCTTTCGCCATGCCTTGGGGTCCTCGCCGTTAACCATGTAGAACGGCACCGGCACCCACAGCCCTGCTGCCGGGATGCCCCGCTGTTTTGCCAGCCACAGCAGGAACGAATTCAACGTTGGCCTCTGCCCGTCAGGGGTCTCGTAGTCCATGTCTCTGGTGATGCCGTATTGGCTCAATACTTTCTTGAACTCTGTGGAGCCTGCCATCGCAAGCAGCTGCCTCGGTGTCGTGTGGGCACTCATCGAGACCATGCCGCCGATGGTGTACAGCTCCTTCACGGAGCAGTGGCGCTCCGCGACGTCCAGGATCACATTCAGGAATGCGTACCACTCCGATACCGGCGGGTCGCTCTTGACGACCACGATTTGCCTCTGGGGTGATGCGTAGAACTTGCCCTCGGGGAACTGGGCGACATCGTTCTCGACCGATACGCCGCCGAGGGCGAAGAAGTTGACTACCTCGATCTCACCGACCTCCTCACATCCCAGTTGGGCCACAAGCTGCTGCGCGACGTTATCTCCCAGGCCGCCCGCATCATCACACCAGGTCACTACCATGGTGGTGGGAGCTTCACCCAACTGGCCATGGATTCGGTAGTCCTCTTCACGCATAGCTCAGTCTTCCTTCGACTCTCTGCCAAAGAGCTTGTCGATGTCCTCCAGAATCCGCCTCTTGTCCTCTTCTGTTATAGGGCCGGGATCGGCGCTCTGAGGCCGGCTCGCCTCCCGCAGCTTGTCCAACTGCTCTTTGATCTCCGCCGGAAACACGGCGTAGAGCTTCTCGATCTCCTTCTCACTGGCCTCGACTATTGCCGATATCGCCTCCCAGTCTATGTCCAGTCCGAGGGTCTTCGCCAGCACCTCCGCCACCGATTTCGACGCTTTGGGGTAGGGGAACGGGAGTCCCTGCAGGTAGATGGGTATCTCACCCATCAGGCATATGGCTTCGAGGGAGCGCATCTTGGCCACTCCCAGCAGCAGGCCGTTGAGCCCCGTGATGCTTCCCTGCCCGCCTCTGCCCTCGATGTCCGACATGAGGATGGTGTTGTCGTAGTCGCTTATCTCATCGATGAGGTGCTCGCTGTTCGGTACGGCCCATACCCTCGGCCTGGCGGTGTGGTGCACGGCGGCTACCGCCGCGCCGGAGGTGTAAACTCTCCTGCAGCCGAACTGCTGGGCAACGTCCAGCACAAGATTCGCCATACGATACGCCTTCTCGCCGGCCGCGTAAGCCCTTCCTCCGTCGCTGGGCTGCTCCTCCCCCAGAAAGAGCATCAGGTCCCTCTTCGCCATCTTCTTGTAGTAGAACCTGCTCGACGGGAACTCGATGTCTTCCAGCACACCGCTCCTTATCAGGACCTTCTTCGGGTAGAAGAACTCCCAGGGCTCGATCCCCCCGAACTCTTCGGCCTCGAGACTCCTTCTCAGGGCGTCAACTGCGACAGTCCCGATACTCCCGATGCCGGGCCAGCTAGCTATGAGTACCGGGTCGTTGAGCGCCGGATTCTTGAACAGCGTTATTGCCACCAGGGCTTCCTTCGTTCGAGAGGTGCGGCATGGAGGGGACAGTCGACGGGCACCCCCTATTCTTAACACACCATGCGCCGGATGTCTATCGGGGGTGGAGGGGGGCTAGTACTTGATGACAGAAACAGGCGTTACGTCGTTTCGCAGTAGGAGACCCTTCACTCCGTTCAGGGTGACATAGTATTCGGATGTCATTCTGAGCGAAGCGAAGAATCTGCGCTATTACGCTGACTTGGGTCACCAGGAACTAGGCCCCTGCGGCTGCACGCTCCAGGTTGAGTGCCAGCAGGCATTCCAGTATCTGCTCGTCCGTCAAGTCGTATGGCCAACCATAGGCATCGAGCACCGCTTGGTCGAGCTTGCGATGTGCCAGGTCGAGCCATGTCGGACGCGCGTTGTAAAGGTTTGTCAGCGTTCGTTTTTCCAGTTGGTCCTGTGGTGTGCCCTGAGGGTTGAGCCATGCATCACGCTTCTCTACAAGCTCGCGTGCCGCCTCACCGATCGCCGCAACCCGGGGATCATCCGCAGGCTCCTGCCCGGGTGGCCAGGGGAACGGGAATGTCTCGAACGATGATGTGGGTGTGTAGCGGGAGCCGCTCTCTGCTTCACGTAGTTGCGTACCCATCCTCCGTGCCCAGAGTTCGTGAACCTTACTTTGAAGCACGCCAAAGAAGTAGTCGTCATCGCGTGCTATGACGATAGTAGCTGAATCGGCTAGAGTTTCAGCGCTGATCCAGGCGAAAAGGCGATGCTTCGAAACCCGTGGAGTCGCTATGTAGCGCTGAAGTGGGGCAATCGCTCTTCGCATGTCAAGGCGTGGCCGCTCATGCAGCCACCACTGTTTGATTGTGGTCTTCGATGATTCCCGTTGTGGTTTGACATACGTCCTGACATATTCGAATGGGGCTTCATATAAGCTAGCCTGCTCCATTGGCATGTCAATGCCAAAGTCGATAATCCGCATCTGTCTCGGCCTGCTTGTGATATCCAGACCGTTGATCCAGGGCTTCACGACTTCCGAATTGGGGCGTCCATTCGGATTCGGTGACGCTTTGAGCATCTTCTCAGCAGTACTAAGACTGATGTCAAAGGCTCCGCCTTTGGTGTCACCCATGAACGCAAGCTCAGCGTTCTTATGCAATCGCCTTGCCTTGGTAAGATCGATTGTACCTGTCAGGTCAGCATTGATAACAGCCACAGGCGTGTCATCCAGCATTCGAACCGACTCGCTTCCGTCGTCGAACCCTACCATTGAGACATGAACCGCAGCACCCTCCAGAACCCAGTTGCGGTCAGACTGTGCCCAGAAGATGTCACCTGTATCTTTGATATGCTTGAGTACTCTGCGATTCGCGCCTCCACGAATCCCTTGAGTTGCCAGCAGTCCAACTCGCTTTGTTCTTCCGCTGGCAATCATCGCCCGTGCCTTCTCGAACCAGTAGCAGACCAGGTCAGCTTCGCGTGGCACTCGCCCTTCATACAGGGCGAACAGGCTATCAACATACTCATCACCCAGGTAGCTGCGCAGCAGTTTGCCGCCCAGGAACGGCGGATTGCCTATGATGCAGTCAACCTCGGGCCAACCGGTTTCCACTGGTGTCCCGTCCTCAAACTGCATGATGGCATCTGTCAAGACAATGTTGTCCAGCGGCCTGAGTATCGGCTCGCTGGGTATACCGAAGCCGTTCTCTCGCAACCACTGGATGTAGCCTATCCAAATAGTAGCTTGCGCCAATTCACGCGCATATGGATTGTACTCGATGCCGTGCAGTTGGGCAGGGGAAACGCTGGGGAAGAAGGCCGTCAGCCCGTTGGTGTAGGCGAAGTTGATGACCTCCTTCTCCAGATTCAGCAATTCCTTGAGGGCGATGTACAGGAAGTTGCCGCTGCCGCACGCCGGATCGAGCACTTGGGTGTGTGCGATTTCCTCCGCGAATTGCCTCAAGTGTTCACTCAATGCCTTGTCAAGATTCGATCGACTGCGTTTTGTCTCTGCTTTGTCACGCCGCGCCACTATGTCGAGGGCATTCGCGAGAACGGTTTCCCATCTTCGACGCAGCGGGGCCATGAGCACCGGTTCCACGATGAGCTTGATATCGTCTTTGCTCGTGTAGTGCGCTCCCAACTGCGACCGCTTGTCGGGGTCGAGGCTGCGCTCGAACAGGGTGCCAAGGATCGATGGCTCGATGTTGGACCAATCTAGTGTGCCTACCTTGGCTAGTATGTCGAGCCCCTCGGCACCAAGCTCCAGGACGCTATCGTCATCGAATAGTCGCCCATTGAAATGCCGTATCTGGTTGGACCCGAACCACCCACCGGACGTCATCGCCCGGAAAAGCACCCTGAGTTGATCGGCAAAAGCACCGGGCTGCTTCCTTGTGCTGTTCACAAGCTCCGTGAAGAGGTCTTTGGGGAGTAGACTGATATCTTCGGCGAACAGGCAGAACAGCAGCCGGATAAGGAAGTGTGCGGCTTCATGGGCCTCTGCGCCCTTACCACGCAACAGGTCGGCAAGGTGAGCGAATTCGGTGGCTGCAGCCTCCGTTACCTGCTCTGGTGTTTGGGCGCTCTTGAAGGCCTCCGGATTGAAGAATACTGCACGTAGTTCTGATAGCTTCTCCGGCACAAGCAAGTCGTCAAGTGTAATCGTCAGTGTCTGTTTGACTGTGTTCGTGAAGTTCGTGTGGACTATGATCTGCTCCATATCAGATACGATCAATAGTGGAGGATTAAGGAGGGACTCTCGATACAGAAGCAGTTGTTCGTAGGCTTTCTCAAGGTTGTCGTGTTTGCCCTTGTATTCCCAGCCGAAGCAGCCTCTCTTCCACACGTCTGCCCAACCCTTTTTGCCTCCTTGCTTCTCGACGCCAGGCTCGAATGTGAACGTGTCCCCAACCGGATCGGCTTCAGCAGGCGTCGGATGGCCTATCAAACGGCAGAGATCAATGAAGTGCTCTTGGGAACCGGCACGCTCCCTCAGAGTGCTCTTACTCCACTTGGCGACGAATTCCTGGGGGCTGATTGTTGGTATCATGTCTGGACTCGCTGCGGTCAGCGCTCACGAGCATTATAGCAGAAGAGCCAGGGGAGATTCAGCAGGCTTGGGGTGGACGATTTCGTGGGAGCGGGCCAACAAGCACAGACTCAGGGCCCAATCGAACGAGCCCTTGCGTTTCAGCTCTTGTCCAATTCCTTGAACCGGTATCCCAGGCCGCGTTCGCTGAGGATGTACTCGGGGTTCTTGGGGTCCCTCTCGATCTTCTGCCTCAGGTAGGTAACGTACAGCCTGACGTAGTGGTCTTCGTCGCGGTACTCCGGCCCCCACACCTTCGATAGCAGGTTCTCATGGGTGAGAAGGCGTCCTGCGTTGGAGACCAGGTGTCTCAGAAGCCTGTACTCGGTGGGCCGGAGCTTGATCTCCTTGCCTCCGGCGATCACCTTCCGCTGCTCGAAATCGATCCGCAGGTAGTCGTCGACCTCCACGATGGACACCTGACCCGGCCCTGTCACCTTGGCCCGCCTCAATACCGCCCTGATTCGCGAGACCAGCTCTCTCGGGCTGAAGGGCTTGGTCAGGTAGTCATCGGCCCCGAGGTCCAGCCCCTTCACGCGGTCTGCCTCCTCACTCTTCACACTGAGGAAGATGACGGGCACATGGGAGAACTCGCGAATCCTGCCCAGCGTCTCGTAACCATCCATCTCCGGCATCATGATATCCAGTACGACGAGGTCGGGAGACTCCCTGGCCACGATCTCGATCGCCTTGTGGCCGTTGGATGCCTCGAGTACGCGGAACCCCTCCAGCTCCAGGTTCATCGATATGAACCGGACCATCCTCGGCTCATCGTCGACTACCAGCACGGTTGTCTCGGAAGCCATGTGCCTGCCGCTGCCTCCTATTGCTCGTGTCCGGCGCTTCCCAGCGGCAGAGTGACCGTGAACTGCGAGCCCTGACCCAACTCGCTCTCCACCGAAATCGCGCCGCCGTGCGCCTCCACTATATATCTACATATGAACAGGCCCAACCCGATCCCCCGGACAGCCTGAACGGCATCGCTGTCCACGCGGTGAAAGCGCTCGAACACGCTTTCCAGGTCTCTCCTCGGGATGCCGATTCCCTCGTCGGCGACTGTTATCGCAACCTCGCCCTCGCCCATCTCCGCCGATATGGTGATCTCGCCGCCGTCAGGCGAGTACTTGATGGCGTTGTCGATGAGGTTGCCCAGGACTTCCTCCATCAGGTCGGCGTCTGCCTGTACGGGTGGCAGACCCTTGTCTGTCTCGACCACCAACTCATGTGTGGGAGCAAGGCCTTCGAAGCGGCGGACGACCTTGCCCACCAGGCTCTTCAACTGGACCGGCTCTGTCCTCAGAGTAAGCGTTCCAGACTCTATGCGCGAGGCGAGCAGCAGCCTGTTAACTATCCTGCTGAGCCGGTCGGCCTCGTCCTCGATCACCTGCAGGCCCTGGCGCATCACCGCCTCGTCCCACTTGCCGTCCCCGCGCGCCAGGGTGCTGGTGTAGCCCTTCATAATGGAGATCGGTGTCTGTAGCTGGTGGCCGAGCATCGAGAGAAAGGTCGACCTCAGGTTCTCGACCTCGCGCAGCCTGGTGATGTCCCGGACGTTTATCACAGCGTTCAGCGGCTTGCCATCGGGTGCGCGGACGATCGAGTAGACCATCTCGACGTCCACCGTCTGGCCGTCCTTCGTTGTGATCCTCCCCTGCTGCTGGAACACGGGGCGCGGTCTCGCGGGCACCGACCGCATCGGGCAGCGCTCGCCGCAGAGGTCGTTGTCCCGCCAGTCGCGAAAGCCGAGCACCCTGGAGCATTGCTTCCCCAGCACATCCTCCCTGGGGTATCCCAACAGCCTCTCCATGGCGGAGTTGAAGCCGGTGATTCGCCGTTGCGAGTCGACGGCCATGATGCCCTCCGCGCTGCCCTCGAGTATGGACTCCAGTC
>CAZGDV010000070.1:0-14452 GCA_964524995.1 uncultured Dehalococcoidia bacterium | reverse complement strand
ACCACCGGGAACACCGTGGCCGACATCTGCACGGAGTTCGCGGTGCAGGGACACAGGGCTGACTTCCTCATGGCCCGGGCCGCGAAGACGGTGGCGGCCTTCAACGGCAGACGGGAGGTGCGCGAGGTCGACTTGAGAGTCGCGGCGGAGCTCGTTCTGCCCCACAGGATGCGAAGAATGCCATTCGAAGAGCCGCAACCGGTAGCCGAGAGGGTAGACGGGGTCATCCGTCGCAGGTCGGCGACCGCTCGGGCATCAGGCGACACGAGCCACAGCTCTACCAGCGCCGAAGTATCCGACGACGGAGAGCCGCACACAGGTAGCGCAGAAGCTGGGAGCAGACTCAAGGCCATTCATCCCAGGCAGGCCCCGCGGCCAGTTGACATCAGACTGCGCAAGGACAAGCACCGGCGAACGGGGTCCGGGAGGCGGGCCCCCACCCTGAGTACCCACAGCGGCAAGTATGTCAAGGCCGGAATCCCCGGCGAACCGACCACCGACATCGCCATCGATGCCACCATAAGGGCCACCGCCCTCAGGACCAGAAGCCTTGAGATAGGGACGCAGGACCTCCGCGAGAAGATCAGGGCAAAGAAAGTATCCTCCGTGATCGTGTTCGTGGTTGATGCCTCGGGATCGATGGCGACACTGCGCGGCATGGAGCTTTCGCGTCAGTGCGTCATAACGCTGCTGGAGGACGCCTACCGGAAGAGGGACAAGGTGGCATTCGTTGCCGTGGCGGGCGAGAGGGCGAGTGTGCACCTACCACCCACATCCAGCGTCGAGCTCGCTGCCAAGTGCCTTCGCGACCTCCCGACCGAAGGCCGAACACCCCTAGCCGATGGAATCTACAAGGGTATGCAACTGCTGCAGACTCAGCTCTGGAAGAACAAGGACGTCATTCCCATCATGGTCCTCGTGTCAGACGGGAGGGGCAACGTCCCGATCGCTGATAATGCCAGGAAGGAAGCCATCGCCCTGGCCAGGGACATGAAGCGGCGAGGCATTCACCTGATCGCAATAGACACCGATGATGAGCTGCTGTGCCTCGGGTACAACGCCGACATAGTCGAGGCAAGCGGCGGCAGACTGTACAGGATCGACGAGATGGATACGTGGAGCCTCGTGGAAGTGCTCGGCGAACTGTCTACGTTCGGCAGCCTCGCCGCATCATGAGTACGTACTGCAGGCCGTGACGGTTTAGACAGACGACCAGCTGATAGCTCCCGTCGCCGCCTAGCGGCTGGCTACCTCGGACATGAGGCCCATGTACATGTCCTCCAGGGCCGACTGGCGCACCGAGAGGTCTATCAGCGCCCAGTTGTTCTCGGATATCGCCTGAAGCAGCGAGGCTATCTTGCCGACGTCGGCAGCACGGAAGACGTAGTTGTCCTCGCGTCGGTCGTAATCGAGATCGGCCTCGGCCTTGAACAGTATCTCGTACTCCCGCTTGCCGATACTGTCCCTCATTGCCTCCACAGTGTCACACACAATCAGCTCCCCGTTCCTCATGATGGCGACCCTGTCGCAGATGTATTCCACGTGAAACAGATTGTGCGCACTGAGGAGGATGGTCTTGCCCTGCTTGTTCAAAGTCTTCAGGTAGTCGATGATGAAGAACGACGTCAAGGGGTCCAGCCCCGAGTTCGGCTCATCGAGGATCAGCACCCTCGGATCGTGCAGCAATGTGCGCGCTATCGCCACCTTGCGTCTCATGCCCTTCGAGAGATCGCCTGCCAGCTTGTCCTTGCTGGAGAGCTTCAGCGAGTCCAGCAGCGTGTCTATCCTCTCCCTGGCTTGCCGTTTAGGCACCCCGTACAGCTCCGCGAAGAACAGCAGGTACTCGGTGACCGTCATGTTCTCGTATAACGGGCTCTCCTCCGGCAGGTAGCCGATGAAGTGCTTGACATCGGTACAGCCCTTCGCCATATCGGTGCCCAGCACCTCGACGGTGCCCGATGTCGGAGCAAGGAGCCCCGCTATCATCTTGATGGTAGTGGTCTTGCCGGCACCATTGTGACCTATGATACCCAGTATCTCGCCATCTCCCACATCGAGGTCCAGGTCCTTGACTGCCTCAATGTCCCCATAGCGCTTGACGACCGAGCTCAGCTTGACTACCGCTTCCATTCGGTTAACCTCACGTATCCGCCTGTTCGGGGGATTCCGAAACAGGGCGTAGTCCATTGAGTACATGCCCAATGCCAGTGTATGCCAGATCGCCGCCCATGAACATGGGGCGAAAGGGGCAAACGTGAGAGGGATTTCGTACCCGCCGCCGGATAGGCCGAATTACCTGAACCTGTACGGGGTACTATTTTCTCACCCGCAAGTACCGGAAATCCCCATTGTAGGTTCAATGCAACGTATGCTAACGTGCGATCGTGGGAGTCGAGCTGTAGTCGGCCTCACACAATACCTGTACGGGTTCGGACGCTTCCAGGGAAACCACCGAACCGCCGGTTCGCACGTATATGAGAAGCATCCTCGTAATCTCCAAGCGAGAGGTGACCCGCCTGCGCTCCCGATTCTCCGGGAGACCGAGGCTGCTTGTGCTCGCGATCATTGTCTTGGCCCTGATCGTGGGCTTCGCCGTCTACCAGCAGGACCTGGTGCTCGCGAAGGGCATCTACACCATAGGTGTCTCCCCAGACGCGCCGCCCGTTGAGGACAAGCGCTTCAACATCATGCAACTGGACCTGGAGAACGGGCTGGCAGCTCTGCAGGACGGCACGATCGACCTGTACCTCTGGCCCGGTCATGTGTTCGCCACCAGCGCCCCGCGCTCCCAGTACGCCACCAGCGCACTCAAGCAGTACCTCGAAGAAGCGGAGCTGGTCAGGATATCACAGGAGTACGACATCGACAGCGCTTTCCCCCTGCGGGTCGAGGTGCGCGAGCTGGAGGTATCGAAAAGCAGGATGTCCAGCCGCGACACCCTATCGCTGTCCGAGATCATCGACTCATCCAAACCGGCGGTTGTCTCCGAGGGAGAACCCGTGCCTCCAGGGCCCGTTCTCCCCATCACCAGCACGCCGGATACCGGGAACGGCGCTGGTGAAGCGAGCAACGCAGCCGCCGACAAACCGGAGCCCGGTTCCCAATCGAGCATGACCGATCAGGCGGTACGGGACCAACTGCAGAACCTGGGCGGTACCGGAGGCCTGCCTGCGTTCAAGGCCGAGTTCGTCTCCGACGAGGATATCATAGTGCCCTCATTGATGGACCCGCCGACGCCGCTGGCCCAGGTAATCCTCGCCTTTCTGTACGTCATTCCTCTCTTTTTCGTCAGCGTGTTCTTCACCAGCAGCTTCATGGAGGAGAAGACGAACCGCAAGCTGGTCATCCTGATGTCCGCTCCCGTGACGCCGCTGCAGGTGATCTTCGGCAAGATGTTGCCCTATCTGGGATACGCGATCGTCTGCATCATAGGCATCACTCTCTTGCTCGGCGGGAACGTGCCACTGGGGCTGGCCATATTCATTCCGGTGATGCTCTTCATCATGGCCATCTACCTGATGGTGGCGCTGCTCTACAGGACGTTCAAGGACCAGACCTTCTTCTCTGTTCTGGCCGTGTGGGTGATAACGGCGTATCTCGTCGCCCCGGCCATGTTCTCCGGTGTAAGCAATCTCAGCTACATCTCGCCCCTCACGCTCGCCGTCCAGATGTACAGGGGCGAGTCATTCGGCGTCACGGAGTATCTTCTGTCGACCATGCCAATGTACCTCCTGTTCGTCATTGCCGTCTTCTTGGGAACGCGTATGTTCAACGAGGAGTTCCTGATGGGCTTCAGGCCCCTTCACCGGAAGATCAGCGAGGCCATCGCTCTGGCGATCAACCCGAACCACCTGAATCTCTCGGTCTTCTTCCTCAGCCTTTGCGTGATCCCCCTGGTGTTCATGGTCCAGCTCGCCTCCATTGTCATGGCCTCGAATCTGCCAATGCCAGCCTCTCTTTGGGCGCTGTTCGCCATCTCAGTCGTGGTCGAGGAGATCGCCAAGTCCGTCGGCGTTGCCGTCCTTCTGAAGAACGGGCTGGTGGCGTCCCGCAGGGCCCTGATCTTGCTGTGTTTCGCCTCGGCGCTCGGATTCCTGCTCGGCGAGAAGCTGCTGCTCTACCTCGCCCTGAGCGTCGTGTCTCAGTCTATGTTCATGGATGCCCTGTTCAGCTCCGGCCTGCTATTCGCTCCGCTGGCCATGCATTTCGTCGCCACCTCGGTCGTCTGTCTGGCGACCTCGCGGTTCGGGACTCGCTTCTACCCCCTGGCCATTGTCGCGGGGTCAATCCTGCATGCGTTGTACAACCTCTACGTCATAGGTGAGCTGTTTTGAGAACGTTCTTCACACTCGTGAAAAGGGAGCTGAAGTCGATCAAGCGGGAGAAGACCATTCTCCTTGCCATACTGATCCAGTTCCTGATTGCGTCGTTCTCCTCGGTGATCCTGGTCGGGGTGATGTCGTTCTACGACCCGGCCTCCATCGGCCAGAACACGCGGGTCACCCTGGACGTGGGCGTTGTGGGTGACACCGATGGGTCGTTCACTCAGCTCCTGTCTCAGACAGGAAGGTTCCCGATCAGCATATACGCTGATGCCGAGACCGCCGAACAGGCTTTTCAAGAAGGCCAGATCGACACAGTGGTCTACGTGCCCGAGCCGACCGAAGGTGTCGTCGAGATGAAGTTGATCTTGCCCACTGTGGACACGGAGAAGACGCTGATTCTGATGGTCCTCAACGAGCCTTTGAAGGAGTACGAGGACTACCTGCGGGCGCTCAACGGAGTGGAGCTCAACTACAAGGGCATCGAGGGGAAACCACACACCAACTACGAGTTCCTATACTCCGTGATCGTCCCGATACTCATGCTGTTCCCGGCCTTCATAGCGGGGAGCATCGTTGTCGACACGGTCTCGGAGGAGATGGAGAACAAGACGCTCGACACGCTCTGGTCGGCCCCCGTATCGCTGAATCAGGTCTTCGGCTCGAAGGTATTCGCGGCCATCCTGGCCGCCATCCTGCAGTGCGCCCTCTGGGCCGTCCTGCTGCGGTTCAACAACTTCTCAATAGCCAACCTGGGCCTGGTCCTGCTGCTCTCGGCGATCATTGCCGGGATGATCTCATTCGGCGCAGCCATCGTAGCCCTCTACTTCAAGGACCGGGAGCGGGCCCAGTTCGTGTACTCGATGACGCTCGTTGCCGTAGGCGGTGTCGCCTACTTCATCGAACCTTCCCCGTTCAGCCTTCTAACCAGGCTCGCCACGAACGACCACTACGTGGGGCTGCCCCAGGTGATGCTATACCTGATACCCCTCGTCCTGGCAGCCGCAGCCTTCACACTCGTCTCGCGCAAGCTGGTGCTGGCACGGGCCTGAAGGGGACGCGACGGGCAGCCCCCACCCTAGTATTTCGAGGCTCCTATTTCTTCCATCTTCCCCGTTACCATGAAGACGACGCGTTCGCATATGTTCGTGGTTCTGTCGGCACTCCGCTCGAGGTTGTGCGCCACCCAGAGCAAGCGTGTGGCTCGAGTAATAGTCCGAGGGTCCTCCACCATATAGGTGATGAGCTCCCGGAACACCTGGTTGTACAGATCATCGACTTCGTCGTCTTCGACAACTATCTGTCTCGCCGCCTCGGCGTCTCTATTGACGAAAGCATCGAGGCTGCGGCGCAGCATTTCCATCGTCTTTTCCGCCATTCTGGGTATGTCGATGAGGGGCTTGACCGGAGGTTCATCACCGAGCATGATCGCTATCTTCGCCACTCCCTCCGCATGATCTCCTATGCGTTCGAGTTCCGCCACGATGCTCAGAACGCTGATTATGGTCCGCAGGTCGCTGGCCATCGGCTGCTGTGTGGCGATGAGCTGGATGCACCTCTCCTCCAGTTCGAAGCGCTTCTCGTTGATCTTGACATCATCGTCGCAGACCTGGTTGGCCATCTCCAGATCCCGCTTCTTGAGCGCGTCGACAGAGCGTGCGATGGCCTTCTCCACCATACTCCCCATCACCAGCACCTCATCCTGTATGCGCCGCAGGCTCTTGTGGAAGCTCCCTCTTACGTCCATAGTGTGACCTCCGCGCCGGATTACCCGAATCTTCCCGTGATGTAGTCCTCGGTTCTCTTGTCGCTGGGATTGGTGAACAGGCGAGCCGTAGCACTGTACTCCACGAGCACGCCGGACCTGTCTTCGTCCATCATGAGGAAAGCTGCCATGTCGGATACCCTGGCCGCCTGCTGCATGTTGTGCGTCACTATCACGATTGTATACTCCTCGGCCAAACTCCTCATCAATTCCTCGATCTTGAGAGTGGCGATCGGGTCCAGTGCGCTGCATGGCTCGTCCATCAGTATGACCTCGCATTCGACAGCCAGCACGCGCGCTATGCATAATCGCTGTTGCTGGCCTCCGGACAGAGCCAAAGCCGACTGGCCCAGCTTATCTTTGACCTCGTCCCACAGGGCTGCCTGATTCAGGCTTCTCTCCACGATGTCCTCGAGCTGTCGGCGGTTCCTCTTGCCGTGCCTTCTCGGGCCGAATGCCACGTTGTCGAATACAGACATGGGAAATGGGTTGGGTTTCTGGAACACCATTCCCACGCGCTTCCTGAGCTCGACCACGTCAATTGGCTCACCATACAGCGGGATGTCGTCCAACAGCACCTCTCCTTCAACTTTGGCATTCGGTATGAGATCGTTCATTCTGTTGAAGAGCCGCAAGAAGGAGGACTTGCCGCATCCCGAAGGGCCAATAATGGCCGTAATGGCACGTTCCGGTATCTCCAGAGATATGTCCTTGAGGGCCAGAAAGTCACCATAGTGGAGTCTGACCACCCGCGTCGTGAGCTTGGCTTTCCCCGAAATGGCCGACTTCCTGTTCTGCACGTCAGTGGCAATCATGAGCCAATCCTCCGTCTGCGGACTCGCAGTCTTATAGCTGTGGCAGTCAGGTTAAAAGACAGCACCACAACCAGCAGCACCAGCGCAACGCCCCAGGGCGTGCCCTCCGGCATGCCGGGCACGTGTGCCGCCACGGTGTAAAGATGATACGGCAACGCCATGAACTGGTCCATCGGGCTATCGGGCAGCCTCGGCAGTAGGAATGCCGCGCCTACGACGAGTATGGGGGCGGTCTCCCCGGCGGCGCGGCTCATCGCCAGAACGGCCCCCGTGATTATGCCAGGCAGGGCCTGCGGCAAGACAATGTGCCTCACCGTCTGCCACTTCGTCGCTCCAAGCGCCAGGCTGCCCTCCCGGTACTCCCTGGGCACCGCGAGGATCGCCTCCCTGGACGTTGTGACTGTCATCGCCAGTGCCTGACATGCCAGAGTAAGGCTGGCCGACAGGAGGGACATGCCGAAATGCATCGCCAGAACGAAAAGACCCAGGCCGAACAGGCCGTAGACGATGCTGGGCACGCCGGCCAGGTTCATGATGGCCATGTTGATCAACCTAGTGAGCCATGTGTCCCTGGCGTATTCGGTGAGATAGACACCCGCAAGAACTCCGATAGGCAATGAAAACAGCAGCGTGCCCGCCATGAGGTACAAAGTGCCTACGATCGCCGGACCTATCCCCCCCGCCTTGCCCGCCTGCGACGGCGCGTCCGTCAGGAACTCCCAACTGATAGTGCCTGCGCCCCTCACAACGATCTGCACGAGAATGAACGCAACCGGTATGACAACGATCAAGGTAGCCAAGCCGAGCAGGACGAAAGCTATTCGCTGTGAAGACGCGCGCGACTTGATCCATCGAAACGCCACTCGACTTCTACCCCCCGAACTTGCGCTTCTGCCGCTCGAGGACCCTATCGGCAATCAGGTTGACGCCCAGGGTCATGACAAAGAGTATCAAGCCAATGGCGAACAGGGCCTGGTACTGCAATCCCCCCCTCACCGCATTGCCAATGCCGGAAGCGATGGCCGCCGTCATCGGCATCATGGGATCGGTAGGAGAATTCGGCACAGCGAGGGCACCTCCGGCCACCATCAGCACCGTCATAGTCTCGCCGATAGCCCGGCCCACACCGAGCATTACGGCTGCGGCGATCCCGGATAGCGCCGCCGGCATGCACACGTGCCTGATCGTCTCCCAACGCGTGGCACCCAGAGCGTACGACGCCAGCCTGAACTCGTCGGGAACCGCCCTCAGAGCGTCTTCAGAAACACTGACAATGATCGGCAGGCTCATCAGCGCGAGCATGATTCCAGCCGTTAGCCCGCAGAGGCCGGTGTTCAGGTCGAACATCTGCTGGATGACGGGAGACAGAAGCATCAGGCCAATGAATCCCATCACTACGGACGGGATACCGGCCAGCAGCTCTATGACAGGTTTGACCGTTTCTCTGATCCTCGGTGAAGCGACCTCTGACAAGTAGGCGGCGCACGCTACGCCCACCGGTACCGCTATCGCAGTTGCCACGGCAGTGACCATTAGAGTGGCAACGAAGAACGGCATAATGCCAAAGGTGGGAGGTTCCGAGACCGGATACCAATCCGTCCCGAAGAAGAACTCCCAGGGAGGGGTGTGGAAGAAGATGGGCACCCCCTCCTTGATCAGGAGGGCTACGATGCCCAGGAGCACAGCGACAGTGAGCAGTCCGGCCAGCACAATCCAGCCTTCGATGACCTTCTCACCGACGCGCCAACGCCGTACAAGGCCCGTAGCTTGGGCCTTGCCGACGGCGTTGGCAGCCGACGTCTCAGTTTCCCGAAGGAATGGCATCCGCTTCAAGCTATTCTACGTGCCCGGTTGCTCGACACTCCTTGATGGTTGTGCACTCGGATTTCACGGCAGGGGAACGTAGCCTACCTCAATCACTTTCTCCTGACCACCCTCGGACAAGCAGTAGTCGATGTATGACTTCACTACCCCTTCTGGCTCCCCGTCCGTGTAATAGAGCAGCGGGCGGGCAATTGGATAGCTGCCATCGAGGGCTGTCTCCACGGTCGGCAGCACCGCCGGGTCAGAAGCCGTCTTCTTGACCGCGAGTGGCTTCACGTCGTCGCTGACATAGCCCAGACCGGGATAGAAGATCGCGTTCGGGTTCCTGGCAACCTCTCTTACGCCCTCCTCCGTTGACGGAAGCATCAACACGTCTTTCCCGTACTCAAGGCTCTTATCCTCCGTCTGCATCCCCTTCATCTGGACTACATTCTCCTTGAAGAACACGTGGGTACCGGAACTGGTGTCACGAGACAGAGCCACTATCACCGCGTCATTGCCGCCTACGTCCTCCCAGTTCGTAACTTTGCCCGAGAAGATATCCGAGAGCTGAGCTATCGTCAGTTCATTCACGGGATTCGAGGGGTGGACTACTACTGACAACGCATCGATTGCCACCCTGATCTCATAAGGGTGCACGCCGTTGGCTTCCGCCTGTTCGACCTCCGCGCTCTTGATCGACCGCGAGGCCTGGCATATGTCCGTCGTGCCATTGATCAGCGCCGCTATGCCCACGCCGGACCCCGGACCGCTGACTGCAATGCTCACGTCGGGGTGCACGTCCATGAACTCCTCGGCCCATACCGAGGATAACGGCGTTACGGTGTTGGAGCCGATGACCTTGATAGAGCCCGAAAGCCCATCGCCATTCGTGCCCCCCTCGCCGTCACCACACCCAGAAAGTGCAACCAGCCCCAGGAGAATGAACGAGAGACTAAGCCACCACAGGATTCTCTTGGTCACAGAACTCATGCTCGCTCCTCACCTTCTTGTTTGTCCAGTGGTCTCATTGGTACCATTCCGGTTTTCACATTCTGCCTCCCTTCCGTACAACCTTTCCGGAGTGAGCCAGCCGGTTTCCCACGGTGGTACCTCGTGCCAAGCATGACTTTAGCAGAGTACCGTTAAGGTGTACTTAAGGCTTGGTTAAGAGTTGGTTAAGACCGGGGAACGGGACTAACGCCCCGGAGCAAGAGGAATAGTGAAAGTGAAAGTGGACCCGCGTCCCTCGACCGACTCGGCCCATATGCGCCCGCCGTGCGCTTCGACAATATGCTTGGCTATTGCGAGGCCGAGACCGGTCCCGCCACCGCTCCTGGACCGATCGGTCTTGTAGAAGCGCTCGAAGACCCTGGGCAAATCGTCAGCCGGAATACCCACGCCCGTGTCGGCTACTGAGACCGTGATGCCCTGACCGCCGGTACCGACGGATATGGAGATTCTGCCACCTGTCGGCGTGAACTTGACGGCATTGTGCAGGACGTTGACCAGCACCTGCTCTATACGATCAGCGTCGCCCCAGGCCTGCGACGTATCAGGAGCGACATCGACGTTCACCACGATTCCGGCCCTGTCAGACTGCGCCTTCAGCCTCTCCACCGCACGTTGTACCGTCGCGCCCATGTCGAACGGCCCCTTGTCCATCCTTGCCTGACCGCTCTCTATCCGTGACAGGTCACTCAACTCCTGGACCATCTGGGCCAGTCTGTCGGCCTCGGCATTGATCTTGGCCAGGAAGTCCCTCGCCACTTCACCGTCCTCGATGGCTCCCTGCTGGAGCGTCTCGGCTATCGCCTTGACGGAGGCTATCGGAGTGCGCAGCTCATGCGATATGTTCGACACGAAATCGCGTCGTATGGTCTCCAGACGGCGAAGCTCGGTCATATCCCTGAGCAACACCAGACAGCCGGACTCACTGTGCAGCGGCGTGGCGACCACCCACAAGAGCCGTTTGCGTGGGCTGGTCTCCACGCTCGCTGATTGCTGAACACCCTTCTCCAGGCAACGCTTGACTGTCTCGACCAACTCATAGTCCCATATCATCTCAGCCAGAGGAAGGCCCAATGCCTGTCCCTTCGACAGGCCCAGCATTCCCCTGGCCGCGGGATTGGCTGTGGAAACGCGAGTATCAGGGTCAACCACCAGGATTCCGTCACTCATCTCGGCAAGGACCGCAGCCATTCGATCGCGCTCCGCCGTCAGTTGGTCGACCATGTCTCGAATCCGCCTCGCCATCTGGTTGAAGGCAACGGCAAGCTCTCCCACCTCGTCAGCTGACTCCACCGCTGCTTCCTGGTCAAGCTGGCCATCGGTCATTCTCCTAGAGACACGGGTCAGTTCCCTCAGCGGTCTCACGGTGACCCTCGACACCAGGATAGCCAACAACACGGTGACCGCGGCGGACACGAGAGCGCCAACGATGACCATTCTGGCAACACCATCCATCGCCTTCCCTACGTCCGCCAGCGAGAGGGCGACTCTAGACACGGCAACCACCTCAGCCCCCGCTTCAATGGGGACCGCCACGTAGAACATGTCATAGCCCAGTGTGGCACTATGACGTATCGCCGATCCCTCACCCTCCTCCAGCGCCGCGACGACCTCCGGTCTGTCCGAATGGTTGTCCATCTCGCTCGGGTCCTCCTCCGAATCACCCAACACGGTCCCATCCGTACCCACAATGGTGATGCGAGCGCTGGTCTGTTCTCCGAGTCGGTGGGCCAACTCCGCAATCTCGCCCAACTCTCCACCGCGCACAGTCTCTGAAGCACTCACCGCGACCAAGCGTGCCTGGTTTGCTAACTGGACTCTGAGATCATCGAGATAGCTATCTTCGAAGTGATGGACTAGGAAGACGCTGAGCCCCGAGATGCAGAGCACCACCAGCACGACAAAGGCCGCCGCAATGCGCCATCTGATGCTCGGAAACAAGTTCAAGCCTCGAATTTGTAGCCGACACCGCGCACAGTCAGTATGTGCCTCGGCTGCGCCGGATCAGCCTCAAGCTTCTGTCTGAGCCATCTCACGTGGACATCCACCGTCCTTGTGTCTCCAACATATTCATGCCCCCATACCAAGTCCAGCAGCTGGTCACGCGTAAATGCCCTTCCCACATTGGAGGTTAGGAATGCAAGAAGGGCGAACTCCCTGGGCGTCAGGTTCAGGGCGGTGCCGCGAAGAGTAGCCTGATGCCGGGCCAAGTCGATTTCTAACTCACCGGCTGACACGATAGACCCCGGCTGCAATGCAGATGGGGTCGCCTCCCGCCTGACCGCCTCCACCCGGCGCAGCATCGACTTCGCCCGGGCCAGCAACTCGCGCATGCTGAAGGGCTTCGTGATGTAGTCATCGGCCCCGATTTCGAGACCCAGTATCTTCTCCACCTCTTCAGTCTTCGCCGTGAGCATCATTATCGGCACGTTCGTCTCGTTCCGGAGTATCCGACAGACCTGGAGGCCATCAAGCTTAGGGAGCATTATGTCGAGGATCACCAGGTCGGGTCTCTGTGCTCTAGCGAGTTCAAGCGCCTCCTCACCATCACCGGCAATGATCACTTCATAGCCTTCCCTGTCAAGGTTATAGCGAAGCACCTCCGCCAGTGTCCTATCGTCCTCTACAACAAGGACCCTGCTCCGACTCATCATCACACCCCCCCACCCCAGTATAGCAGAGCACATGAGACGGACATCTTGAAAGGGATTCTGTGCTTGCAGCGATGCCTCGACAAGCTCGCCCACAATGCGATCCAGTGGTTTCGGGGGCTCCCCTTAGGAAAGAAGTCCCAACGCCTTGCTCAGGAGCCAGCCGAGACCCGCACAGATGGGGAATGTCAATACCCAGGCCGCCACCATGCTCCGCGCCACGCCCCACCTCACGGCAGAGACGCGCTTGGTTGCACCAACGCCCATGACAGCGCCACTTATACATTGCGTCGTGCTGACAGGAATGCCAAAGTTGGAGGCAGCCTCGATTACTGCAGCGGCTGCGCTCTCGGCAGCGGACCCTTGCACGGGACGGAGAGTAGTGATCTTCGTCCCCACGGTCTTTATGACACGCCACCCGCCTAACGTGATGCCCAGAGCAACCGATGCAGCAGACGCGAATACTACCCAGAGCGGGATGTCGAACTCCGTTCCACCGTAGATCATGAGTCCCAGGGCAATGATGCCTATGGGCATCTGTCCGTCGTTCTTCCCGTGTGCATAGGCGACGAATCCAGCGGCCACGATCTGAACGTAGCTGAAGATCGTGCTGACCCTGTCAGGCGGGCTCCTGCGGAAGAGCCACATTATGGCCACCATGAGTATGAATGCCCCGAAGAACCCCAGCAGAGGCGCGAAGATTACGGCCAGAAAGACCTTTGTCAGAACCCCCCACACGATCGCCCCCGTACCCGCGGCTGCAATCCCAGCGCCAAGTAGCCCGGCAACCAATGAGTGGGACACGCTCAAAGGCATTCCATATATCGTGGCGGAGACAACCCAGACCACAGCTGCAGCTACCCCGGCCACCACAGTGGCGAGAGTGAGCGCGTCAGGCTCCACAATACCCTTCCCTATCGTCTTGGCAACCCAGGCTCCCATCAACGCGCCGGTGAGTGTACCGGCGAGGTTGCACACAGCCGCCATGATGATGGCATTGCGCGCCGAGAGAACGCGACTGCCTATGACGGTGGCGATTGCATTGGCGGCGTCGTTGAGACCATTGGAGAAGCCGAAGCCGAGAGCGGCTATGATAATGAGGACGAGAAGGAATAAGGAATCATCCATGCTTGAGGACAATGCCCTCGAGGACGTTTGCTACGTCTTCTCCCTTGTCGACAGCAGTCTCCAGATGCTCGTAGATCTCGCGCCACTTGATGACCTCGGTGATCTCGGTCCCGTCGAAGAGTTCCGCGAGGGCATGGCGCAGAATGACGTCCGCCTCATTCTCGAGGCGGTTGATCTCGACGCAATGCTCAAGAATCCGTTTTATCTTCGACCTGTTCCTCAGGAGCGGGACCGCCGTGACCAGCTCCTCAGTTATGGCCACCAGGATACCTGCGAACTCGCGTGATCTGGAGGTGGGTTGCTCGATGCGATACAACAGCATCGCGTTTCCGGCATCCTCCATAAAGTCCATGACGTCATCAAGCCTCTCGGTAAGCAGCTGGATGTCCTCTCGGTCGAGAGGTGTGACGAACGTTCTGTGGAGCTGCTCCATGATCTGGTGCGTAACGTAATCACACTCATGTTCGAGTTCCGTCAAGTGGGCAACCTTCTCGGGGACGTTTGTGTAGTTGTCGAACAGGTTGGCAAGCTCCTTGGCTGCAGTAGCTACGGTCTGTACGTTCCTCTCGAACAAATCGAAGAACTTGGGTTCCCTGGGAATCAACGAGATTCTCGGCAAGACACACTCCTGACGGGCATATTGAGCAGGCAGTCAATCGAGCAATGGTGGAAATCGTGGTAGGAAGAACCGTAGAGCCTTGGAGTGCCTTCCGTCAGCTTCTCAAGCGTCGTCGGCAAGACTTCACTGCCTGAAAATCATACTGGAACCGTGGCCGACCGAATACTACTGGACAGGGGGATGGATGTCAAGCGGTCGCGACCTTCGCCGCGACTGCAACCCAATACAAGAGAGAAGCCCGGATGTGCCGTGCTGCAACCGACAGCGACGCAAGTCAACCCCGCTGCCCTCTCATCTACGGTTCCGACCGGCCAGGCGGCTCCTTCTCAGCGCGAACC
>CAZGDV010000069.1:5892-14556 GCA_964524995.1 uncultured Dehalococcoidia bacterium | reverse complement strand
AATCGTCGTCGCCACGTGACTCGCAGCAGGGAAACACCGGAGATGACAGAAGCCTTACGCAGGCGTCAAGAAAGCGTCAGATAAACGGAAAAGGCCTCCGTTGAAGAAGGCCTTTCATTGCAATTCTGTTCGGACCTGAGCCTGGGGGGTCGGGGACCCTCCCGATATCCGCTCCTAGTGCAGTCTGGTCTCAACCGAAGCCTCGATCTTGCCGCCGAACGGCAGATCGAGATCATATTGGTCGCCATATTTCTCCATCCAGTCACGCACCGTCTCGCGGATCTTGTATACGTTGTCGCACGACCTCGAATAGGTAACCGCCCAAGCCCCGCTAAGCGCCACGGTTGACATCAGCGGCTCCAGCGCGTGCAGCATGTCCTTGCGAGCTTCCAGGACCTCTTTGTCATCAAGGCCTCTGAGGTCTTCTACGCTATTGCGCCAGTGCTCGATTACCCCCTTGAGGCCCCCCTTATCCCTCACTTCCTGATCGCGTCCCTTTATCTTCTTCTCGACTCCTCTGGCAAAGGCCGGTATCGTCTCGTACGCCTCTACCCCACCCAGGTGAACCCACACATTGTCGCCGTCATCCTTCATCAGCCGCTGGCCCCACATCTCGAGGAATCCCGTCGCTACATTCGGATCAATGTAGTGCTCCGACTCATCGCCGGAGCCGACGACCAGTGGAAACACCTTGGCGAAGAGATGATACCATTCGGCAGGGATTCGGACGGGCAACGGCATCAGCGTCAAGGCGTTGAGCTCTTTCCGTTGCTCCCTCTCGATGTCAAGCTGTCTCTTGCCTCTGCCGTCTAACACCATTTCGCATATCCTATATGCCCGCGACTCTATATAGCGTGCGAGCTTGCCCAAACACTATCATAAGTGCCCTGTAATCTACAATGGCACTTTCGTATGATTCAACGATGGTACAATCGCTCGACATCGTCTGCGATCATATTGGGGCAAGCTGGTCTCACTCGGCCCCTGTTACATGCCTTGTGCCACTTCGGCCTTGACAGAAGAGAACATGTGTTCTAATATCCCTTAGCCAAGCGTGTTTTTGGGCAGGAGGTTCGGATGAGGCTATTGAGGCTGGCAATCGAGACGCAGAAGTGGGACCTGGCGGCCCACGTGCTGATTCTGGGGGCGATCGCGGCGAGGCAGAGGGAAAATGACCGAGTCAATAACAGGCAAGAAAAGCGGCGGAAAGCGCAGCGGCAACGGGGCTAGGCGCGGCTTCTACTCCAGAGCCATGGACGAAGCCGAGAAGATCGACTTCGAGCTGGCCCAGGGTGTCGAGGGGATCGACGACGAGATCGCGTTGCTCAGGGTCAAGATCAAGGAACTCCTCGAAACGGACCCCGAGAACGTGAAGCTCATCATGGACGTGACCAACACGCTGGCCCGCCTGGTCATGACCCGCTACAGGATAACCACCGACCAGAAGAAGGCTCTGGCGGCAGCTATCGGCAGCGTACTCAAGAACCTGGCCATACCGCTCGGCATCAAGTACCTCCCCTAGCAACACGTCGATTCGTTTATACGAGACATGATTCAGCTGAGACCTTACCAGTTTGACGTGGCCAGGGCTGTCATGGACAGCGTGATGAACCGCAAGGGCATCACGTTCACGGTTGAGATCGCGAGGCAGGGCGGCAAGAACGAGCTGTCGGCGCAGCTCGAGGTCCTCATTCTCACTCTGTTCATGGCCAAGGGCGGCAACGCCATCAAGTGCTCACCGACCTTCAAGCCCCAGACGATCATATCGATGATGAGGCTAAAGGAAAGGCTCAACGACTGGGGCTTCGCCGGCATCTGGCGCGCCGAGATGGGATACATCCTGAGGCTCGGCAATGCCAGGCAGGTCTTCCTCTCCGCCGACGAGTCGGCCAACGTCGTCGGCAACACAGCGCACCTGCTCCTGGAGGTCGACGAGGCCCAGGACGTCTCAAAGGACAGCTACTCAAAAGCTTTCAAGCCAATGGGGGCCACCACCAACGCCACCACCGTGCTATACGGCACGACGTGGGACGACTCCACGCTGCTGGAGGAGATGAAGCAGCTCAATCTGGAGCTGGAGCGAAAGGACGGCGTCAGGAGGCACTTCCGGTCCGACTGGCAGGAGGTTGCCCGGCACAACCCGGAATACCTGCGCTATGTCGAGGGGGAGAGACAGCGACTCGGGGAGAGTCACCCCCTCTTCCTGACCCAATACGCGCTGCTGCCCATCCGGGGCGGCGGCGGCTTCCTCAGCCCGACACAGATAGCCCAGCTTCAAGGGCAGCACTGTCGACAGCGCCACCCCTGCACCGGCCGCATCTACGTCGCCGGGATCGACATCGCCGGAGAGGTGGAAGAGGGGGAGGACGCTGCGCTGCGCTCGCTGAAACCCAAGCAGGACTCCACTATCGTCACCATCGGCGAACTGGACTTCGCCGCCTGCAGCGATGTCTCGCCGCTCCCCAAAGTCAACATCGTGGAGCATTACTGGTGGACGGGCAGGCCCCACCCCACGCTCTACCCCCAGCTCATCGATGTACTCAAGAACGTCTGGCGGGTGCGGAGGGCTGTGATCGACGCCACGGGGATCGGTGCCGGCGTCGCCAGCTTCCTCGAGAACGCCCTGGGCAGGTCAGTGGTGACGCCATTCGTGTTCACCCAGCAGTCGAAGTCCAAGCTGGGCTTCGATCTGCTCGCCGGAATCAACTCGGGACGAGTCAAGATGTACGCCCGAGATGGCTCGGAGGAGTGCCGGGAGTTCTGGTCCCAGATGAACAAAGCCAAGAGCACCTTCCGTGCCAACCAGACTATGAACTTCTTCGTCGACCCGTCGGCGGGACACGACGATTTCCTCAGCAGCCTGGCCCTGCTGGCCCGTGCCTCGGAGTATGCGCCGAGGTCGGCGAGAGGACGCACGAGAGGGGAATCGGGATGAGCACGAGCGAGACCGAGAGGACCGAGGCCGACTCGAAACCGGAGTACACGCAGTACCAGGACGAGGGATGTGATCTGTACCCCTCCTGCCTGAGCTGTCCCCTGCCCCGATGCCGCCACGACGCGCAGGCGGTGGGAAGGCGTCCGGCGAAGATGCTCCGGGACAACGAGGTGCTGAGGCAGTGGAGGCTCTCCTCCATGAGTGTTGCGCAGCTTGCCGACCGCTTCGGGCTGAGCAGGCGCACCGTGCAGAGAATCATAAGGAGGTCGAGAAGTGAGCAGCCAAACATACGTGCCCAAGAACAATCTGACCCTGCCGCAGCAGATAGCCCGCATGGACCTCGATCGACTCAAGGGCTACCGTGAGAACCTGGAGTTCTACAACGGCGGGCAGTGGCCCGGACGCGCCCGTCCCCAGGAGCGCCGTCTCACATTCAACTACGCCAAGGTCTTCGTGGACAAGGTGACGAGCTACCTCACCAGCGGGCTGGGGTTCAACCTCGAGCCCTCCTCGCCCGAGGACGCCCACAGTGCCCGCCGCGCCGAGAACGCTCTGCGGGAGGTCTATGACGCTAACAACCTGGAGCAACTCGACTTCGACACCGAGCTTGACGCGGCCATCCTCGGCGACGGCTGCTACAAGGTGACATGGGACGCCAGGGAGAAGAGGGTGCGCGTGTCAGCGCCCGACGTGCAGGGGGTCTACGTCTGGTGGCTGGGCGACGACGTGACGCGGGTCTGGCGTGTGGCCAGCCGTTATCGGCTCTCTGCGGACGAGGTGGCCCTGCTCTACGGGGCCAAGAACCGCACCGCGAAGAAGGAGTCCACGGTGGTGGAGGTCTGGACCAAGAGCCAGTTCGAGCTGTGGATCGACGACGCAATTGTGGAGAAGAAGGCCAATCCCTATGGATTCATTCCATTCATCGTCTTTCCCAACGTCCGCGAGCCGAAGAGGTTCTGGGGCGTGTCCGACGTACCGGCGCTGGTGGAGCCGGCCCGGGAGCTGAACCGGGCGCTGTCGCAGCTATCGCTGATCCTGGAGCTGTCCGGCAACCCGATCGCCGTGCTGGAGAACATCGAGAACGCGCAGGACATCGCGGTGCAGCCGGGCGCGGTGTGGGAGATACCGGAGCGGGCCAAGGCCTACCTCCTCGACCTGCTGCAGGGCGGCGGCGTGAAGCTGCACGCGGACTACATCGATCTGCTGTACCGCACGCTGCACGACCTGTCGGAGTCGCCCCGGACGGCCTTCGGGGACAACCAGCGCAGCCTGTCGGGGATAGCGCTGGAGATGGAGCTGCACCCGCTGCTGCAGAAAGTGCGGCGCAAGCGGCTGATCAGGACGCCGGTGTACCGGCGGCGCTGCGAGATGGCCCTGGGGATACTGGAGGCGATGGTGGGGGAGGAGTTCGGGCACTATCGGGCCAAGATCAACTGGGGAGCGGTGCTGCCGCAGGACCAGGAGCGGCTAGTGCGCGACGAGCAGATACTGGTGGAGGCGGGGATACACTCCCGACGCCGCGCCATGACCGAACTGGGCATCGACGACCCGGACGCCGAGTTGCAGCGCTGCCGCGAGGAGACAGTCCAAACGTAGGGGCACGGCATGCCGTGCCTCTAGTAACGGGTAGAACAGTCGCCCTCGGCTGTTCAGAGTGATCAATCAAGGGACAGGCGTGGGCACCTGTCCCACTTGGATGAGAACCACCGTCAGCTTGAAGAGATTGGGCTACTGCAAAGGCCATCCAGGAATCAAGGCATCGATCTCATCCATGATGCGTATGGTCTCTCGAAGAGCAACAACGACCTTCTCGTAGTGGATCGCGTCGTCCCAGCTCAACTTCCTCCCCTTGCGATCTTTGAGCCATTTCTGGCAGACCTGGTAGCCGCCGACCTGAAACCCCCACACAACCGGCTCGACGCCCTCGAAGTATTGCTCTTTGTTGATGTACACGCGCCCGTGAGCCTCATCATACCTGATGCCCTCCACCAAGTTCGAACCGGGAACATCGAACTTCGTAACGCAGTTCTCAAGCACCGGCGATTCCAGGAGATGGAGATCCACCAGTTCCTTTCCCTTGTCGGCCAGTGCCTGGAACAGTCCGAAGTCTGATGTAAGTGGAAGGCGCGGGAAGTCGGTTTTCAGGTAATCAGTGTAACGTTCCCTGTACGCCGGTGAGTGAAAGACAGCGTACGCGTAGTTGAAGATATCCTCCGGCGTGATCTCTCGTTCTTCCTTCCCCTCCCACCAGAAGTACGGATAGGCCAAGCTGTCTTCTGCCAGACCCGCTCTCGCAGCATTCTCACAGATATACTTCCACTTCTCCTCGAATTCGGCCTCGTCCCTGATGATTCGATCGTAGGACTCGTCCTGCCACACCGCTCCCTTTCGGCCTCGCAACCCGTTGATCCGATGCGCCGTCGACCCCTTTATCCCCTGCATGATTTGAGACAACGAGATCCATTCACCCGGCTGCGTCTCGGCGGGCGTCAGCATGAGATGAACATGGTCAGGCATCACAATCGCCGCGTGGAGTCGCCAAGTGTCTGGATGCCCGTGCAGACAGGATTCAACAACGACCCCTCGCTCTTCAGGAGACAGTTCAATCCCCCTACGAGTACGGAATGTAATAAAGTAGGTTGAGCCACCGACCTGCCAGTGGGGGAGATTCCTTCTGGTTACAGTCAAATCGGAGCCTACCCCTTCCCCCTGTCCGAGTGTCTGCCCACCCCGGGGTGCCACAGGTGCCCCCACCTGTCCTTCACTCTCAGCAGCCGGGGGCGGCTGTTCTACCAGATGCTCTTGCCTCTCTGGAGCAGTCGAGGGCGACTGCTCCACCGGTGGGTCAAGCACCCTTGCCTGACCTTTCTCCCCTGCCTGCCCTTTCCCACCAGCCCATGCCAGGAGCGGGACGCCCAGCCTGCCGCAGAGGGCAGCCACAAAGGCGGGGTTGAGGTTGGGGCGGCGGCCCCCTCCGTCCAACTGGAGTTGGCCCTCAACAGGATGGAGGTGGAGGGGGCCCAGGTACGAGATACCGGCACCAGCGGTCTTGTTCCCCACAGCACATTGGTCAATCACATGCCTAGCTACAGATACGGAGAACTTATAACTCGGACTCATTGGTCTCGTCCAAAGCAGACCCAAGTTCTCCCCCGCAAGCATGTGGCGCATGACATCCGCGCGGGGCCTGCAGATCAGACCCCGCGATTGGCCTGTGTAGTACGTGTATCGGGTATCAAACGGCCTGTAGAGCACGGGCACAACCAGGTCATGGCGAGGCCCGGAGTCTCTAACGTCCTTCTGCGCCAATGCGACCTTCCAGTCTTGAGCATCATCTCCTAGATGGTATTTCTCTCGTGCCTCCTCCTCCGGCAGAGAGGAGAAGTCCCGAACCGTCTCCCACATCTCCTCAGCGGTCCAGCGGATGGCAAGCTCATCCCTTGCGGTGACGATGCCAACGCTGTTGACCGGGAAGATGTCTGTGACCTTCCAGCCCCGCTCGTATTCGTCGAGCAGGCCTACGTCCGTCGGCACGAAGAAGTAGAAGGGGCTCCTCGGCTGGAGCTCCGTCCAGTCCACCAACGTCACGTCCGACGAGGAGAGCGCGTGATACTTCGTTCCCTCCTGCGAGTCCGGCCACTCACCCCGCAGCCCCCAGAGGTCCGCGTGATGAACCTGCGCTGGCCCTCTCTTCCCCTTCTCCTTCACGAAGATTCCGATGGCGACGCCCTGCTGGATGTCGAATACGTTCTCGTCCTTGCCGCCGTCAGGGGCCTTCTCGCGCTTCTTGACGTTGCCGTGCAGGTCCAGGATGTAGATGTCGGTGAAGGTGTTCATAAGGGACCGGCGCATGCCCCGGAAAGTGGGGTTGTCCAGATACGAATGGTTCGTTATGAAGGCCAGGATGCCATCGCCCGTGCGTTCGATGCGCCACTGCCCGAACCGGATGAACTTCACGTAGTCATCGTGCAGCCATTTGGGGTTCTTCTCACCCAGCGCTTCGCCGTCAACGCGCTTGTAGTCCTCGATGAGGCTGCCTATCCAGGTCGGTTCGCGCTTGACTCGGTTGGTCTTGGGGTCGATGAACTCGCGCACGCTCGCGTTGGTGGAGAGGCCCGAGTACGGCGGATTGCCCAGCACGACCATTATCGGCCTGTCCTTCTTGATCTCTGCTGCCGCGTTGGCTTCGTCTTTGATCCAGTTGTCGAACAGGGTCTCCGTTCGCTTCACGGCCTCCTCGAGCGTGTTCGTAAGGTATACGCCAAGGCGCTCGTCGCTCCGGAAATCGTATTCCAGGTCCTGCAGCTGGACTCCAAGCTTCAAGTGCGCCACAGCATATGGTGCCATGAGCAGCTCAAAGCCGAACAGCCGATTCAGCAGCCTGGTCGCCACATAGTCGTTCCACAGACCCCTCTGTCCCTGGCCGACCAGCGCCTCATGAACCTCCCTGATGACCGAGTAGAGGAACGTCGCAGTGCCTGCTGCGGGGTCGAGTATGAATACAGCCGGGTCGGCCACGCCCTGCGGTCTGCCGAAGCGAGTCTTCAGGATACTGTCTACTGAATGAACAATGAAGGAGACGACAGGCTCAGGCGTGTAGTAGACACCTCTCCTCTCTCTGACCCTTGGATCATACGCAGCAAGGAAGGTCTCGTAGAAGTGAACAACCGGGTCCTCCCTCGCCGTGCGCCTGCCGAAGTCCTGCAGGATCGAGGCGATGTCCGCCCTCGCCAGAAGCTGGGTCAAGTCCTCTACCAGCCATGCTATGCGGTCATCCAACTCGGGGCCAGCAATGTGACCGAACATGCGTCGCAGGAAAGGATTCGTCCTCGGAAGCAGATATGCTGCGTTCTGTCTCGTGAACTCGGTCGGGCCTTCGTGAGCGCACCGGGCCGCAAACAGGCCATAGGCGATGGTCTGAGAGTACATGTCAGCGAACTGGCTGACCGCCAAGTCAGGGATCAGGTTGTCCCGGAATGCCAGGAACTGGCTGTGCAGGCTGCCGGTCTCCGGTTCTCTGTCGAACGCGGCGATGATCAGGTCGCGAATCAAGTGGGCGAGGCGCGCCATCCGCAGTGCCAATTCTCTAGGAGTGCCCGCAGGTTCAGCGGTGTGCGAGAGGAAGTCGGTGAGCAAGGCATTGACTGCGTCAATGCCTTCATGTTCTCTCCGAATCCTGCAATCAGACGCCGGCCTGCCCAGCCTCGCCGAGCCGCGTAATTCCCCGTCGGTGTACCACCTGAACTCCATATAGTCTGTCAGAACCAGGTTGCTGAGCGATTGGAGATACCGCTGTAGCTGCTCGTCTTGCTCGGCTTCGTCGAGGCTCTTCCCGACATCCTTTGCTTCCACATAGCCTACGGTGGTCGCACCTCTTGCGAGCACGAAATCGGGTGCTCCGCATTCGATACGGCGGGGCTCGTTCGTGGCCGTCAGCCTAGGATCCAGGGATTCAAGGAGAGCCTTGAGGGCGGGGCGGTGTGTGTGCTCCGTAGCATTGCCCGCGATCAGCTCCTTCTCAATCGTGCGGATGTACTCATGAAACGATTTCATACGCCCGCATCATAGCCGGATTACCTGTCACGGTCAACACAACCCTAGGGGGCACGGCTACAAAATGGTGCAACAGTCGCCCCCGGCTGTTCAGGACAGAAGACAGGCGGGGCACCTGTACTACCAGAACGAGAGCCGCCCTCGGCCAACAGAACGGTAGAACATCCGCCCCCGGC
>CAZGDV010000069.1:0-5792 GCA_964524995.1 uncultured Dehalococcoidia bacterium | reverse complement strand
TGTTCAAGATAAAGGACAGGCGTGGGCACCTGTACTACCAGAACGAGAGCCGCCCTCGGCCAACAGAACGATAGAACATCCGCCCCCGGCTGTTCAAGATAAAGGACAGGCGTGGGCACCTGTACTACCAGAACGAGAGCCGCCCCCGGCCAATAGAACGGTAGAACACCCGCCCCCGGCTGTTCAGGACAGGAGACAGGCGGGGCACCTGTACCACAAAGCGAAAAAGGGGCGCTCGATGAGCGTCCCCCCTTTAGAACTACAAGTCTGTAAGTTTGGTCTACGAAATCAACGCTGTCATACGGCTCCCGAGCCGTGCGGCGCTACCAGCGCCCGCCACGGGAGATCCCGCCTCTTCCGACTCCACGGGACTTGCCCCTCTTGCCACCACCCTTGCTACCGCCACGGTTGCCGCCATAAGGCCTCCCACCACCCTTCTTCCCCCCTCCCGACGGGCGCGCCTCGCTAACATCCATAGTACGGCCGGCCAGCTCCTGCCCGTTCAGTCCCTGGATCGCAGCCAAGCCCTCGTCTCTCTCCGCCATCTCCACGAAGCCGAACCCCCGGGACACGCCGCTGTGGCGATCCTTAACGAGCCTTATCGCCACCACACGCCCGAACTTCTCGAACTCCTGACGAAGCTCGGTCTCACCAAGCTCACGAGAGAGATTGCCCACATGTATATCCACCGTGCCTCCTTCCGGCCCACGACCGGTGCGCCGACAGCCACCCCGCAATCGCCGCACCGCGACTGCGGCCTGACCCCGGGCAAACTACCATGCGTAGTGCCTCTCAACCATTGCCCTCACCTGCGCATGCGCCTCCGCCTGGCGTTCTTGCGAGCCTTCTCCCGTGCGGCCTCACCCTTGGGCACAAAGTAGCGATGCTCCTTCGCTTCTCGCAGTATGCCCTCACGATTGACCATCTTCTGGAACCTGGCTAGCAGGCTCTCGGACGTCTCTCCGTCTCGCCGGTTGACTTCAAGTGAGATAGCGCACCTCCTGGCCACTGAGAATTCAAATTGGTTGTGACTGCCATGGCCTGCCAGTGACCGGCAGGGAGCCAACTGCTCGCAGATGCAGTGGAGGGTTATTGTCGTAGCCTGGATATCGCCTGTCCGCCGAATTCACTGAGCGACCCGACCTCCCACGAACGTCTGTCAGAGTTCGGTCACCCTCTGCCTGCGGACTATCCTGGGGTATTCAGAAGCATGGTACAGACTTCCGATAACCGGAACCTAAACAGCAGATTGCAGCATAACATATCGACCAGCGATGCGCAATCACATTCCCGCCATGCGTCATAGCGGAATATGAAAAGGGGCTCGCGTAGCGAGCCCCCATCGGCTGGCCACTCCAGGCTGTTACCAGAAGTTGATGTTGAAGACCTGTTCGGCGTCCTTCAAACTCTTGGCCACTTCCCTCTTGACCGCTTCGTCTTCAATGGGCTCTACCCGCGACACGGCCAGACCGGATTCATTCGTCTTCGCCTTCCAGGCCTCGATATACCCGGGGACCGTGGCATACATAAAGTTCCCCGAGCCGCAGCAGGCCGTGTCGACAATCGCCTGGCCGATAACGCAGAGGACCTCCCGTCCATTCTGCTTTAGCCGCAGCTCCTTCAACGGAGTGTAGGTCCCCGATATGGACTGGATGTCCGTATTGAGCTCCTGATGTGTGTACTCCGTGCTCATCTCGCACCCATTCCGGCCTCTAGCTGCTGAGCAGGGCGTCGACCTTGGGCTTGAGCACGCCCTCACCAACTGCGCCGACGATCTCCTCCACCTTCTCGCCACCCTTGAAGAACACGAGGTATGGAATGCTCATGACTCCGAAGTCGCGCGCGGTCTTGGGGTTGTCGTCGACATTGATCTTGCAGAATTTGAACTTGCCGTCATATTCTTTCGCCAGCTTCTCCACCACAGGTGCTACCATGTGGCACGGCCCGCACCACGGCGCGTAGAAGTCCACCAGCACCGGCATCTCTGCCTTCTTGACTTCATTCTCAAAGTTCGCATCTGTAAGCTCTGTGACCATCGCTACACCTCCGCTACATTCTAGTGCGTTGCATCCGCGCCGGGCAACCTGCCTCAGCTGAAACGAGGGGCTCAGCCACCGCCTCTCGGTGCACAGCTTCCACCCGCTGAAGGTGTGAAGAACGGTGCAAAGACCTTCTTCGCCGTCTCCCTGCCACATTGCGGACACCTGAGTTTGGCTTCTGCTTCGGACATCTGCCTCACGGACTCGAACCGGTGACCGCATTTCTCGCATTCGTACTGGTAAATGGGCATATCTATCAACCCCTCTCTCACCACGCCGGAGCTAATATTCAAACATTCTAATATAGTATTACAGATAACGATAGCACCCCAAGCCCCATCCCGTCAAGCGACATAAGTCGCATATACAACATCATAGCAGACACGCACCAGACCGGCCACTCCCTATTGACAGATGACCCCTCTCTTGATAGTAATATCAATGTATATGAATATTATGATGGAGGTTCAAAATCCATGACTGGTGACCCCAGGGAGCGGCTCTTCGCACTACAGGCTGAGATATGCAAGACCCTTGCCTATCCCAAGCGCTTGATGATCATTCACGAGCTGCGAGACGGCGAGAAGTCAGTTGGCCAACTCGTGGACGCCTTGGGCCTGCCACAGGCCAACGTATCGCAACACCTCGCCATCATGAGAGAACGCGGAATCGTCAACTCACGCCGGGACGGCACAACCAAGTACTACAGCCTTGCCAACAGGAAGATAGGGGATGCATGCGACCTGGTGCAGAGCGTGCTCCAGGAGCAACTCGCCACCAACCAGGCTCTCGCCACTTCGCTACGCCGCCTGGCCAGGCAGGGCTAGAGTCAGATCGAGAAGGTTGCCATGGGCGGACCGAACAGAAGCAAGAGGGCCTATCTCGAAACCAAGTCCGGCGACATTGTGCCGCTTGTGGCCCAACCGATGACCGAATATCTGAGAGGAGCGAATGACAAGGGATAGGTCGGGTTCTCCTTCGGGCATGAAGAAGGGGCACGGCGTGCCGTGCCCCTTACGTTTCTGCCAGTCTTGGTGGAACGCTACTTGCCGGCTACCAGGGCCTCCAGCAGTTGTCCTGCTTCGGCCATTCTCTTGTCGAGGATGCCGGCCTTGGCGGCCGCCAGCTTCGCGATCGGGATTCGGAACGGGCTACAGCTGACTGTGTCAACACCTGCGCTGTGGAAGAAGACTATCGAGCGCGGCTCCCCGGCGTGCTCACCGCAAACACCGATCTCGAGCCCCGGCTTGGACTTCCTCGCCCAGGTGATCGCAGTCTCCATCAGCCTGCCGACGCCCTTCACGTCGACCACCAGGAACGGATTGTCCTTGAGGATTCCTGCCTGTAGATACGTGGAAAGGAACTTCTTCTCCGCGTCCTCCCTGCTGAAGGAGAAGACGGCCTGGGTCAGGTCATTCGTGCCAAACGAGAAGAAGTCGGCCTCTTCCGCCAACCTGCCGGCGCGCATGCACGCGCGGACCGTCTCCATCATCGCGCCGACCCTCAGCCCTCTGCCTTCGGCGAGGCGCTTGACCCACTTCAGCTCCTGCAGCGTGATGACCTGCGGTACCATTATCGACACGTTGGCGTCTACTTCCACACGTGCCTCAGTGATGGCATCGATTTGCATCTGATAGATCTCGGGCGACGTGACGGCTAACCTGACACCCCTGTGCCCGAGCATGGGGTTGGTCTCCCTAAGCTCCTGAATCCGCTGCCTGACGGCCGGATCCGTCGCTTCGGACTCCGAGGGCAGGAACTCGTGGAGCGGAAGGTCCATCAATCGCACGATTATGGACATTCCCCGCAGTTCCTTGAAGATGGCCACGAAGTCTTGCTTCTGGAGTTCCCGCAGGACGCTCAAGGCACCCGCCTTCTGCTCAGGTGTCTCGGCCAGGATAAACGCCCTGATGGCCGCCAGCCTATCGGGAGCGTTGAAGTGGCGCTCGGTGCGGCATAGACCAATCCCCTCCGCACCAAATTTCCTCGCCAGGGCTATTGCCTCTGGCGTGTCAGCGTTCGCCCTTACCTTCAGTCTCCTGGACTCATCGGCCCACGACAGCAACTCCTGAAGCTCGGAGGAACCCTCGGTCTCCACCATAGGCAATTCCCCGAGATATACATTCCCGCTCTTGCCATCGATCGTTATTACATCGCCCCTCTTCACCACATGGCCGTTCACTGTGAACTGCCCCGCCGTGAAGTCAATCTTGATGTCCTCTGCGCCACAGATGCAAGGCTTGCCCATGGCCCTGGTGACGATGGCGGCATGTGACGTCAGTCCGCCGCGCGCCGTCAGCACCCCCATGGCCGCCGAGATGCCCTGGATATCGTCGGGGCTTGTCTCCTCCCGAACCAGTATGACTCGTTCAGTACGCTGCGCCGCGTCGACAGCTTCAAACGGGTCGAGCACTACCTTACCCCACGTCGCTCCCGGGGCCGCACCCAGCCCGGTCGCTATCGGCTCGTACTTCTCCGGCGACTCGATACGGCGGTGTAGGAACGCGCGCACATCCTCAGCTGACACGCGAAGAATGGCCTCTTCTTGTGAGATGCGTCCTTCCTTCGCCATGTCTACCGCGATCCTTACTGCAGCCTGTCCGCTCCTCTTGCCCGTTCTGGTCTGCAGGCTATATAGCTTGCCACCCTCGATGGTGAACTCCACATCCTGCATCTCGCGATAGTGAGTCTCGAGTGTGCTGGCCAGCTGCTGAACCTGCTCGTACAGGTCAGCCATCTGCTCCCTCAACGACGAAATGGGCTGGGGTGTCCTTCGCCCGGACACCAGGTCCTCTCCCTTGGCCTGAGCCAGGTACTCGCCGAACAGCTCCCTCTCGCCCGTACTGGGATTCCTGGTGAACATCACGCCCGTGCCTGATCGCTCATCCAGGTCGCCGAATACCATCGCCTGCACTATGGCAGCCGTTCCCATGTCGGCGGCGATATTGTTAAGCCTGCGGTACTCGACGGCCCTGGGATTGTCCCATGACCCGAATATCTGCTCCACGGCTGACATCAGGCTGTCGAGATCAGTCACATCCAGAATCGTATCCATCATCCCTGGCATGGACGCTGGTGCAGACGAACGCACCGAGACGGACAGTCCCGCACCCAATTTCTTGCCCATCTGCTCTTCGAGAACAGCCAGAGCCTGCTTGATCTCCTCGACCGGCAGTCTGCCTGTGTCTCTATACTCGCGATAGGCTTCGATGGAAACGGTGAAGCCGGGAGGCACGGGCAAATTCAACTTGGTCATGGTGACCAGGTTGGCTCCCTTGTTGCCCAAAAGGCCCTTCTCCTCACAACCGTCGCTGAACTGATATGTCATTGCCATTTCTAAACTCCCGGCCCCGGGATCCGATTCGCCTCCACTGTGCTTCCCCTCACGCCTGCAAGAAGATGGCGTGAACCCCGGCAGGCCTAGTCCCCAACAAGTATGAACATGCCCCGAGGACACACTGCTATACTGGATGAACGTGGGGTGGTTTACAATCCCAAATTAGTACTACTAAGGAGAGGTACCATACTCCTAGCTATGATAACGTTAGCAAACTTACTAGTTCCTGCACAAAGTGAAGCAACAGCACAACGCTCGCATGCTAATCACCGGAGAGATGGCTCCCAGGACCCGGGTCTATGACCGCGCGTTGCCCGACCCGACCACGTCGTTGAGAAGGTCGACGTAATCAGATAGCAACCTGGTGATCAAGAAGCCCTCTCGGACAACCTCCCTGCCTCTCCCGCCCATGCGCC
>CAZGDV010000068.1:0-14631 GCA_964524995.1 uncultured Dehalococcoidia bacterium | reverse complement strand
CGCTTCGAGGTCTACCTGGGTACCGCAGTCGAATGTGAATTCGTTGCTCGTTCCCGGATCGACGTAGTAGGCATCCTCATCTACCCATACCCCGCAGCAGCCATCGGAGACAACAGTCAGAGTGCATTGCACTTCGCAGATGTCGGTGATGGTCTGCGTGCACTCGGCATAGTTGCCAGCGCTATCGGTCGCAGTCCAAGTCCTGTAGAGGACATTGCCAACCCAATCATCACTGTATGTGACCTCGGGGTCGGGATCGCAGTTGTCCGTGGCGATGGCGTACCCGGTGTAGTCAGGGTGTGTGGACTCGCCACAGTCGACCGTTACGTCATCAGGGCAGGTGATCACGGGGTCCTGGTCATCAAAGGGGACACAATAGCCGGTCACGGTCTTGTCAGCATCCATCGTGACGACGGTGTTTGCTGAGCCGGTGTTGGCTACGTCGCCGTCCCAGGACTCGAAGGCGCAGCATTCCCCGTATACCGCTTCGATGGTGACAACTGCCCCCTCACTGAACTCATGGGTGTAGGGGATCGATACTGGCTCACCGTTTACCTCGAGCGTGCAGCAGCCATCTATGTCAACGGTCAACGTATGACTGACCTTTTCGCATACTGCGCGCTGTACCTCGCTGGAGTCCGTGCCAACCATGTACAGCCAGCCCGCGGTGAACGGTGGTGCCTCGGTGCCCTCCTGCGGGTGGACTATGGAGTTCAGTAGCCACTCGGCACTGGAACCAGTGCCGGTGCTGATGTCCCCCAGGCCCTCGGCGCTGATCTCGTCCACACCGGCCGCTATGGCGGCGTTGCGGGCGGCTTCAGCGGGCGCCCGCTTCATCTCGTACCACTCATCCAGGCCGCCGTCGGTGCAGATGTTGAGGATCTGCTTCGCGCCTGGAATGATGTGCTCGCCTGACTCTCCGATCATGAGTTCGACGGCCAGGTCGATGCCATAGTGCAGAGGCGATGCGCCACCGATCTTGTCAGCTCTCAGTGTGGTGTCCACCGTGGCCGCGAGCGAAGCGGCGTTCGCGTCAGTGACGACCTCGCGGACTAAGTAGGCAACGGCACCGGGGTCATAGATGACCTCGCCACCCTCTTCCCAAGCTCGATCGGCTCCAAACTGGATGACCGTCAATTGGACAGTGCCGTCATGTGGCACGCAGTTGGTAATCGCGTCTCGCACGCCGTCAACCGCGGCACCCCACTCTGCCCCGTCCACGCTTCCGGAGCCGTCCAGGAGCAGTGCCAACTGGACTGCGGGCCCCGGTATCCCTTGAGCCGACACCACGGCGAAGGCCGCAGTGGGCAGAGAGAGGCAGAGTGCAAGTATCAGCACAAAGAATACAGTAATCGGTCGCTTCATCGGTTCACCCCCGCTTCTCGTGTTCAACTGAAAAAAAACCGACCGTGTCAGGTCGGTTTCACTGTTGGCTCCCCACTATCCAAGTGACCAATTCCAGATAGTGGCTCACTGCTACCTCACACCCACACAGGAGAGGACAATCGGGTATGGCTCTCCCGTGTCCAAGAGTGTATCGCCCGCCGCCTCAAATGTCAACCTACACACCCTACTACAAATCTACACTTACCCACCGATCTGGTACTTCAGTACCGGTACTCGTGACTAGTCCATCTAGTGCTTATGGGCTATCCCCTGTGGGATAAGTCGGGTTCACAGTCATATTGATGGCCGACAGCACGTATGTGACTCGCCCTCGGGCGCCGGCATTATTTCGCAGCCCCTCGCCTACCGTGTAGCCCGGTAGGGGGGTGACCAGACACGACACAACCCTCCATTACCTCCTTATGCGTATACGTTTTTCACATGACCATTTACTACGGGCATTAGCCCAATTGGGTGATTGTGGGGTTGAGTTACGTTGCTTATAGTGGTAACCAGGTACCTTACGAGTAGATGGAGAAGGTAGCAATGCTGGCCAATAACCCCAACGGTACCATGCTCACAGTCAGAGAAGTAAGCCAGATCCTTCATGTGCACAGCAACACATTGCGCAGGTGGAGCGATCGGGGTCTCATAAAGGCTTATCGCATCGGCCCGCGCGGCGATCGAAGGTTCCGGCTGGAAGACATCGCTCAGCTTCTCGAGGAAGAGAAGCGGAGCGCACCCGTGAGAGCAGCCAACACTTTCTACTAAACAACTACCACGTGATGCGTAGGTGGAATCATGCGTAAAGTAATAGTAATGGTCATAGACAGCCAACCGTTCTTCCGGGCAGGTGTACGACAGGCGCTGACCGAACAGGGCACGCCTGAGATCCTCGATATCCTGGAATGCGAGCCTGGCGAGGACGGCCAGGAGGCTATGCGCCAGGTGGCAGCCCACTCTCCCGATATCGTGCTCATGGACATCGGGTATCCCTTCCTGAAGGGACTCGAGATGTGCAAGAAGGTATCGCGCAACTTCCCCGGGACGAAGGTCGTCATGCTGAGCACGAATCCGGATGAGGACGACGAGGAGCTTTTCGAGGTCATCAAGACGGGGGCCGTGGCGTATCTCAGGAGCAAGAACCTGACGTCAAATGAGCTAACCGAAATAATCAAGCGTGCTTCCAACGGCGAGTACCCGATCAACGATAGCGTCAGCATGAGGCCCAGGGTGGCCTGGCGCGTCCTTCGCCAGTTCCAGGACATGGCGTCCATGGGCAGGGCTGTGGAGGACATCACGACGCCGCTGACGTCGAAGGAGATCCAGATACTCAGCCATATCGCAGAGGGCAACTCGAACAAGCGGATTGCCAACATCCTGGGGATCAGCGAACAGACGATCAAGAACCATGTGAGCGCGATACTCAGGAAGCTGAACGCCAACGACAGGGCTCACGCGGTGATGCTGGCTGTCCGGAACGGGTGGATATCAATCCAGGCCGGTCACGATGGCGGCCAGGCCAAGGACCAGGCTACACCGGCTGGCCTGTTCCGCGACACTCACACGCTCGGATAGCCGAGCAAAGACTCGGGAAACGAAGCCGCCCACAGCCGTGGGCGGCTTTCTCTTTGGCCCGAGGTCGCGTGTATCCCCGACGATGCCCTGAGGATACGCTGGTGCTACGGTACACCAGCATACGGTAGCACATCCATCCCCGATAGACGTTTAGGGCCATGGGGTTCGCCCAAGGATCGGCACTTGCCGGCGGCAACCAACGCCGGCATCAACTACCAGCTCTCTTGCTGCAGCCTGGCTATGAGCCATCTCTTCAGCCTGTCATCGAGCTTGCCAACCCAGGACTCGATCTTTCGAATGTCTCCACTCAGGATTGCCGCCTTCTCCTCCGGGGTCAGGTCGTATTCCTTGAGGGTTTCGACCGGATTCGCCGCCAATCGAGCGAAGAACTCATTGTCCTGAGCCGCCCTGTCCAGGACGGCAAGCACCGCCTTGACAGCAGTCACCTTGAACTCCGGTATCTTGGCCGACGGGTCCAGCGCGTCGTTGGTGAGTGCATTCGCCGGCGACTCGCTCCAATGGAACGCCATGAATGCAAGACCTGGAGACGTCTCATCCGTCACATGGACCGGGGCCTCAATCCTGCCCCTTTCGGAAGCAATCGCCAGGATGTCGCCGTCCACTATCCCCAGCTTCAAGGCATCGGACGGATGTATGTCCACGGCCCCGGTTGGGCTGAGATCATTCAGCACTCTGGAACGTCGGCTCATGGTCCCGGTGTGCCAATGCTCGAGAATTCGCCCGGTCGTCAGTATCAGCGGGTACTCCTCGGACACGGATTCAGCGGGAGGCCTGTACTCGACCGCATGGAACTTACCCAGGCCCCTGGTGAACTTGCCCACATGGAGCATGGGCGTACCGGGATGCGACCTGTCGGGACACGGCCACTGCAGTCCGTACGCTTCGAGGCGGTCGTACTGCATGCCGCCGTAGATGGGAGTCAGCGATGCGATCTCGTCCATGATCTCCTTGGGGCTGGAGTAGTCGAAGCTGAACCCCATGCGGTTCGCCAGTTCGCTCGTGATCTGCCAGTCGGGCCTGGCCTCACCCGGAGCATCAACCGCCCTCCTGAGCCGCTGTACACGTCGTTCGGTGTTGGTGAAGGTCCCGTCTTTCTCCGCGAACGCAGCGGCTGGTAGTATCACGTCCGCCATCACGGCCGTCTCGGTCGGGAAGACGTCTTGCACTACCAGGAAATCGAGGCTGCTCATAGCGCGCTTGACGTGGGCCAGGTAAGGCTCGCTCATCATCGGGTTCTCGCCAGCCACATACATTGCCTTGATGACGCCCATGGAGGCCGCTTCGATCATCTCCGTGACGGGTATGCCCGAAGTCCCGCTCAGAGATCGGCCCCAGGCCGCCTCAAACTTGCCCCTCGCCTCCGGGTTGTCCACCCGCTGATAGCCGGGGAAGACGTTGGGAAGGGCTCCCATGTCACACGCGCCCTGGACATTGTTCTGTCCCCTCAGCGGACTGAAGCCGGTACCCGGTCTGCCCATGTTCCCCGTCAGCATCAGCAGGTTGGCTACGCTCTTGACATTGTCCGTACCGGTCGTGTGCTGGGTGATCCCCATGCCGTAGAGGATCGCAGCCTTATCAGCCCCGGCAAACAGGCGTGCCGCCTTCACTATGTGTGCCTTGGGAACACCTGTGATCCCCTCGGCCATCTCCGGAGTGTACTTCTTGACGGTCTCCGCGAGTTCCTCGAAGCCCTCGGTCCGCTCATGTATGAACTCCTTGTCGTGGAGGTTCTCATCGATGATTACGTGCATCATTGCGTTCAGCAGCGCTACATCTGAACCGGGCCTGTGCTGCAGGTGCGCACTCGAGAGCTTGGCGAACTCGGTCATCCTCGGGTCAGCCACGATGAGTTTGGTTCCGCCGCGCGCCAGAGCCTGGCGCATGGTCCTGCCAATGATCGGGTGGCACTCGGTTGTATTGGATCCAATCACGAAGAGCAAGTCAGCCTTTGCGAAGTCCTCTATCGAGTTGCTCATCGCGCCGTCGCCGAAGGCCGCCAGTGCCGCGACCACGGTAGATGCGTGGCAGAGACGTGCGCAATGGTCGACGTTGTTCGTGCCCACAACCAGACGTGCGAATTTCTCCACCAGGTAGTTCTCTTCGTTGGTGAACTTGGCCGAGCTGAGGACTCCAATGCTGTCGGGCCCGCGTTCCTTGATTATCTGTGAGAGTCTGCTGGCGACGAGATCAAGAGCCTCATCCCAACTCGCCTCACGGAAGACATCGCGGAGATTGCCGTTGACCTTGTCGTCCTTGGCACGGCCTTCGTTGCGTATGAGTGGTGTGGTGAGTCTGTCCGGATGACTTACGAAATCGAACCCGAAACGCCCTTTCACACACAGGCCGCCCTTGTTGACGGGGCTCTCCTTGTCTCCCTGAACGTCGACTATCTCATTGCCGCGAACTCCCAGGTATATCGAGCAGCCAACACCACAGTAGGGACAAATCGTCTTGACCTGATGCGACGCCTGCCTGGCATCTTTGGGTACCAGAGCGCCCGTCGGACATTGGGAAACGCACTCGCCACATGACTGGCAAATGGATTCAACCATCGGCTTGCCGCCGAACGTGCTGATCTTTGCATCATTGCCTCGGAAGGCCAGATCGATCGCGCCGACACATGCTATCTCGTGGCATGCCCGTACGCATCTTCCGCAGAGTATGCACTTGTTCGGATCGAGGGAGAACGCCGGATGGCTGTCATCGATAGGAAGAATCCGCGTGCTCTTTCGCAATTGTTGGAAATGCTCGTCATCAATATCCAGGTACCGTGCGACCTTTTGCAACTCACACTGCTGGTTCTTCGGACAGGTAAGACAATCGCCGTGATGGTTGGCCATAATCAGCTCAAGTGTAATTCGACGCGACTGGTTCACCTTCGGTGTCTCTGTACGCACTATCATGCCGTCCGTTGCCGTGGTAGTGCACGATGTGACCAGGCCGCGCATTCCTTCAATCTCAACGACGCAGAGGCGGCAAGCCCCGTACGGCTTCAGGCCGGGGTCGTAGCAGAGCGTCGGGATATATATACCGGAGGCGAGTGCCGCCTCCAGCACAGTAGCGCCTCTCTCCGCTTCGACTTCCTTGCCATCTATGGTGAGTGTAACGGTCTCCACCTTCCTGTTTGGTTCAACAATCGTATCCATTGCACTCATCGTCTTACTCCCTTGCCACTAAGGTTTGTTCATCATCAGTGCTTAGGTCGTGCTGCCTACGGGAACAGGCTCTTGCGGACCTGGCACAGGCTCACCGGAAAGCTTCTCCACAGCACTGAACTTGGATGGGCAAACGTCCAAGCAGCTTCCGCACTTGATACATCGGTCTTGATCTATGACATGTACCATCCTCTTACCGCCGGTAATCGCCTCGACAGGACAAGCCCTGGCACAGATACCGCAACCCTGACACTTGTCAGGGACAATGTGGTAGGTTATGAGTTCTTTGCATGCCAGCGCCGGACAGCGTTTGTCACGTATGTGCGCCTCGTACTCATCACGGAAGTAGCGGATAGTAGTAAGAACAGGGTTTGGAGCCGTCTGGCCAAGGCCGCAAAGCGATCCAGCCTTCACCGCATCTCCGAGATCGATCAGCAATTCGATATCACCCGGTCGCCCTTTGCCGTCGGTTATATCCTCCAGAATGTCGAGCATCTGTTTGGTGCCCCAACGGCAAGGGATGCACTTCCCGCAGGACTCAGCTTGGGTGAAGGTGACAAAATACTTTGCCACATCAACCATACAGCTGCTCTCGTCCAGCACCACCATCCCACCAGAGCCGACAATGGAGCCAGCAGCTGCTAAGGATTCATAGTCAACAGGGGAATCGAGGAAGCTGGGAGGGAGACATCCTCCCGAGGGCCCACCTGTTTGCACCGCTCTGAAATCCTTGCCCTCCGGAATCCCGCCGCCAATACCATAGATGATTTCGCGCAGAGTGATGCCCATAGGCACTTCAATAAGCCCCGGGCGCATAACCTTGCCCACCAGAGAGAAGGTCTTGGTCCCTTTGCTCTTCTCGGTGCCGTAGCCGGCATACCAGTTTGCTCCCTTCTGGAGGATGGCAGAGACATTGGCCCAAGTCTCAACGTTGTTGATATTGGTGGGCTTTCCCCACAGACCAGCCTGAGCGGGGAAGGGAGGGCGGGACCGGGGCATACCCCGGTTACCCTCTATGGATGCCATCAGTGCCGTCTCTTCACCACACACAAAAGCACCCGCACCCTCTTTTATCTTGACGTCGAAGCTGAAGCCGGAATCCATGATGTTGTCGCCCAGCAAGCCACGCTCCTCCATCTGTTGTAGCGCGACTCGTAGCCGTCTAATGGCCAGAGGATACTCCGCCCGAACATAAATGTAGCCATTGGATGCCCCTATGGCATAGGCACCAATGAGCATTCCTTCCAGAACAGCGTGCGGGTCGCCCTCCAACACCGCCCTGTCCATGAAAGCCCCGGGGTCTCCTTCGTCAGCATTGCAGATTATGTACTTGGTAGTGCCGGGAGCGTCATGGCAGAATTGCCACTTGGACCCTGTGGGGAAACCCGCGCCTCCCCTCCCCCGCAATCCCGACTTCTTAATCTCGTCAATTACTTCCTGGGGCTTCATGTCGAGCGCTTTTCTCAGACCTCCATAACCACCACTAGCTATGTAGTAGCGGATGTCCTCGGGATCTATATTTCCGCAGTTGCGCAGAGTAATGCGAACTTGAGGCTTGAGTACAGGCAGATCGGAAAGCCGGGAGATTCCTTTCAGGAAACCTTCTTGGCGAGTGCCGAACGCAAGGTCTGCACGAGGATTGTCCAGAAGCAAGTAGTCATTGACGATTTCAGCGACGAGTTCAGGCGTAAGATTCGCGTAGAAGACGCTGGGCATACCAGGCTTGATAATCTCGATCAGCGGCTCGGCATAGCAGAGCCCAATACAGCCCACTTGAATTATATCGGCCTCGATTTTGCGGCTTGCCAACTCCTTGCCCAGAGCCACGAGAATATCTTCAGCGCCCGCTGCCATGCCACACGTGCCCATGCCGATCAGGATGCGAGGTTTGGGGCTGTTCTTCATTGCCTCCCAATACGACATCGCTTCACGTTTTATCTCTTCGAAGACCATCGTGCCTCCTCAAATGCATCATTCATGCGAGCTAATTCAGAGTCAGGAATCGGTGGCATCATCGACGATCAGCTTTTTCACCTCGGACGCCGTCGCCCTGCCATATACCTTGTCATTCACCACCACAACTGGAGCCAAGGCACAAGAGCCGAAGCAAGCAACCGTCTCCAGCGAATACTCCAAGTCCGCCGTAGTCTCTCCAGCCTTGATACCAAGTCGCTTCTCCAATTCGGCGAGTATCGAAGGCGCTCCGCGTACATAGCAACCTGTACCCCGGCACACCTTTATCACGTTTCGACCAGTTGGGACCAGCTTGAACTGTGCGTAAAACGTTGCTACCCCGAAGACCGTGCTCTCCGGTATGCCGATGAATTTGGCTACCTGCTTCATTGCCTTTTCGGGTAGGTAGCCAAGCTTCAGTTGCACCTGCTGTAGAATCGGAATGAGATCACCCTTCTCACCCTTGTACGCTGAAAGGATCTCTTCTACCTGGCTTTCTACAACCTCCTCTGCTTGTTGAGCACGAGTAGAAACCTCTTCAGCAACTCGTGAAACCGTCATTTCGCACCCCACGATGTCCTATTCAACATTGCGAGCTTGCAGTAGGCTCGGCATCGGGACTGATACTGGCAACCGCTGGCGGTTATTGGTTCGGGACTACCACTTCTCTTGCTGAAGTCGACACCAGATCCAGGTGCCGAGTCGCTTGTCAAGCTTGCCGACCCACGACTCGACGCGACGGAGATCGCCCGATGCCAGAGCGGCTTTCTGCTCCAGTGTCAGGTCGTATTCCTCCAGCACCTTGGACGGGTTCTCCGCGAGACGCGCCAGGAACTTGTGGTCGTCGGCAGCCCGGCCGAGCACTTCGAGTATCGCCTCCTTGCCTGAGACGCGTGTCTTCTCCTTGGCCTTCGGAGCCTTCGCTGGTGCGTCTTTCTCGAGTTCTTCGAGGAGCCTCGATACCCCCGTGAAGCTCTCGACCTTGGCCTCCTGCTCGTGGATGTTCTTGCTTGGCGTCATTTTGTCACCCCCTGAGTTCGTTCCACCTTCTTCTCCACCCTTCTCGATTCCAGGTTAGCAGGGCAACAGACCGCCTCACATCGTCAATCGCTGCAGACTTTCATCGAACACATGGCCTAATCATGGACTAGGCCATGTGTGCAGTGCGACCCTACTTGCGTACTGGTTATGGCCGTGGAGAGAGTACTGAAGACATGAGGAGCCTGTTTGAAATGTCGGAAGGTGGGGGTATATAATTGGCAACGGCAAGCTGCGGCGTATTGCGCCTGACGAGTCGCCAATGAACAAGATAAGCGTCATTCTCGCCGATGACCACGCCCTGGTGCGGGAGGGAACGAGGGGCCTGCTGGAGGCGGAACCCGACATAGCGGTGGTGGGGGAGGCTAGCGACGGCGAGGAGGCGGTAGAACTGGTCGGGAAGCTTCGGCCTCAGGTCGTGCTAATGGACATCGCCATGCCGAGGATCAACGGCATAGAGGCAACGAAGCAGATCAAGGCCAAGCATCCAGCCACGGCCGTCCTGATCCTCACTGCCTACGACAACGACCAGTACATAGTGGCGCTGTTGGACGCCGGCGCTGCTGGCTATCTGCTCAAGAACGTCAAGGGGCGCGACCTCGTCAATGCCGTCAGGGCTGTCTGTGCCGGTGAGGCCGTGCTCGATCCGGTTGTTGCCAACAAGGTATTCGCTCGACTGGCGTCACCAGGAAAGTCATCGGCCGCGTACGCTCAAGCGCAGGACCTCAGCGAGCGTGAGATGGAGGTCCTGCGCCTGGCGGCGAGGGGCATGAGCAATCGTGAGATTGCGGACAAGCTGCATCTCAGCCGGCGAACCGTGCAGGCACACCTGGCCAACATATTCCTCAAGATGGACGTGGGATCGAGGACGGAGGCTGTGCTGGAGGCCCTCAGGAAAGGCTGGTTCACGCTGGACGAGATGAAATAGGCCCCCGCGCCGCAAAGAAGGCTCCAGTGACGAAGGTGCTGAGGGTACCGCACTTCTGGATAATCCTGGCCATCATGGCCTGCGGAGCCGTCCTCTACTACGCTGACCAAATCCCAGGAATCGAGACCCTTGTCGATCGCGCTCCCCTAGGCCTGGCCCGCTACTCGACGCATCGCATCCTCTCCATCATTCCGGTGGCATATGCGGCGTTCGTTTTCCGGTTCCCCGGCGGTGCGATCACGACCATCTTCATCAGCGCCGCCCTCATACCCCGCGCGTTTTTCTGGTCAACGGAGAGGGGAGAGGCCCATGCGGAGATAGTCGCGTTCATAGTGATAGGACTGATCGTAAGCTGGCTGATAGACCGCCTGCAACAGACCGTGCAGCGGCTGCAGAACGCTCAGGGTGACCTCGAGGGCTCACTGGAGACCATAGAAAGCCAGCAGCAGCAGCTGATCTCGCTGTACTACATATCGACTGTCGTCTATCGCACGCTCGACCTGGACAAGATCGCCAAGGATGCATTGAACCGTATACTCGACTTGACCAGGAGCGACGCCGGCTGGATATACCTGAGGGACGATGAGAGCGGCGATCTTGTCCTGAGGGCCCATCGTGGCCTGTCGTCTCACTTCGTTGAGACCGCAGGGCGCATCAAGCCACACGCGGGTCTCGACGGTCAGGTCGCCACGACGGGAACGCCCTTGCACACTGAGGTGACTCCGAACGAGATCGGTCTCGAGCCGGGGGGAGCCACGAACGGCGTCTCTCTCTTCATAGTGCCTATGCCATCCCGATCGGGGAATGAGGGGACTATGGCAATTGTCCAGGCTGCGAACAGCGGTGATGACGAGGCGCTGCTGAACCTGCTGAACAGCGCTGGGAACGCAATGGGCATAGCTATCGAACACGCACGACTACATCACATTGAGGCGCTGTTTGGCCAGCAGCTCCAGCTCTCGGAGGAGAGATACAGAGGGCTGTTCGAGAACGCGAGTGAGGCCATCTTCGTCTGTTCGTCAACAGGGCGAATCGTCTCGGCCAACAGGGCCTGCGAGGAACTCACGGGGCGCACCCAGGAGGAGCTACTAACCCTGACGCTGCACGAGCTTTTCTCAGACGAGAGCCAGGAAAAGGTAAAAGAGCTGTTCGCCGACGACAGTACAACGGCTGCGTTGGGTCAGAGTGAAGACCTCAATCTGGTGGTCAAGGACGGCAAGCACGCGTACGTCGAGTTGAAGGTAAGTCCACTTGTAACGAGCGACGGCGTACTAGGCCTGCAAGCCATATTGCGCGATGTAACTGAAGAGAGACAGCTGCGCCAGAACATGGAATACTACATCACGCAGATAACCAGGGCCCAGGAGGACGAGCGCCTTCGCATATCAAGGGAACTTCATGATGACACGGCACAGCTGCTGGTGGGACTGTCGCGCGGCTTGGACTCGCTAACGTCGGGAAAGTCGAAGCTCCCCAAGACAGCCAGAGAACGTTTGGAGAGAATGCATGCTCTCACCGAGTCGGCTCTCGAGGGAGTGCGGCGCTTCAGCCAGGACCTCAGGCCCTCTGTTCTGGATGACCTCGGGTTGGTGCCAGCGTTGGAGTGGCTCGCGACTAACCTGGAGGAGCGGAGTGGCATATCGACGAGTGTGGCGATTGCGGGCACTCCCCGGCGGCTGTCCCCCGAGAAGGAGCTGGCTGTGTTCCGTATCGCCCAGGAAGCGCTGAGCAACGTGCGGAAGCATTCTCAGGCGTCGCGTGTCGATATGTCCGTGGACTTCGCCGAAGACGCTTTGACGATGGTGATATCTGACGATGGTGAGGGCTTCGACATGCCGCAGAGGGCCAGCGATCTCGTGGTGTACGGAAAGCTCGGGATCGTCGGTATGCGTGAGAGAGCGCGTCTGGTGAACGGCACCCTGATCGTCCAGTCAGACGCAGGTGCCGGAACGGTGATAACCCTGCGCGTGCCCGAATAGGGTACGTATCAGTCAACGGACGTCCCAGTGGGCCGTCAATTCAGATGGGCGAGATACTGATCGGCACGTGCTCCTGGACGGACCCCACGCTTATCGGGTGCGGGTGCTTCTACCCGGACTGGGCCAAGTCGGCCGAGGACAGGCTCCGCTTCTACGCGGGCGAGTTCCCGATCGTTGAGGTCGACAGCACCTACTACGCTATGCCCGCCGAGCAGACGGCCAGGCTATGGGTAGAACGGACGGGCGACAGCTTCGTCTTCGACGTTAAGGCGTTCCGGCTGTTCACGCACCACCCTACCCCGCTCAAGGCCCTCCCCAAGGACATACGCGAGTCCCTGCCAGCCGAGGCCGGTGAGAAGGCGAACATATACCAGCGAGACATCTCCGCCGAGACGACGGACGAGCTGTGGCGCAGGTTCGAGAGAGCGCTCCTGCCGCTGGACAGCGCCATGAAGCTGGGCGTGGTCCTGCTGCAGTTCCCGCCCTGGTTCCATCCGGGCGATTACCAGCGCGAATACATAGCGGCGTGCAAGGAGCGGCTCCCGCAGTACAGGGTGGCGGTGGAGTTCCGGCACGGCTCGTGGTTGAACGAGAAGAACCGCGAGCGGACGCTCGACTTCCTGAGGGACAACGGCCTGGCCCACGTCTGCGTCGACGCGCCCCAGGGCTTCTCGTCCTCGGTGCCGCCGGTGCCCGAGACCACGTCCGATGTGGGAGTGGTCCGCTTTCACGGCAGGAACGCCGAGACTTGGGAGAAGAAGGGGCTGACCACGGCGGAGCGGTTCAACTACCTGTACAGCGAGTCGGAGCTGCGAGAGTGGCAACCGGCGATCGAGGCGATGGCCGGGAGGACTAAGCAGCTGCACGTGCTGTTCAACAACTGCCACGAGGACAAGGCGGTGCGCAACGCCCGCCAGACGCGCATGGTGCTGGACTAGATACTGGTTGTGGAGGGGATCACGGATTGAGCGCTTGCAGGATATCACGGTTGAGGCCGGGGAATTGCGTGAGCCAGCTGAGCCTCTCGCTCTTCAGGTTCTGCGATAGTTCCTCTATCTGCTCATCATCATAGTAGTTCCCGAGGTCGAAGCGCTCGACGTCCACGCCGGGTATCTCCGTCGGCACCTCGTAGCCCCAGAAGTCGTCCTTCGCCCATCTGATCTTGTCCTTGGCAATCATCTCCAGTATCCTGACCGAGTCCCGCACGGTTATCTTCTGGCCCCTGACCATGCCGCCGACCACTCCCGTGTTGAGGAGGAAGCACTGGATGTCGGGATTGTGCCGGAGGATGTCCAGGAACATGTTGCCCTCCTCTGTCCGCGAACCGACGATGAAGGGGTTCGTGCCCACGACCCTGAGCGGTTTGCCTGCCTCGGTCGGGTCGCCTGCGGAGGTCTCGACGGACTCGCCGAGCATGAAGGCCGCCGCCGCCCATTCGTGGTTGAGACGGGCCACCGGAGGCATGATGTCCTGTCTTCTCGTGATGAACACGATGAAGTACACCCTCCCCAGATCGACGCTGTCATCGGTGAAAGCTATGTCTCTCCTCTTGACCATCGCACGGCCGTTCGAGGTCAGGCTGCTGTCGTAGAAGTCCACATGCCCTGTGTGCGCGTCCACGTGTACGTTCTCCAGTATCGCCCTGGGACTCAATGCCGCCGCATAGAGCAGGGGCTGTGATCCGGCCTCCAGGGCGTCGGTCTTGATGTAGAACGAGTCCTCGGTCCCAACCGCCGAGCCGTCCTTCCTGAATATGACAACGTCGTCCTGCCGGATGACCACTGTCTCGGGATAGCCGAGCCAATGAGAATGGCATGATAGCGAGGTCTTCCCTGTCCCGCTGAGGCCGAACAGCAGGAACCCGAGGTCCCTCAGTTCGCCGTCCCTATGTACGCGCAGCACCTTGCTCGCAGCGTGGAGGCCAAGGTGTCCCTGCTTCTTGGCCCAATACATCACCTGCCGGAGCATAGCCTTCTTGTTCTCGCCCTTATAGTCGCTCCCCAGGATGATAGTCAGGCCCGCCGCCGGGAAGACGAGCACCTTCTTCTCCGGCCATTCTGGAACGGTGAGCGCGATGAAGTCGGGCTCCTTGCCTTCCGAAGGAAACAGCGTATTGCCCCACATCAACGGGAGCCTGGCGTATTCAGTCGTGACGTACAGCCTGCAGTGCCTCTTGAAACCGGGTGTCGAGCACATCACCCTGTCGAGCGCGATCACCTCTTTGTCGCGCAGATAGTCGAGAACACAGTGGACCAGCTGCGTATCTTCCGGGTCAGGCTGGTCCATTATGACCTCAGTCAGCTTCGCCATCCTGTTCCGGACCTTCGTTGTGACCGCCAGGTTGCCGAACTCGGTTACCATACCGCCGTGCTCGAGGGCCCACGCACGCAGGCTCTCCTCGGACGGGTTGTCGATGATCTTCCTGGGTTCGAATCGCTTGCCTAATATCTGCTCCACTAGTGTGCACCCCATGCCATAATGCTAAACATGCGACGGAGAGCATAGAGTATACTCACGTGATGGTCGCGACACAAGGGGTCGTATTCACTCACCTAAAATGTTACCGGGAGGGTATGGTTCACTCAACTAAGAA
>CAZGDV010000067.1:0-14686 GCA_964524995.1 uncultured Dehalococcoidia bacterium | reverse complement strand
GCGCAATGGAAATTGCAGGGTACCAACCCACAACAGTGAAAGAGCCAATCAAAATACTCGATGCCAGCGTTGCGGTCGAGCGTAATGACCCAATCACACAGACGATGCAGCTCACGTAGGCTGATGGCCTTCTCAGGCGAAATCTCGGTTCTCAAGATGGGCATCAAGTTGTCGGTGGCGATGCTACGGGTCACGCATCGTCCGATGGTCTGTTGTAGTCGGATCAATCGGTCTGTGTGCGTCCGATCCGACGGATGCTTCTCCCCGTCGGCCGAGGCCAAAACTCTACTGCGCCACAACGGGGACGGCGTGCTCGTGTATTCCCGCTCGAAGAAGGAAAGCAAGCCGTAGGCAAACAGTGGCCTGGATTGTGAGTCAGACCGGTCAGGCAGGACCCGCGACTCAAACGTATCGAAAGCTACGGCGATGTGGGCTGGTGTCTTCGGAATCTGCTCGTCCTTACGAGCCCAGCGAAGCTTGGGCAGGTTCACGCCCCCTGGCAGGCTCAGCGACTCGAGCATCCAGCGGTCATCAGGTGATACCACCCCTGCCCCGCTGCGCCGTTTCTCCCTAACCTCAGAGATGAAACGCCCTGCCACGCCGCGCTGCTCTTCTGAAGGATAGAGTTCCAGGACGAAGGCTGGCGCTGGTTCTTGCTCACCTTCGTCGATATCTTCTTCTTGTGAGTCCTGCCGATACCGGTGCTGAACCCGGCCAAGCGATCGTGCCACGGTGAGGCCGTCACCTGGTCGAAGGGCATGAATATGAAGGAGTCTTGACGTGTCGTGGCACTCAATGTACTTGAGAATCTCGTCTCCCAGAACCTGTGCACTCTGTTTGCCCACGGTCGGCGCGGCGTCGGCCGTTTCGCTTTCGCCCAAGGCTCGGGCCAGGATTGCGACGGCAGCCTTCGGCTCCTTGTTACGATCGGGTACCATGCCCACAGCATGGAAACCGAGCTTATCGGCGAAAACGAAGGAACTCCCATCCTCGAGCCCAGGGAGGAAGGCCGGGAACATGGCACCATCCAGCAGTGAGAACTCCTTTCGAATCTTGCTAGGCGTGGCACCCTGTTCGAAGGCAGCATGCAGGACCAGGTTGTCGTAGGCAACGTGCCAGGCGACACGCAAGGGATGGCTGGGCATGACGATCAGCCCAATCGTTCGCCCCGACAGCGTTTGGATTTCCACGGTATTTGCCAAAGCCAGTGAGGGGTCTCCCTGTTCCAGCAGCGCTAGCCACGCCAAGAGATACTCCTTGACAACCGTGTCGAATGCTCTGGATTTGTCGTCGTAGATCTGCCCCACACCACTGCAAGCTGCAAAGCGTTCGGCCATCCGTCGACTGGCATTCCTGGCCCGTTGCCAGAGTTCCTGCCTCGATAATCGCGAAGAGGGTTCAGCATCTGACAGAGGAAGAAACTCCGGTTCTGCCGCCCGTGAGCCCGAAGCCCTCACCCTGACATACCAACGCCCGATAGCTCCCGACCGCTCGGCCCATTGCTGTTCCACTTCAGCAATCAACGAGGGGCGAAACACGCGGAAGATCTTCCCGCGCTGGCGCGTGTGCAACAGCACGAAGCCCCTGGAACCATCACGCACGGCCTCGGTGGATGAGGCAAGGACCGATACGATCTCGCGGTCGTCCACCTCAATTAGCCCCTCGCTAAAAGTCCGCACCTGCTTGCCGACCCCGGCTGGCTCGTGTTTCGGCGGCTCGCCAAATCGTATGGTGAATTCATCGGTCTCCTGAGGCTCCACTTGGTCGTTGCTAATCACGGAGACAACTACTTTGGCAGACAGCGCGTCGTCGCTCAGCATCGAGAAATCGTCGTTCGTGAAGCGGTATCTTTCTTCCTTCTTGCCCGTGTGGGGAACCTCTCGCGAGGCGAGTTCCTCGCCCATATCGGTTACAATAACGATACGGTACTCGACGGCACCCTTTTGCAGGTTGTCAGGCCGAGTCTTCCACCGAGCTTCGAGTTTGGAGTAGTCACCCGTCTTCTCAGCGTCGGGGTTCAGGATGAGCACGGGAGGATCGCCATCGTCTCCCTCGGTCAACCCAGACCATGTGGCAATCCGGCCAGTGTGGGTTCGCCATGGCATAATCTCGATGCTCTGAATCACCTGAGCCGCTCCCTCGATACGCAGGGTATTCACCCAGAGATGGGGCTTGTCGGCCAGTTCAGCCAATGCAGGAAGGAGGGGCTTAGTGGCTGCTGACCGCAGGAAAAGCTCCAAATCCGTGATCTGTTCGTCGGACGGACTGAGCAGCTTGAGTCCCTCGATGCGCTGTGTGTGAGTCAAACCGGCTGCTGTCGTTCCCACAAGGCGATTCACGAACATACGAGAGACATCCAATCCGTTGTCCGGATCTGCTTCATCTTCCTGTTTCACCGGCCATAGGCCAAGTAGGTACAACAGCTCTCCGGCCTGCCGCCGCTCTGCGGCAACGCGGACCAAGAAGTCGAACTCCGTCCACGGCGAAACGCTGAAGCGATGGCCGAATCGCCGAGCCTTCTTGATCGCCCTTTCTGCATGGAGGCGATTCGAGCGCGATAGACGGCTGGTTACTTCCTTCTTGGCCAGGCGCACTGCGTGATTGAAGAGGCTCGTTTCGTCCACCTCCTGCGCCGCGCTGTAAATGCCGTCCATACCGGCACCGGCCCGGCCCGTGTCCACCAACAGTAGCACAGGCTGTCGTTTGGATTCGCGCAGCTCAACAGCGTGATCGGCGCTTATGGTACGTGTCGTCTCATCGTACGCATGCGCCACACGCCGGACTCTCCAAGCCGACGGAGCGAAAACCTTGTCTCTGGCGAGCGCTTCAACTACGTCCGGGGTTAGGCAGCGCACGAAGGCCATGGCTCCCGGATCAGCTCTGCCAAGCACCTTCTCGAAGGCATCGGAGAGAAGCTGTGCATGCAGTTCAGTCCACAACACTGTCATACTCCTCTGCGCCCCGGAACCGAGGCCGCAGGTGTTTCATCGCTTCGGCGTCGTTAACGCCCGTGAGCAATCCCAGATCGCGCAGCCGCCGCTCTAGGACGACACGATTCCGCTGTAGAAGCTCGTTGGAAATTGTCATTCCCGGTGGTGCCTGATCGACACAGAATCCGTACCGATGACGAAGGACCTGCCTGAAGTCTTTGAACGATAGCGATTGATGGCCACTCTTGTTGCCGGTTCTCAGAACGTGAAGATGCACGAGATAGTCGAGCACTGAGTCGGTGAAAACCAGCGAGCGAAGTTCACGTTTCTTTGGCCCCGCTGCCACAGCTTTTCGTGTCACACTCCGCTTTGTCGCAAGACCGTTGGGACGTCCGGCAAACAACACCGAGTCCATGAGTTCTGTTAGAAATAGATGCCGCTGCAGCGATGTAAGAGATTCTGCCAAACGCCAGACCGGGTTGGGCTGAGCGCGGTCGTTTCGGAGCATCTCGGCAATCTCCGGATATTCCTCTTGCAGGCGGTCTGCCAACTCTGCTGCCTTGCGTTCCACATCGTACAGGATCGGCTTAGCTTCCTCCCGCCGCTGGTGAAGGAGATCACCCAAGAGGTTTAGCCAGTCAGTTGCATACGGTCGAGTAGGAGGAATCTGCAGTTTCTTCAGCTTGGGGTCGTAACGTGCACAATGGTCCAACAGCCGTAGCGCCATCAGAATCACAGGGAAGCGCTCGATCCGCCGCATAAAATCATCCATCGACTGCTCGGCCAGCGCCCGCAGGCTGCGTTCGATACCGTTCGAGCAATCGACGAACAGATGTGTCGGCTGTTGTTCGCACTTCTTGCGGATTTGCCCTGTAGCCGCCCACTCGAACAGAAGCTCAATGATGCTTGTGACGATCGTTGTCAGCCCAACGGCCATGCAAGATTCCAGCAGCCCGACAAAAGCATGGCGGGGAATAAGGCCCGCGTAGGCACGAACAAAGCGCCGGATGTCCTCCGAGAAATGCCTGGCTGCTTGCTCGGCAACAGGACGCTGATTCGAAATTCGCTCTCCTTCGCTTCCGCGGAGCTTGTCAGGCGCTGCTCGCAGTTGCTGCGCCAAGCGAACCATCAACAGTTGGTCAAGACCCACTGCTGTGTCTTCCACAAAACGATCCGACGCATGGCTGCTCAACTCACCGGTCTTATCCAGCCGTTGCATCCCCTGCTGGAATGCCTTCAGTAGCACATTTTCTTCAAAGCCCCGGCCGACGGCGAACCAACTGCGGTCCCCCTCCCGATTGTCTTGCACGTGGTCGCCCTTCTGGTCCGCTAGCATCGCCACCACCATCTCGGGAACGTAACGAAGGTGTGCCACTGCGTCCGGGAGATCAACCCAGCTTGCCATGTAATGCGCCGGCGCGACCCGTTGCACCTGCTCTTGTCTTCCCAACGCCCGTTTGCTGTTCTCCAGACAGAAGCATAGAAGGAGGTCTCCAAGAATGGCTCGAGTGGTCTCATCTTGAAAACCCTCTAACGCTTCCACCTTCGCGAGCTTGTTCGTGACCCGCTCAACGGTGGCTGCTCTTCTGCGTTCTTTGGTTGTTCCGGTATCACTGCCATAGGTTTCAAGAAACCTCCCTTTACCGCGGCGATGCCCGAAGCGGAACATATAGAAAACGGCCGGAAGCACGGCAGAGAGATCGAAATACTGAACCGAGACTGGCAGAGCCTTCTCATAGTTCCCAGTCCAAATCTCGCGGGTCATGGCCGGGCCGAGAACGTCATCGATGATCGTTCGGGCGGTCTTAGCACTCATCTTTCGGCTCCAGAAGTAATGGCAGTGATGATCATCTGCTGTTGTGGGCCGCCTTCGGTCTCTTTGATGACCGTAGAAACTCGATAGATCGCTTCATCTTGCATCGGGTTCCACGCCAGCAGATCTCGTTCATCTTCGCGAACGAGACGCTGCACGAAGATGGAAAGGTGGGCGAACGTGTCGTCTGTCGAGACGTCCCCCAACTGGTATCCGTCAGCCAGCTCCAACAGGAGATGGAACAGCTCGGCGCCCAACCGCAGGCGTTCTTCGTCGCGGCCGTTGCGATAGCGATAGACCAGAAAAGCCTGCCGATGCAATCGCTCGACTCCTTCCGCATCGGGGGGAAGGTCCGCTTCCAGTCCGAAGGCGCTAAAAGGTTTCTCCACCCAAAATGCTGTCTCCGTAGGTGTCCGAGGTGTGACGCGTAGCGGAACCACACCGGACCTGCCCAGCGCCTGAAGCGGCAGGTCTTCCAGTCGCGAAATGCCGTTGCAGAGATTCCTGCAGACTTCGGCTACTTCGTGCTCATCAACCAGCGGTAGACTGCCGAATCGGCGCAAGTGCCGCCCCCGCGCCAGGTCCAGTGCATTGGCGTTCCCTGCGACCTGCTCGATCGTCTCGCGTGTCCATTCGAAGAAGGCACGCCGCCGGGCGGATTCCAAACGGCGCTGCTGGTGGCGCGGGGTCGTTTCGCCTCTGTTTAGAGATAGTGTTCTCAGCAGGTGTCGGTCAATCTTCGGATGGGCTTCTATGGCCGGATCGAAGCGAGCGATTTCGCGAAGCACGTCACCCTGGCGTGCTGGCGAATTCGCCGAGAACGCGCGGTCCCAGTACGGGAGAACGCCGGTCTCCGTTTCCGCGTGATAATCATCGCAGAAGTGAAGACCGAACAGAATGTAGACCAGGCCCGCCCGCAATTCGCGCATTGTGACGTGGGCCTCGCCTCGCAAGTGAACGGCCTGCAACGCCTCGAAGAGTCGCTCGCGAGCCTGCAGCCGAACGCCGGATTCCGCCGGAAAGGGCAGAGTGTCGGGACCAAAGATGCCAGCCGCGCGGAAGACCTCGCAACGGTCCTTCGCCGAACAAGACTGGCACGGTGACCAAATCTCGGCAGCCTGTTCGCCACCGTAGAGTTGATCCAACAGGCGCTCGAGAAAGTCAGTCTGAATTTCCGCTCGATCCGGCGTGATGCCGCCGACAAGCGACCTCTGGTTAAGGTTGATGAATCGTATGTGCGATTGCTGCGTGGCAGCCTCTCGCTCAAGCATCTCATAGAGTTCGGCCGTAAGCAGCGTTTGGCTACCCCCGCGGCGTTCCTCGACCCCTTCTATCCACTCCAATAGCCGACCATCGTTGATGGCGAGCAGGTGCACCAAGCCCTCGATCGGTGGCCCCTCCTGGAACGGTTCCAGGAACTCGTCGAGAATCTCATCAGCGGAGCGTCCCCTCCACGATGCTGAGCCATCCAGATTCATACGAACCAACGGCCCATTGGGAACTCGCCCCTCAAGAATTCGCTCGGATGACTCATGGTTACCCAACCCCAGTCGGACTGCGAGATGTTGAAGCAGCGCCGTTTTTCCGTCGCCGGCATTTCCACAGAGGATCACCAGCCGGATACGTCGCTCGCGGATGTCCCGAAGCAGCGTTTCCTCCAGTGCCGTTTCCACGTAGGTTTGTGCGGCGAATGCCGTGTCCAGCCCGCGCGTTTCACGGTTGCCCCAGCATGAACCTGGATAGGATTGCAGGAGGAAAAGCAGCCACTCCACCCGCTGTTCGCTCAGTTCCGGTTGCACGCATTGCTCTTCAGTCTCCGTCAAGGTTGTGCCTACCTGCGACTGTTCTGGCTTAGCTTCTTCGACGACCAGCGGTGTTTCCCTCGGCTCCTGTACTTCCAGGACGGCGAGCGCCTCTGCCACGCTGGAAAACCGCAACCGTGGATTGGGATGAGTGGCCTTGTCGAGGAACGCTGCTAGGATCGGGTATTCCTCTCGGTTCACGCCTTCCCAATCCAAGCCTCGCCTCTTGTCCAGTTCTCCGCCATGCCGAAACGGCTCTTTCTCGAAGATGACGTGGAAGAAGCTTGCTGCCAGTGCATAGATATCGTCGGAAGGAGAAGCGGCCCGCCTTTCCTGACACGAGGGAGAACAATAGAGAACAGTGCCGGGAGCCGCCAGCGGCTCCCCAATCTTGCCGACGAAATCATAGTCGGTCAGCACGAGGTCGCTTCCCGAGACAATCAGATTGCGGGGGCTGACGTCGCCGTGCATGAGGCCGTTTCGATGGAGCACGTCGAGGGCCTGGCAGATAATGCGCAGCCACCTCAGGGCCAGGGCCTCGCTCGAAGTTTCTGACTGCTCTTCGGCCAGAAGCGGGAACACGCCAGAGAAATCGGCAAGCGGTGCGCCGGAAATCCACGTCATCAGCGCGACGAACTCGTTCTCTTGCCACTCGTCGGCCACTTCAAAGATGGTGGATAGTGCCGTGTGGCGGAGATGAGAATGCACAAGGCTGTATGCCTTCAAAACGCGCCGACCCGTTTCGCCGTTGTGGGCGACTTTAGCCACGTACGTCCCCAGGTCCTCTTTCGTGGACCGGTCGATTTTCACCACTTTGAATGTGGTCCCCACGCCACCCGAACCCAGGCGCGAGACGATGCGATAGTCGCGGTCGCGAAAGCGGATGACCTGATCCTCTGTCTAGAATCGTGCCGGGGGCGCATTCTGCGGCAAAGCTGAGCCTCCGAGCAGTTGGGAGACGCTGCTGTCGAGATCTCCTAAGGTACAGCGCTGATCCGGTTGGGTGGCCAAACCACAAGAAAAGACCTCCAACGCATGCTGGCTCAGATCGTCAGCCCTGCCCTCGAAGAGTTGGCTGAGACAGGCGCACAGTGAGTAGACGTCGGATCGCTGGTCTGCCACGGACATGCCTTGCGCCAACACTTCGGGTGCGGCGAACGGTCTGTAGGGTCCGTCCGCGATGTTGCTTGAAGCTACGCTAATCTCTCCACAGATTCTTGTACGCTCAAACCCCGTGAACACGACCGAGTTGTCATGCTTCACCAGGATCGTTCGGGGCGTAAGGTTCCGATGGACGATAGGCTCATCGGCCGTTTCCTCACCGTGCAGTTGTCTCAGGCCTTGAACGGCTTTGCGCGCGAATGCGAGCCGGCTGGTCGCCGTCCAAGTCGTGTCTGCCTTTCGATCGTCGATAGATGGCGCTTCGGGGTCAACCAACGTGAAGAAGAACATCTCGCCTGAATATCCGGGGGCATCCCTGTATGAATCGAGAATCCTCGGTGCCCAGGGGCGCAGTTGCAGGCGGTGCAGCGCCTCGAACTCGCGCTTCGCCTTCGCTTCGGCGTTTCTATCGTCGGTTGCGGACAGATCGTAGAGATGGAGCACGACTCGATCGCGACGGCCAGGGTGGCTTCCGGTGTAAACGCGGTGAAAGCGTTGGTCCCTGGGAGTCAGGAGTTGAAGGTTCACGTATCCGGCCAGTCGCCTCAGCGAGCCGTCCATGGCCACTGCACTCCGAGGCTGCAATATGCTTGCCAGGTGCGCTACCTGCTGAGGCGATAGCGTCTTTGCGCCATCAAAGGCGGTGGCAGCTTTCCAGTCGTTGAGCGTGTGGAACCGGACCCCGCGGACTTCCCGCCCGGCAAGGCGCGTCACCCGGGACGGGTCTTGAGTCAGTAGTATAGCACCCTCCACCAAGGGAAGATTTGGCGCAGCACGGCGGAGTGTGGTTCCGATCTTCCGTGCCTTGATAGTGACTCGATCTGCTTCGTCGTCAACGTCAATTCTGTGAGCGTCGAACCATTGTGGCGTCCAGTGTTTGACTTCGATTACTCGAACCCCAGAGGGGCCGATCGTGACGAGGTCGATTTCGTCGGACTGGAGCTGGTGTGTGACTGAGAACGCGAGGTTCGTTAGCAGGACCCACTTTTCGTCGCCCGGCTCGGATTGCAGGCGACTCTTCAACTGCTGGAATGCTTTTAGCTCGCTCTCATTCGCCGCCGGTCCACAGGGAAAGAGCGTGACTCTCATCTCCTTACCTCAACTTAGTCTCTGGCGAATGACCTCTCAGATGTGCCTTTGTCATACTGGCTATCAGCAATGGCATTCGGCCGTGAGGGATGGTTCAGACTGACTTATCCTTCGTCTTCCCCCAGACTACGTCACCCCTGATCCGTCCCGACGATTCCCGGGGACTCGACACTCCGTCTTGAGGTAACAAATTCACCTTGAGAGAACAGTTGTACCGATATTATGGGGCAGTCGCGCACGATGTCAAGTGGTCGTATCCTGGAGAATGCGCCCGGCGATGCGGCAAGTCGGCAACTCGAAAAGGCCCGTATCAATCTGGGGGGGAGGAGGTGGCTTCGGGGGCTACTTCTTGACCTTGACTTGGACCAGAATGTCGCCCGGTTGCCCATCAGTGACCTGGCGGGCGTTGCTCAGTCGTATCGTGCTGCCGGTCTTGACTCCGGCAGGGATCTTTACTTCCAATCGCCTGCCCTTCCTTGTCAACATCTTGCGAGTGCCAGCGGCAGCTTCGTCGCCGGTGATGGTGAGCTCATAGCGGACGTTTTGCTTCCGGCCGCCTCCCTGGGCCTGGCGGATGATCTCGTCCAGGTCAATGGTCGCACCAGGAGCGTATTCGAACCGCATCCTCCTGCCCCGTCGTCCGCCGGGCCGTCCATGGGCTGAGGACGACCTCCCTCCTCCGAATACGCCGTCAAGGAAGTCGAAGCCGAGACCGGCGCCGCTGAACTCCCTCATCAAGTCCTCGAAAGTGGCCCTTGTGGAATCGCTGCCAAATATGTCCCCCACATTGCCCACGGTCCCGAAGCGGTCGTATTGCGCCCTCTTGTCCGCGTTGCCCAGCACGCCGTAGGCCTCGTTTATCTCCTTGAACCTCTCGTTGGCCCACTGCTCCTTGCCCGGGTTCCGGTCCGGGTGGTATTGCATCGCCAGCTTGCGGTAAGCCTTCTTGATGGCGTCCTCGCTGGCGTTCCTGGGCACACCGAGGATGGCGTAATAGTCCTTTGCCACTGTGACTTGTCCTTCTCTCAAGGGATGCCCCTATCAGGGTCGGATCCCTCTCTAGACTGATGATATCACCCCGACTGGACAAACTCCAAGGATAAGTTGTGGCCCAGCCGGACTTCTGTGCCCCTGTTCCCAATAGGCCAGGGCCCAGGAGATCAAGACGCCCCTGGGCCCAGCGTAGCGGTTGTGAAGCTCCAGTGGATGGCTATCCGAGGTTCATCACCCTGCCGATGGACGTTGCCACCATTTCACCCTTCTGGTTGGTCAGCGTGGATTTGAAGGTAATGAGCAGCCGTTTGCCCTTCTCGCTCGACTTGTCCTCCACGCCGTCCAGGGAGTTGACCACGCTGATCTCGTCGCCAACCTTGATTGGCTTGAAGAAGTTCCATTCCGCTCCGGCATCGACAATGCCGGGATAGGGCCAGTCAATATGCGTCCCCTCTCCGACGAACATGACCTCGGTCAGCATTCCAGGCGGGGTAACATCCTTCCACCTGGAGATGTCATCGCCCAGCGTGTCGCAGAGGAGGCGAATCATGCTCTTGTCGATCTTGAACTTGACCTCGCTGCCATGCTTCCCCACCATCGCCTTCAGATCCTCGACGGTTGCCATGCTCTCTTGCCCTCCTTAGCCAAGATTAGAAGCAGGTTGTCGGCAGACACCGGTTAGGCGGGCCCGGCTTACCAGGCCCTGCTCAAGATGCACGCCGCGTTGTTTCCGGCGTAGCCGTAGGTCTGGGCTATTCCCACCTTGGGGTTGTTCTTCACCTGCCTGTCTCCTGCCTCGCCGCGCAGTTGCTGCACCAGCTCGTATACCTGGAAAAGGCCCTGCGCCACAACGGCCTCGCCACAGGCCCCGAGACCGCCGCCGGCGCATACAGGCAGGTCGCCTTCAAGCGGGTCTACCTTGCCACTTCGCACCAGCTTCTCCGCCTCGCCATCCTGTGCCTGCAATATGCAGTCGAGATAGGCGAAGTAGTGCCAGGAGCTGTTGTCAGGCAGTTCGATTATCTGCATGTCCTCGGGCTTTCTGTTAGCCATCTTGTAGGCCGCGGCGATGGCGTTCCTGCTCTCCGTCAGTATGCCGACCCCGGGCCTGGGGTAGGCGCTCAGATATGTCAGCGGAATCGTGTTGTCCCCGTAGGAGGGGCTGCCGATAACGGCTGCATCTACCAGTACCGGCCTGTCAGTGTATTTCTTCGCCTTGTCAAGCGAGCACAGGATGACAGCCCCGGCACCGTCGCTGGTGGCGCAGATCTCCAGCAGATGCAACGGTGCGCAGACCATGGGCGAGTTCAGGACGTCTTCTTTGGAGAAAGCCTTTCTATACCTGGTCTTGGGGTTGTTGACGGCTGCCTTGCTGGTAATCACCTTCACCATGGCCAGGTCATCGTCGGTGGTACCCAGGTCGTTCATCCGTCTCTGGCATTCCATGGCCCAGTATGCGGGATTGGTCTCGCCGGTCATGACATAACGTATGTAGTCAAGATCAAACTGGCCGTCGCTGGACTGGGGCCTGAAGAAGCCCCCTGCCGACTTGTCTGCGGCCACCGCTATGGCTGTGTCGTACAGGCCGCTGGCCACGGCGAGATATGCCTCTCTGACAATGGCACCGCCCGTTGCGCAGGCGTTGGCGCAACTGGTGATGGGCACGCCGATGCCACCCATCGCCGCGGAGATGGCTGTGCCGCTGAGTATGCCGTGCAAGCCTTCTCTCTGCGTCACCCACAGATAAGTACCGGAGACCATGGACTCGATCTCCCGCCACTCCATCCTGGCATTATCCAGCGCCTCTGTTATGGCCTCTACAGCCATCTCGGGCATGGACTTATCCGTGAACACGCCCCACGGGTGGACCCCCACACCGACTATCGCTACGTCCCTGAATTTCTTCATCACTCTCTCCTTGGCTCTAGTTAGGTCCTGCTCAAATCTACGGAGCCACTACGCGGCTGGCTTCCACATCCAGGTGATGTACTCGTTCTCTTCGTCCTCGTACAGCTTGCCCACCGTCATTTCCATCTTCTGGCCAAGCTGCAACTCGTCGGTGCTCACGGCCAGTATGCCCAGGACCCTCAGGCCTTCCTCTGTGTCTATCATAGCTATCCCGTAGGGCTCGAAGGGCTCCTTCTTGAAGGGCGTGGGCGGGGCGTATATCTGGGTAGTGAACGTCCACAATGTACCCGTGTTGCTCACGTTGATCACTTCCACGTTCTCACGCTTCTTCTCACAATCCGGGTTAGCGCAGAACGCGGCCTTGGGGAAAGTCACCGTCCCACACTTCTTACAACTGCTCGCTATGAGCTGTGGCTTGTCAGAAGGCCACGTGAATAGCCCCTCCACTATTGGGACCTGTTGCTTGGCCATGCTGCTGCTCTCCTTTCTGAACTCCTTGGCTTCCCCAGGTGTGGGGGTACTGTGACACTAGCTGCCAAGTCCGATGGCAGAAGCCACCAACCGGCGCTGGAACTGACCGTCGCCGAAGGCGAACTGCGAGTTCTTCACTCGCTTCGAGTACAGTGGTAGGTCGGACTCCTCGCAGAAACCTATGGCCCCGTGGCACTGGTGGGCCAGATCACATATTCGCTTATAGGCGTCGCTGGTCCATGACTTGGCCATGGCCGTCTCTCTGCTGAAAGGCAAGCCCTCGTTCACTTCCCAGGCTGCCAGGTAGGTGATGTACCTGACTCCCTCCAGATCGATCATCATGTTGGCACAGTGGTGCTGGATGGCCTGAAGGCTGCCGATGGGGTGATCGAATTGCACCCTCTCCTTGACGTAGTCCACGGTCATGTCCATGACCTGCTCAGCCCCGCCCAGCATCTCAGCACACTTCAGCACAGCGCCCAATTGGAGCAGCCTGTTCAGTGCCTCGCCCCCCTTGTCGAGCTCTCCAAGGATGCTGTCCTTGCCGACCCTCACCCGGGCCAGATCCACCTTGAACTGTTTCTCTCCAGACAAGGTCTCGATGGGAGTCAGGGTTACGTTGGCGCACCTGGGGTCAACCAGGAACAGGGTCAGCCCTTGACCGCCGGACCCCGCGTTGGTCCTGGCGGCGCATACCATCATGTTTGCCACGTGGGCATTCTCCACGAATAGCTTGGTACCTTCGAGGATGTAGTCTCCACCGTCGACAGAGGCAGGGCAGTTCAGTGCGTCAATAGCATACCCGACACCCGGTTCGCTGACCGCCAGTGTCACGATGAGCTCCCCGGATGCAATCTTTGGCAGCAGCTCGGCCTTCTGTGCGTCAGTCCCGGTATCCAGGATGGCAAGGGTGCCGATCAGGTTGCAGAAGAAGGGGCCTGGTAGGGCTGCTCTGCCCATCTCTTCAACCAGGGCTGTAGCATCGAGAATGTTGCCTTCTATACCACCATACTGCTCAGGGATGACGAGGCCGGTCCACCCCAGTTCAGCCATCTTGTTCCATAACTGAGGCGGATAACCCGTTTCGTCCCGGTCCTTGAGGAGCTGACGCACGGTCTCCTTGGGGCACTCCGTAGTCAGGAAGTCGCGGGCTATCTTTCTCAGCATTTCCTGCTGTTCCGTAAAGGAGAAATCCATCTTCGTCGTCCTTTTCCTTCTAGCTCCTGGGCAGCCCCAGGCCTCTCAAGGCTATGGTGTTCCTCTGGATCTCTGAAGTGCCGCCGGCGAGCGACAGGCCGGGGCTGAAGTTGTACAAGAAAGTGAAACGCTTGCGAAGCTTCCCCCACTTGGGGTCCTCACCGAGCTGTACCTCCTGCCCGAGGATTCTCAGCCCTACATCAGCCAACCGCTGGCCGAGCTCGTCGGCCATGACTTTGACCACGGAAGACTCCCAGCTAATGCTCTCACCCCTGTTGAGGAGCCAGGCTGCCTTGTAGTTGATCATGCGGCTCACTTCCAGTTCGACCGCTATCTCCGCCAGCACGTCGCGCAGTACTTCGTCGTCCTTCAACCGCCGCCCATCATAGCCGCATTCGTTGACGTACTCGACGAGTTCTTCCAGGTCCCTCCTGCTCCCTGCATGCCTGAGGCACCTGCCCCAGAAGCGGTCTCCTTCCAGGCACTCAAACACCAGCGGGAGGCCGCGGTTCTCCTGGCCCAGCAGGTGACTCTTGGATACATGAACGTCCTCCAGGAATATCTCGTTGAAAGACTCGGCTCCGGCCATGTCAACTACAGGGTTGACGGTGACTCCCTGGCTCCTGGTGTCCACCAGGAATGTGCTGAGGCCCTTGGACTTGGGAGCTTCGGGGTCTGTCCTGGCCAGAATCAGGGTCCATTCTGCCACGTGGGAGCCGGTGGGCCATATCTTCTGGCCGTTGAGTATGTAGTCATCCCCGTCCTTGACTGCCCGGGTTGCCGTGTTGAGCATGTCCGAGCCAGCCCCCGGCTCGCTCAATCCAGTAGACCAGAACATCTCAGCTCTGGCCATCGCTGGCAGGAAGGTCTTCTTCTGTTCCTCGGTGCCATAACGGATGAGGCCGGCGGCTACAGCATCCGCGAAGAGGTGTCCGTACTGCGGGGCGCGGTGATAAGCAAGCTCTTCAGCAGCCACGAAGCGCTCCATGACGGTTCTACCCATGCCACCGTATTCCTTGGGCCATGATATGGACAACCAGCCCTTCTCCCCGAGCCTCTTGGTGAAAGCCCGAGACCAACCTCCAAAACCATAGCCCTCATCTTTGATCTCGCAAGGGAAGCTCTCTGGCGGCTCCTCTTCACAGAAGCGCCTTACCCCTTGCCTGAGCTTCTCCTCCCGTTCGGAAAATCGGAAATCCATTCGCCGTGTTTACCCCGCTTTCTTCATAGGAGGCATTATGATTGCCTCCTCCACTGCAATCTTGATGGCGCAGTGCACTTCCATCTTCATAGGTGCGAATTGCGCTTTGAAGGAGTCCACC
>CAZGDV010000066.1:0-14820 GCA_964524995.1 uncultured Dehalococcoidia bacterium | reverse complement strand
GTAGGCCCCAGGAATATGAAGCTGCCGAGAGGACGGTTCGGATCCTGCAGTCCGGCGCGTGCACGCCTGATAGCGTTACTCACGGCGCTCACGGCCTCGTCCTGGCCGACGACCCTGCTGTGTATCCTGTCCTCCATCTGCAGGAGCTTCTGGATCTCGCCTTCCATCAGCTTGCTCACGGGGATGTGAGTCCAGCGACTCACCACCTCGGCGATGTCCTCCTCGTCCACCTCTTCCTTGAGCATCCTGTTCTTGCTCTGGACATCCGAAAGCCTGGTCTCTTTTTCCTTGAGCTGCTGCTCGAGCTCGACCATTGTGCCGTACTTGAGTTGGGCCGCCTTCTCGAAATCGGCGCTTCTCTCGGCCCTCTCGATCTCGATGCCGGTCTGTTCGATTCTCTCCTTGAGACCCCGTATTTCCTGTATGGCTCCCTTCTCCTGGTCCCACTGGGACCTGAGCCGGTTGCCGTCCTCCTTCAGATTCGCCAGCTCCTTCTCGAGATTGGCGAGCCTCTCCTTGGATGCCGCGTCTTTCTCCTTCTTCAGGGCCTCTCGCTCGATCTCGAGCTGCATGACCCGCCGCTCCACTTCGTCCAGCTCCGCCGGCATGCTGTCGATCTCCATGCGCAGCTTGGACGCGGCCTCGTCGACAAGGTCGATGGCCTTGTCGGGCAGGAACCTGTCTGTGACATAGCGGTGGGACAGCACGGCGGCGGCCACGATTGCGGCGTCCTTTATCTTGACTCCGTGATGGATCTCGTACCGTTCACGCAGTCCTCGGAGTATGCTGATGGTATCCTCGACCGTAGGCTCATCGGTCAGCACCGTCTGGAACCGGCGCTCCAGCGCGGCGTCCTTCTCGATGTGCTTCCGGTACTCGTTGAGGGTGGTCGCCCCTATGCAGTGGAGCTCACCACGGGCGAGCATGGGCTTGAGCATGTTGGAGGCGTCCATGGCCCCCTCTGCTGCTCCGGCCCCTACCACGGTGTGCAGCTCGTCGATGAATAGAATGACCTCGCCCTGCGACTCCTGTATCTCCTTCAGCACGGCCTTGAGCCGCTCTTCGAACTCTCCCCGGTACTTGGCACCCGCTATGAGCGCACCCATGTCGAGGGCGACGATTCTCTTGTTCTTCAACCCCTCCGGGACGTCCTTCTTCATGATTCTCTGGGCCAGGCCTTCTACAATCGCCGTCTTGCCCACACCGGGCTCGCCGATGAGGACGGGGTTGTTCTTCGTACGCCGCGACAGCACCTGGATCACGCGCCTGATCTCGTCATCGCGTCCTATTACCGGATCGAGTTTGCCCCCACGGGCCAGCTCGGTGAGGTCACGACCGTACTTCTCCAGGGCTTGGTACTTGCCCTCGGGATTGGGATCGGTAACGCGCTGGCTGCCTCTTATGCCGGTCAGCGCCTTAAGGATGTTGTCTTTTGTGATGCCGTGGGCCTTGAGGATACCGGCCGCTGGTGATTTGCCTGATTCATCTGCGATGGCTATCAGCAGGTGCTCCGTGCTGACATACTCGTCCCTCATGTTGTTGGCTTCGCGGAGAGCACTGTCCAGCACCTGGCTGAGCCGCTGTGACATATACACCTGCGTCGAGCCATAGGCCTGAGGCTGGCTCGACAGGGTGGACTCCACCTCGCCCACCATCTGCTGCACGTTGGCACCCAGCTTGCGGAGTATCTGGGGAGCTACCCCATCCTCCTGCCCCAGCAGCGAGAGAAGGAGATGCTCCACATCTATCTGGCTGTGGTGATGGCTCTCCGCCAGCTGCTGGGAGCCCATCACAGCCTGCTGGGCTTTCTCAGTGAGCCTGTTCAAATCCATTCGTCAACACCTCCTTGCTCGGGATATCGCTCTCCCGCTGACATTATATTCCTCATATGTGAGGACTAACCAGCCGAATTTTACACGTTTGTCGCGGCGCGGGGACGGGAGCGTAGCCCCCGTCCCCCGCAGCATTGATCCTATTGCTAGACTTCTCTGAATTCGCCCTCTACAGTCCCCTCCACGTCGCCATCTGCGCCGTTGCCGCCGTAGGTCGGCCCACTGCCCCCAGACGGGGCTCCGGCGTGGGCGTAGACCTCCTGGCCCACCTTCTGCATGACTGCTTCCAGCTCCTGCATGGCCGACCTGACCTGACCGGTGTCGCCGCTCTGGAGTGCCGATCGCAGGGCTGCCACCTTGCCTTCGGCCTCGCTTCGCAGATCGGGCGACAGCCTGTCGCCGACCTCGCGGAGCGTCCTTTCGGTGTTGTAGGCGAGGTTATCTGCGTGGTTCTTAGTCTCGATCTCCTCGCGCTTCTTACTGTCCGCATCGGCGTGTAGCTCCGCTTCTCGCACCATGCGGTCAACGTCCTCTTTGGACAGGCCGGAGCTGGCGGTTATGGTTATCTTCTGCTCTCTGCCCGTGCCCTTGTCATGCGCCGACACGTTGAGTATGCCGTTGGCGTCGATGTCGAAGGTAACCTCGATCTGAGGCACCCCTCTTGGTGCCGGCAACACGCCGTCCAGCATGAACCTGCCGATCGTCTTGTTTTCAGCCGCCATTGGCCGCTCCCCTTGCAGCACGTGGATGTCCACGCCTGCCTGATTGTCGGAAGCTGTGGTGAATACCTCGCGCTTCTGCGTCGGTATGGTGGTGTTCCTCGGTATGAGTGGCGTCATGACGCCGCCCAGGGTCTCCAGGCCGAGCGTCAGAGGAGTCACATCCAACAGAAGGACGTCCTTGACCTCGCCCTTGAGCACGCCGCCCTGTATTGCGGCTCCGACCGCGACAACCTCGTCGGGGTTCACGCCCTTGTGCGGCTCCTTGCCGAAGAGCTGCTTGACCTTCTCTATCACCGCCGGCATTCGTGTCTGGCCGCCGACGAGCACTACCTCGTCAACGTCCTTGGCCTCGATGCCCGCATCCGCCAGTGCCTTCTTGACCGGCTCGACGGTCCTCTCAACGAGGTCACCTACGAGCTGCTCCATCTTGGCACGGGCCAGGTTCATCGTCAGATGCTTGGGCCCGCTCGCATCAGCGGTGATGAACGGGAGGTTGATCTCGGTCTGCATCACGCTTGACAGCTCGCACTTGGCCTTCTCCGCGGCCTCCTTCAGTCGCTGCAGGGCCATGCGGTCCTGTTTGAGGTCGATGCCCTGCTCGCGCTTGAACTCGTCTGCTATCCAGTCGATGATCTTCTGATCGAAGTCATCTCCACCCAGGTGGGTGTCGCCGTTCGTGGCCTTGACCTGGAACGTCCCTTCGCCTAGCTCCAGGATCGAGATGTCGAATGTACCACCACCCAGGTCGTAGACGGCGATTGTCTCGTCGCCCTTCTTGTCTAACCCGTAGGCCAGCGCAGCGGCCGTCGGCTCGTTGATTATGCGTAGAACCTCGAGGCCCGCTATCTTCCCGGCGTCCTTCGTCGCCTGGCGCTGGCTGTCGTTGAAGTAGGCCGGCACGGTGACCACGGCCTGCGTGATCTTCTCGCCGAGCTTCGCCTCCGCGTCCTGCTTCAGCTTCTGGAGCACCATCGCCGATATCTCGGGCGGCGAGTAGGTCTTTGTCCCCATCTGGACATGGGCATCCCCGTTGGACGCCTTGACGATCTTGTATGGCAGGACCTTTGTGTCCCTCTGCACCTCCGGGTCCTCGTACGTTCGGCCGATAAGGCGCTTGATGGAGAAGATGGTGTTCTCCGGGTTGGTCACGGACTGCCGCTTGGCGGCCTGTCCCACGAATCTCTCGCCGGTCTTGCCGCCCACCGCCACTACCGACGGTGTGACTCGCGCACCCTCGCTGTTCTCGACAACCACGGGGTCGCCGGCCTCCATGACCGCCATGCACGAGTTTGTCGTACCCAGGTCTATTCCCAGTACCTTAGCCATTGTTCTGTTACCTCCTTGTCAAACGTATTTGTTTGTCTTGTTCATTCTGCGGCAGGTTCCTGCCGCCGCCCGCCGTTGCAGACCACAACCTGTGCCGGGCGGATAACATTGTCGTGAAGCCTGTAGCCGTCTCTACATACTGATCGCACAGTACCTTCCTCTTGCTCGGGCCCCTCCTCGCAGAACACTGCCTCGTGTTGCTGGGGGTCGAACGCCTCGCCCTCGGCCTCGATTCTCTCCAGGCCCTCGTCCTCGAGAGCCGTCATCAGCTTCCGGCCGACGTGAGCGATGCCCTTGGCCCACTCGCTCTCGGCCACGTCCTCGGGTACCGAGTCCAAGGCCCGACGGAGGTCGTCGATCGCGGGAAGGATTCTGAGCATCAGCTCCCGGTTGGCCTGCTGGGTCTGCTCCTCCCTCTCCCGCTCCACGCGCCGCTTGTAGTTCACGAAGTCGGCCTGCAGCCTTTGGAGCATGTCACGGTAGTCGGCTTCCTGCTCCGGCGATTCGGACGCTTCGGGCTCCTCTTGAGACTCATGGTGGGCCTTCTCGTCCTTGGCGTCCTTACGGACATCATGCTGGGGTTCTCTGAGCCAGGATGGCTCGAAAAAGTCGTCCAGTGTCTCCCATCCTCTCGTTCGCGACCTGTACATAAATGATCCTCATAGAATTCGGCTAGGCCGAAGCTCGTTTTCTCCTCGGATTGGTGAGAGTGTTGCTCGACACGAATGCTACGTAGTTCCTGAACTCACACACGGCTGCGCACTTGCTGCACACGCCGGTGCTGGTGGGCCCTTCCGGGCATTCGATTATCCAGTGGTGGACACATTGTTTGGCCCGTCGACGCCTCTTCTCTTTTTGTTCGACTCGCTGTCTCACTGACCCTCTCCTCTTCCCCCGTTTGACGCCATTCTAGGTGACGTACGATTGGCTGTATGCGACTTTTGTCGCAAGCGCCGCGCCTTTCTTGAGCCTTGAATAATATAACAAGTTGAGACTTAATTGTCAAGATACCCATAGTACTGGTGTCATGTACAGCTAGGGCAAGTACGCGATCATGGCATATAAGTTGATATGGTCATGTTAGGTCATGGGGTAAGGGAAGCGGTGCCATTCCGGGTATCCAGGGCTGGCATTTGTGGGGAACTTGCCTCTGTAGCAGTATGGGCTCAGGCGGGCAATGAGTGAGGATGGGGGCTTATTCGAGTACTATCTCGAATGGGCAGGTTATTGCGCCGTGGGGGCAGACCGACTCGCACTTGGTGCACCAGCACCGGCATGCGGTGCACTCGCTTTTCTCTATGATAGTCAATACACCATCGATAATCACAAGGATATTGCAGTCACAAACGCTCACGCAGGTTCCACATGCCTGACACTTATCTCGATCGACTACCGGCACGTTGAGCATGCTTATGAGCTCCTCGACAATTTAGCATACTGGCTCATGGTTATCGGGGTCTGCGACTTATGTCTCATGGCAGAATACCTGCCAGGTCCTCCAGTGTTTCCCGGTCGGCAATCACCACGCGCTGGTGGTCTAACCTGATCGCCCCTTCGTCCTCGAGCGACTTGAGGGACCTGCCGATCATCTCGCGGGCGGTGCCCGCCATGGCCGCCATTTCCTGCTGGGTGAGCCGGGGGTTGGAACCCGAGCTATCGCCAGCGTACTGGAGCAGAATCTTGGCGACGCGGTTGATGACGTGCTTGAATGAGAGGTCCTCTACCAGGGTCATCAGTTGGCGTACGCGGTCCGAGAGTACCGCTGCTAGGTTCCGGGCAACTAGGGGGTGGTCCCCCAGTATGTTATCGAGATCACTGGCTCTCAGACCGTAGAGGGTCACCGGGCCCATGGCCTGCGCGCTCACGGGGTTGGGGCCCCTATCGAACGCGGGCACATCGTTGATCGAGTCGCCGGGACGCAGCATGTACAGGATCTGTTCCTTGCCGTCTGCGGAGGTCTTGAAGGCCTTGACAGCGCCGGATAGGACGAAGTAGAGGGCATCCGACGTCTCGCCCTCGAAGAGGATCATGTCGTTCTTGTCGACGCTCTTCTCGAAGACCAGATGTCCGATCGCCTCCAGCCCATCGGGAGGGACGTTGGCGAAGTGTGCGAAACCCCTCAGCGACTCGATGTCAACCGGCATGTCGGAAAGCTCGTGCTCCTGAATCCACCCACACTCTCCACTTCCTCCGCCGTACCATTATAGCAGTCGCATTCTACCGCCGGTAGCTGCGCTATCATGCCTTCTTGATTCTGCCGGCCATCTCCTCGCCGAAGGCAAAGCACGCCTGCAGCTCGTCCTTGTCGGGAACGAACCTGATGGCCGGACCCGATTCGATTACCTCCACCCCACATTGATGCAGTTCCTGCTCGACGGCCTTGACCGCGCCGCCGGCCCAACCGTGCGAGCCGAAGGCTGCTCCCACCTTGTTCTTCGGCTTAAGTCCCTTGAGGTAGCACAGGAAGGCGGCGAGGGTGGGGAACATGCCATTGTTCAGGGTCGGCGAGCCAACCAGGAGACCCTTGGCGTCAAGGACTTCCTTGATGATGTCGCTCTGGTCGGACTTCGTGAGATTGTACAGCTTGGCCTCGACGCCTTGCGAGATGACGCCCTCCAGTATCGCGTGTGCCATCTTCTCCGTGCTTCCCCACATCGTGTCGTATATGACCAGGGCCTTGGGCTTAGTCTCCCCCTTGCCCCATGACGCGTACGCACTGACGATATCGTTTATGTGAGAGCGCCAAACGATGCCGTGGCTGGGTGCGATGGTCGAGATATCCAGTCCCCCCAGCTTCTCCACGGCCCTTACGATGAGGTCGCCGAAGGGCATGAGGATGTTGGCGTAGTACTTAGCTGCCTCCGGCATGATCACGTTGATGCCGACCTCGTCGTCGAACCTTGACGATGTCGCCAGGTGCTGGCCGAAGGCGTCCATCGAGAACAGGAGCTTCTCCTCCACCAGATACGAGCACATAGAGTCGGGCCAGTGGAGCATCGGGGTTGGGATGAACACAATCTTCCGCTTACCCAGGTTCAGCTCACTGCCCTCTTTGACCGTCTCCATCTCCCAATCGCAGTGGAAGCACTTCCTGAGACCGCCTTCCCCGAACTTCTCCAGGGTAACGAGTCGCGCGTTGGTCGCGTCCCGCATCGCCATCGGCAGCGACCCGGAGTGGTCCATCTCGACGTGATTCGATACCACATAGTCGATCCTGTCCAGCGGGACTATCTCCCGGACCCTGTCGACCATCTGGTCGTAGAACGGGGCCTTGACCGTATCGATCAGCGCCACCTTGTCGTCAACGACCAGGTAGGCATTGTAGGTCGAGCCGAGGTGTGTCGAGTACCCGTGGAAGTTCCTGATGTTCCAGTCAATGACCCCCACCCAGTACACACCGTCTGCGATACTGACTGCCATTTCGATCTCCTTCCTAGCGCTTGTCGACAGGGGGCGTGCTGTCAGCTGCACCTTTGAGGGATGCATATGCCCTCTTCAGCTCGCTTACCGACCCCTCATCCTCGAGGGTGGTCAGATCGCCGAGACTCTGGTCAAGGGCAACAGCCTTGATCACCCTGCGCATGATCTTGCCGCTCCGCGTCTTGGGCAACGAGTCGACGAAGTATACCTCGTCCGGCGTGGCGATCGGTCCGATGGAGCGACGCAGGTGGTCTCCTATGTCCTTTCTGAGCTCGGGTGAAGCCTGTGCGCTGTCCTTCAGCGTTACGAACAGGACGAACGTCTCGCCCTTGACTTCGTCCGGCTTCGCTGCGACCGCCGCCTCGCTCACCGCCGGGTGCGCCACCGCCGCATCCTCCAGCTCCGCAGTGCCTATGCGGTGACCGGCTATCTTCAGTACCTCGTCGGCCCGGCCCAGCAGCCAGAAGTAACCCTCCTCGTCCCGCATCGCGAAGTCGCCGGTGTAATAGGCACCCGGATAGCGGGACCAGTAGGCTTCCTTGTACCGCTCGGGGTCGCCGTAGACGTCCATCAACATGCCCGGCCAGGGCTTCCTGATGATGAGGAAGCCGGTCTCTCCCCTCCGCACTTCGTTGCCGTTGGCATCCACGACTACGGCATCCACCCCCGGTAGCGGGAAGGTGGTCGATCCCGGCTTGAGAGGGATGGGCTCGATCCCTATGGTCGGGGACATCATTATCCCGCCCGTCTCCGTCTGCCACCAGGTATCGACGATCGGACAGCGCTCACCGCCCACGTGCTTGTAGTACCAGTGCCACGCCTCGGGATTGATGGGCTCACCGACGCTGCCGAGCAGCTCCAGGCTGGACAGGTCGTGACCTCGAGGTATCTCCTCGCCGTGTCGCATGAACATGCGTATGGCTGTTGGCGATGTGTAAAAGATGCTGACGCCGTACTTCTCGATGATGTCCCACCACCGGTCGATCGTGGGGTAGTCCGGTGCTCCTTCGTATAGCACGATTGCAGCGCCGTGAGAGAGTGGAGCGTAGACTATCTGGCTGTGTCCGGTTACCCAGCCGACGTCGGCGGTGCACCAGTAGACCGACTCCTCTTTGATGTCGAAGACCCATTCATAGCCCGAGTGGTTGTAGACCATGTACCCGCCTGTACTGTGTACAACGCCCTTGGGCTTCCCCGTGGTCCCCGAGGTGTAGAGGATGTACAGAGGGTGGGTGGACTCCAATGGCTCGGGGCGCACGTATTTGTCTGCGTCCTCCAGCAGGTCGGACAGCCACAGGTCACGGCCATCGGTCATGGGCACCGGCTCGCCTGTTCTCTTGACCACGATGACCTTCTCGACCGACGGACATATGCCCACGGCGTCGTCTACTATCTGCTTGAGGGCGACCACCTTTCCTCGACGATAGCCGCCGTCGGCGGTGACTATCACCTTTGCCTGCGTGTCGCCGACACGGTCACAGATAGCCTGTGCGCTGAAGCCGGAGAAGATCACCGTGTGAACAGCGCCGATACGGGCGCAGGCGAGCATGAATATCGGCAGCTCCGGGATCATGGGCAGATATAGCGCCACCCGGTCTCCGTCCTTCACACCCAGGTTCTTCAGGACCGAGGCGAAGCGGTTCACTTCGCGATAGAGCGTTGAATAGCTCAACACTCGCGTCTCGCCGGGCTCGCCTTCCCAATAGATCGCCACCTTGCTCCTGCGCCACGTCTTGACGTGACGGTCCAGGCACTGGAAGGAAGCGTTGAGCTTGCCGCCGACGAACCACCTTGCGTATGGCGGGTTCCAGTCCAGTACCTTGTCCCAGGTCTTATACCAGTCGAGCTTCCTGGCTTCATCGGCCCAGAACCGCTCGGGGTCCTGAAGCGACCTCTCGTGCATCTCGGCATGACGCTTGGAGGGCCATATCCTCGAAGCCGTCGGCAGTGAACTCGCGCTATCCGATGCACCAACCTCGGTCATTGTTCTACTTCCTGGAATGCCTCCGCTGTGCTCTTCAACTCGTCGGGTAATCCTTCGATCGCTATCCCTGCCCTCAATGAATACCGAAACGGTGAATGGTGAACATGGCCTTGGACTTGCTGAGCCACTCGTATTCCTCTTCCAGCAGGTCGAGGTGCCCCTGCTCAATCGCCGACAGCTTGTTGAGCATGTCCTTGCCGCCGGCGTCGGATGTCTTCTCGGCGAGGTCTGCGTAGTACTTGGCGGCCTCGCGCTCGTCCTCTATCGCCTTCCTGATGATGTCCAACTCGGTGGCGTTCTCGGCGAACTCGGCTTTGGCCTCCGAACTCGATGGGAACTCGGAGCACTGCACCGGACTGGCTATGTCGCCGCAGGCGCACCACTCCTGCTCCGTCAGCCACTTGCCGCTCTCCTTGAGCTGCCCGCACAGCTTATCCAGTATCTTGATGTGCCCCTGCTCCTCCGACGCCAGCCACGAGAACGTCTTTTTGGCGCTGGCACTCGTGGTCTTGTCGGCCGCGTCTGAGTAGTACTTGTTCGCCTCGTGCTCCCTCTCCAGGGCCAGAGTCAGTGCCTCCAGTTCGTTCATGATCTCGATCTCCTTTCTAGGCGCTTGTCTTGATTCGGTATCTCCGCATGCTCAGCGAGTTGGTGACGACGCTCACCGAGCTGAAGGCCATAGCGATGCCGGCGATTATGGGATTCAGCGTGATCTCGAAGAAGGGGTAAAGTATGCCGGCGGCGATCGGTATCCCCACCGAGTTGTAGAAGAAGGCCCAGAACAGGTTCTGCCTGATCTTGCGCATGGTGTAGCAGCTCAGGTCAAACGTGCTTGCGACGTCTCGCAGGTCGTCCTTGACCAGCACCACACCTCCCGACTCTATCGCGACGTCGGTGCCGGAGCCGATGGCGATGCCTACGTCGGCCTGAGTCAGGGCAGGCGCGTCATTGACCCCGTCTCCGACCATGGCAACCCTGTGACCGGAGTCCTGGAGCTTCTTGATCTCCGCAGCCTTGTCCTCGGGCAGGACCTCGGCCAGGATGTTCTCGATACCCAGCTCCCGGCCCACGCTCTCAGCGGCCCTGTGGTTGTCGCCCGTGATCATGAAGACCCGCCTGCCCGTTCGCTTGAGCTGGGCCACGGTCTCCTTGGCGGATTCCTTGGGTACGTCTGCCACGGCGATCGCTCCGGCTAGCTTGCCTCCCGCAGCCACCAGGACGACGGTCTTGCCTTGCCCCTCCAGCTCCGCCAGCCGGGACTCGACTGCCGTTACATCTATGCCCCTGGCGTTCATCATCTTCCGGTTGGCGACGATGACCGTCTTGCCGTTCCATGCGGCCTCGACGCCCTGTCCGGGTGTCGACGTGAAGCTGGTCACATCGGGGATGTCTATGCCGCGCGATCCGGCGTTCCTCACGATAGCCTCACTCAGGTGGTGCTCGGAGCGCTTCTCCGCTGCTGCCGCCAGCCTTAGCACATCGTCGGCGGTCGTCGGGTTTGAGATAGGGATGACGTCGGTAACCTCGGGCCGGCCCCGGGTCAACGTGCCCGTCTTGTCGAAGACGATCGTGTCCACGGCGCACGCCTTCTCCAGAGTCTCCGCGTCCTTGATGAGGATGCCGTTCTCCGCACCGAGGCCCGTTCCCATGATTATCGCTGTCGGCGTGGCGAGGCCGAGTGCGCAGGGACAGGCGACGATCACGACCGCGATGAACACGGTGAGCGCGAATATCAACCCGGCGCCGGAGGCGTACCATGCGATGAACGCGATCAGCCCGATGCCGAGGACGATCGGAACGAAATACGCGGCGACCCTGTCCGCCAGGCGCTGCACCGGGGCCTTGCTTCCCTGAGCTTCCTCGACCAGCCTCACGATCTGAGCGAGGGCTGTGTCTCTCCCCACTTTGGCGGCCCGGAGCTTGAGCCAGCCGGTCCTGTTGATGGTGCCCCCGATGACCTCTTCGCCGGCGCTCTTCTCAACGGGTATGCTCTCACCGGTGAGCAGGGACTGATCTATCGCAGAGCTGCCCTCTAGCACTACGCCGTCCACGGGGATAGCCCCTCCCGGCTTGACTATGACCTCGTCTCCGACAACGACATCCTCGACGGGCAGCTCGAGCTCGGAGCCCTCTCGGAGCACGAGTGCCGTTTTCGGCTGCAGGGCCGCGAGCTTGCGGATGGAGGCAGAGGTTCTGCCCTTTGCAAGGGACTCCAGCAGGCGTCCCAGGAGAATGAATACGATCAGCAGGCCGGCGACCTCGTAGTAGAGGTCTCCGGTTCCGTAGCTGGTGTTGCCGCTCCATATGAGGATCGAGGAGGCAAGACTGTACAGGTAGGCTGTCCCCGTACCGAGCGCTACCAGCGTGTCCATGCTGGCGCTGCGGTTCTTGAATACGGAGCGGATGCCCACCGTGTAGAAGCGGTAGCCGACGAGAATGATGGGTGTGGTAAGCAGCAGTTGGAGCAGCGCCATGGTGCTGTCGCTGAGGTCGGGCAGGGGCAGGCCCACGTGATGGCCCATGGCGAAGTACAGCAGCGGAATCCCGAAGGCAGCAGCAGCGGCGACCTTGAGCTTAAGAGACCTAATCTCGCGGCCTCGTGCCTCCTGCTCGCGGTCGGCGGTTCCCTCTTCAACGGGCGTGTATCCGGCATCGCGTATCGCCTTCTTGATGGTCTCATGGTTGGTCAGCAGGGGGTCGAACGATATGACCGCGTGCTCGTTGAGGAAGAGCTGCCTGGAGAGGATGCCGGGGACAGCGTTCAGGGCTGCGTCGACCGTACCAAGGCAGTGGGCGTTGTCCATGCCGATAACCCTCAGATTCAGGGTCTCGGCCTGACCCTCGAGCACGCCGAAGCCCGCATCCTCGATCACTCCCTTGAGCGCGTCCGGCCCTACAACCCGTGGATCGTACTCGACATATGCCTTCTCGGTCGCGAAATTGACCGATGCCCTGTCCACGCCGTCCAGGTCGTTGAGCTCTCTCTCGATGTTGGCCGCGCAGGCGGCGCAGTCCATGCCCAGAATCTGGAGAGAGGCTCTCTCTACGCCGGTGGCTGCCTCGTCAACCGGCGTCGCGCTGTAACCGGCGCGCCCGACGGCGTCCTGCAGGTCGGCAAGGGACACCCTGTCGGGGTCATACTCTACGTATGCCTTCTCGGTGCCGAAGTTGACTGTGGCCTTCTGTACACCTTCAACCTTGTTCAGCGCGCTCTCAGTGTTCGCCGCGCAGGATGCACAGTGCATGCCTTCGATGGAGAGCGTTGTCTTGGCTGTGCCGGGGCCTGGGCCCGCATCCGGCGTGGTGCCGCCGTCGGCCCTCTGGGTGCCGAGCCCGCGCTCGGCCAGGAACTGCTCGCGGCAGCCGGGGCTGCAGAAGTAGTAGGTCTTGCCCTCGTACTCGGCGCTGAGGGCCGTCTTCTCGTCTACTTCCATTCCGCAGATGGGGTCAGTTGCCACTGGTGTCACCTTCTGATCTGTGAATCGGCAATGGGTGCTGGCTTGTTGTTAGTGACCCTGCCTGGGCCTAGGGAGGATGTAGCTGGCAGACTCGATGGTTGTCCGCCCGCATAACGACTAATCGAGTAGCAGGCGGGCCATACAGGGTCGCAGCCACAGGATCAGACTACGCCGCGTGATCCGCTCGCCTGAATCGCGGTTCGCCGCCCGCCACATGCGCGCCTGATGGTGTCTATCGTTGCAGGCCCAGGCCTAGCCTCCCGCGTCCTTGAGGAGGTCTGTGAACAGCTCTGTGTGGTAGATCTCGTGGTCCCTTATTCGAATGAGCAGCTTGCGCAAGCCCGGATCGTCTATCTCCTTGGCGGCTCGATCGTACTCAGCAGCTACCTTCTTCTCGATCTCGATGTCGGCCCGGAGCATGTCGACCGGATTCGTGGACTGGTCTATCGCCGTATGCTCGATCTCGGGCGAGCCACCTCCGCCAACAAGCTCCTCGGCGAGCCACCCCAGATGCTGCATCTCGTTTATGGCCTGGTCCTGCATCTCCTCACTCGCCTCCTCGTCCTTCATCATGTAGGAGTGCAGCAGGTACTGCAGGACAACCGTGTACTCGTGCTCTATACCCCAGTCCAGGACCTTCGTGACCTTGTCCTTGTGCGAGCCCCTGAGGTCCTTGAGCCCCTCTTTCTTGGACTTCTCGACGAAGTGCTCGAAATCGCCCTTGTGTGATTTCTCGTCCGACAGTATCCGCCTCAGCAGGCGCTTGATCTTGGGGTCGTCGATTGCTGCGATATGCTGCTCGTAGAGCGTGATGGCGTCCTGTTCCAAGAGCACGTCGTTCTGCATCCATTCGGAGACCGCCTCGCCTCCCGCACGCATGTCGCCCCGGTTGAGGTTGATCTCGCCGCCGAGCCCAACGATCGTCTCCGCGAGCCAATCGAAGTGGCGCATCTCCTCGCGAGCGATGGCCTCGATCTCGCACGTCATTTCGCCCTCGCCCATGGCGTACGCATGGTTGAGGTACTGTATGATGGCAGCGTGCTCCCCCATCAGGTCCTGGTTCAGCATCTGGATTGCCTTGTCGTTGTCCATTGAAGCCTCCGCAATAGGATTGGGTGGCGAAACGCCCCGGCTATTATGTAGCACCACAGGGCCTTTGCCAACCCGTCGCCCCGCGGCGTCAGGAGTGGCTGTGGTTATGATCGTGATTGTGGGACTGCACCAGTCCCTCGTCGTAGACCTGTCAGCACCCCGGCTCACCGTAGTGCCCGCAGCAGGAGCTGGCCGTACTGATCTTGATCCAGTTGTTACGGACCACGAGCCAGAGCTTCCGCCTCAGGGGCATAGGTGCCTGCATGTTGGTGAATACCGCCCTTAGACTGGGCCGATGACGCGCCATGACGAATCACCTCCTCATCCACAGCCCGCCAATGGGACTCGCGTACTAGCCTTGTTTCTCGAACTGGTCTTTGCTCGCCCCGCAGACCGGGCACGTCCAGTCGTCAGGCAGGTCCTCGAAGGCGGTGCCGGGCGGCGTGCTGCTCTCGGGGTCGCCTTTCTCGGGATCGTAAACGTAGCCGCAGACGCTGCATTTGTACTTAGCCATCTCTGGTTTCCCCTCCTTCTTCTCTGTCTCGGGCACGTAGGATGGTGCCGTCTTCGGGGTCGTGCCCCGTTTTACCTTGTGGTAGTGGGCATATGTCATGGGCTCGGTGTCCTGCAGGACCTCCCCGGCCACCAGCTCCCCAATGAAGATGGTGTGTGTATTGACATCCACCTGGTTGATGACCTTGGCCTCCACGTAGGCCACGGCATGTTCCAGGATGATCGGTGCGCCGGTCACCCCTATCTTGTAGTCCACGCCCTCGAACTTGTTCTCATCCCTCCCCGACTTGAACCCGAACTTGCCGATGAGGCTGAGCGGCGCATCCTGACACAAGATGGACGCTGCGAACACCTTGCTGTCCTTCACGTACTCGTGTGTCAGGTTGCCCTTGTTCAGCGCCACGGAGACCGTCGGCGGCTCCGAGCAGACCTGAACCACCGTGTTCGCCACCTGGGCGTTGATCTTGTCCCCT
>CAZGDV010000065.1:0-15353 GCA_964524995.1 uncultured Dehalococcoidia bacterium | reverse complement strand
GAGCCTGCTGCTGTTCGGTGACTGGGTCAGCTACTACCTGGCAATGCTATATGGCATAGACCCGACGCCGGTAGAGGCTATTGACTACCTGAAGCAATCCCTTTCCAAGCGTACTGGCTAACGCGACTCGGCCTGTCACGCCTCGAGTATGGCCACCCCCATTGCTCCAGGTCCCGCGTGGGTTCCCAGTGATGGGCCAACTCTGGTGATATGGCAAGTGGCCTTTGGAAAAACGGCCCGTAGCCGGTCGGCGAGTTCCTGGGCGTCCTCATGAGACGTCGTGTATGCCACGGCGAACTCGACCACCTTCGGAAAGCTCCTGGCGAACTCGTAGAGGCGTTCCAAGGCCTTTGCTCTGGTTCGAGCGACCCCTGACAGCGACAGGTGGCCCTCCCTCATCACGAGCAACGGCCTGACCTTGAGAACGCTTCCCAGGATACCATGTGGCTTGCTGAGTCGCCCACCTTTGATGACGTACTTCAGTGTATCCACCATGATCAGAAGGTGGCTTTTGCTCAGATAGTGGCGCGTGAGTTCGACTAGCTCTTCGAGGCTGGCTCCTTCCCGGGCTTTCCTGGCTGCTGCCAGGATTGTCATGCCGAATCCCATCGACACGGAGGATGAGTCTATCACCTCTATACGACACGGCTTAGTGACCAGTTCCTTGGCAAGAAGAGCCGAGTTGTAGGTTCCACTCTCCTTGCCGGTCAGGTGAATTGAGATGATTTGGTCTGTCTCTTCGGCGAGGCGATTGTACACGTCGGCAAAGTCGTTCGGGGCCGGCACGGAGGTGCTTGGAAACAGGGAGTCGTGGACCAGTCTCTCGTAGAACTCCTCTTCGCCGAGGTCCACTCTGTCGCGGTATGCTTTCTCCCCAAACACCACATATATCGGAACCACAGTTATGTCAAGTTCGCGGGCAAGATGGGCCGGAATGTCGCACGTACTATCAGCGACCACTTTGACAGTCATGGCGTCTCCCCCTTCAGATTTGCGGCCTCACCCACGGCGTGGGCTGGAGACCTCGCCACATCACAACAGGCTTGCCGCCTGTTGTCAAGTCCAGCGCTTGCCTGGAGCGCTGTCGATTGACTACCTACAGAATCAGGGTGTGAGACCTATAGCCCTGTCTCGACACCCTGAGAACAGCCGAATGGCCAAGCGATACAGAACGCTCACGTGTCCATGAGTTCGTCCGGGGAACGACTACCTCTTCCTGTACTGGCGCGCCTTGCGGGCCCTGCGCAGCCCGTACTTCTTCCGTTCCTTGACGCGTGCGTCCCTGGTGAGCAGGCCGAAGTTCCGAAGCTGAGGCCTGAGGCTCTCATCCATTCTCAGCAGAGCCCGACTGATGCCATGGCTCATTGCACCGGCCTGGGCCGTAACGCCTCCGCCACTCACCTTGGCCACAACGTTGAAGCCATCTGCCTTGTTGATGACCTTGAGTGGTTCCAGTACTATCGTCCTGAGACGCGCTATCGGAAAGAACTCTTCAAATGGCCTACCATTGACGACAATGGCCCCGTTGCCGGACATGAGCCTGACCTGGGCCACTGCTGTCTTGCGCCGTCCTGTGCCGTGAAAGTAGGCCTGTTCGCTCAAGCTAAGCCTCCTTCTTCGCTGCCGCGCGTACCTGGGCCTCATGCGGGTGATCTGCTCCGGCGTATACCTTCAGCTTCTTTGCCATGGCTCTTCCCAGCCGGTTATGCGGCAGCATACCCCTGACTGCATACTCGATGGCTCTTGTCGGGTGCTTCTCCATCATCTCGGCATAGCTGATGCTTTTCAGCCCGCCAGGGTAGTTGGAGTGCCGGTAGTACGTCTTCTGTGTCGGCTTGCGACCGGTTACCCGAACCTTCGATGCGTTCACGACTACTACGTAGTCGCCCACATCGAGATGAGGCGCGTAGATTGGCTTGTGTTTCCCCTTGAGAAGACTCGCCACCTCCGTGGCCAGCCGCCCCAGGGTTCTCTCCGAGGCGTCCACCACCAACCAATTGCGTTCGACTTCCGACGGCCTAGTGCTATGGGTCCTCATCAATCAGTCCTCTCCCTGACTTCCAATCCGCGTACTCGACTTGCACCAGACAGAGCCCGTGGGCCGGTGCCGCTGGCCAGGCAAGACCAGGCTGCGGCGATTGCAGCATCTTCTGGAAGCCATCCACAGGTAGCTTCCTCAGGCCGACTCGTATGAGGGCACCAACAGTGCACCGAACCTGCTTGCGCAGGAAGGCATTCGCCACCATTCTGAAGACGATCAACTCTCCACAGTGGACTATGTCCGCGCAATACACCTCTCGCATGGTGTTCCTCTCCATGGTCGTCGTGAACGAAGCGAAGTCCTGCCGCCCGACGAGGCAGGCACACGCCGCGTTCATCGCCACAATGTCCAGTTGTTGTGGCACAAGATAAGCCTGCCTCCGATGAAGAGGAGACGGCATCTGGCTGTTCAGTATCGAGTACCAGTATTCCCTCCTGAGCGCATCTCTTCTCGCGTTGAATCCACTGTCGACCTCGTATCCAAACCTGAACGCGATATCAGGGGCAAGGAAGTGATTGAGAGCCCTGATCAACCTGGGGAGCGGCAGTTCCGAACTGGTCTTGAAGCTAACAACCTGACCCTTCGCGTGTACCCCTGCATCGGTGCGACCGGCCCCGGTTACTGCTGTCCTCTCCCCCGTAAGTGTCTCGATTGCCTCCTCTATTGCACCCTGTATCGTTGGTGCATTCCGTTGTCTTTGAAAACCACAAAAGCCTGCCCCGTCGTATTCTACGACCAGAGCCAGCTTCCTGGATAACAAAGCCAGCCTCTATACAAGTTCCAGCCGGACCATAGCAGCCCCATCGCCGATCCTGGGCCCCAGCTTGAGCAGCCTCGTGTATCCGCCGGGCCTGGTGGCATATCGAGGCCCCAACTCAGAGAAGACCTTGTCTACCACCTTCTTGTCTCCGACGAAAGCTAGGGCCTGCCGGCGCGAATGCAGGCTGCCGTCCTTGCCGAGAGTAATCATCTTCTCGGCCAGAGGTTGTGTCTCTCGTGCCTTAGCCTCTGTCGTTACAATCTTCTCGTAGCGCAGGAGATCGGTGACCAAGTTCCGGTACAATGCCCTCCTGTGCCCGCTCGAACGTGATAACTTCCGCCCTGATACCTTATGCCTCATGGTCTTCTCCGGCAAAGCAAGCCGCCTCCTGGGGGCGCACTCGCTTAGACGTCTTCCTCGGTCTCCTGTGGCGAATCGGTCTCTTCCATCTGCTCAGCCGATTCGCTCTCCTCATCGGGAGGCCCTTCTTCAGTCTCGGCTTCGCCTTCCCCCTCCGGGGTCAGCAGCCCCATTCTCTCCAGCCGCTCCCAGACTTCCTCGAGTGACTTCTGGCCGAAGCTTCGCAGCCCCAGCAAGTCCTCCTTGCTCCTCTCCAGAAGCTCGCCCACCTTGGTTATGCCACTGCGGCGCAGCGAATTGAACGTGCGAGCGGAGAGTTCGAGCGCCTCCAGAGGCATTTCGTACTGCTCGGGGGGAATCGCTGGTGCGGCAGGCTTCTCACCCTCCACGGGTGCCTTGCCCAAGTCGAAGAACAACGAGAAGTGTCTTGTTAGAATCTCGGCGCTCTGGGAGAGTGCGTCTGTGGGCAGGACCGTGCCGTCGGTCCAGACCTCCAACACCAGGCGGTCGTAATTGCTTACTTGTCCCACTCGGGTCTTCTCAACGTTGTAGTTCACTCTACGCACCGGCGTGAAGATCGCATCGACCGGTATTACGCCAAGCGGCAGGCCATCGCCGTGGCCCGCCGGCGTGTAGCCCTTGCCATGCTCTACATAGAACACCACGCTCAACTGGGCCTCAGGCGAGTCCAGTGTGACCAGGTGAAGCTCCGAATTCACAACCTCGAAATCAGCCGACGGCGCGATATCGCCCGCGCATACGGCCCCCTCCCCCTGTGCCTCCAAATAGAGCCTCCCGGGACGATCAGCCAGAGCCTTCAATCGGAGTTCCTTCACATTGAGCAGGAAGTCGATGACGTCTTCCTTGATGTGTGGAATCGTGGAAAACTCGTGCTGCACGCCCTCGACCTTGACTGCTGTGACCGCGGCACCCGGGAGCGCGCTGAGCAACACGCGTCGCAGGCTATTGCCCAGTGTTATCCCGAACCCAGGCTCCAATGGTTCGATTACGAACTTGCCGTAGTCGTCGGAGGTCTCTTCGCACTCAACTCTTGGCGCCACTATCTCAAGCAATGCAGCCCTCCTCCTGATTAAGAGTGGAGTATTATCGGGAATAGAACTCCACTATGAGCCGCTCGTCTATGGTGGTTTCTATATCGGTTCGTGTCGGCAGCGCGAGGACCTTCCCTGTCAGCGTCTCCCGGTCGAGATCGAGCCAGGGTGGTACAACCTTGCCCTCGATCTCGGCTGCAGCGGCCTGGTAAGGCACCTTCTTGCGGCTGCTCTCCTGCCATTCTATAACGTCGCCCGCCTTGACTCTACACGACGGCGTGTTCGTCCGGCGACCGTTGAGTGTGATGTGTCCGTGCAATACCACCTGCCTCGCCTGTCGCCGCGACTCCGCGAAGCCCAAGCGGTACACGACATTGTCTAGCCTGGTCTCAAGTATCTGCAGGAGAATCTCGCCGCTCAACCCCGGCCGGCGACCGGCCTCGGCGAAGTAGCGCCTGAATTGACGTTCGAGCACGCCATAGGTATAGCGAGCCTTCTGTTTCTCCTTCAGTTGAAGGCTATACTCCGACACCCTTCTTCGCGAAATGCCATGCTGTCCCGGTGGTGTATGACGCCGTTCAACCGGGCACTTCGGAGTGAGGCACTTGGCCCCCTTCAGCATTAGCTTGTCGCCCTGGCGACGGCAGATTCTACAAGCCGGACCCGTATAACGGGCCATCTGGAACCTCCTCTAGATCCGTCTCCTCTTTGGTGCGCGGCATCCGTTGTGCGGGATGGGCGTCACGTCACGAATACTGGTGATGTTGAGTCCGGCGGCCTGCAGTGACCGAATGGCAGCCTCCCTGCCACTGCCCGGCCCCTTGACGTAAACGTCGATCTGGCGGAGTCCGTGCTCCATGCCCCTTCTCGCTGCGGCCTCCGCCGCCCGCTGGGCGGCGTAAGCTGTGCCCTTACGCGACCCCTTGAAACCTACGGTGCCCGAACTGCCCCAGGCTATGACATTGCCCTGGGGGTCCGTCAACGTGATTATCGTGTTATTGAATGTCGACTGTATATACGCACGACCCTTCGGAATGGACTTGCGCTCGCGCCTTCTGAGCCGGGTGGGCTTCCTCTTGGCCATCATGCACCTCCGATTACTTCTTGGTCATCCCACGCCGCCTACCCCTGCCTGCCACGGTCTTCTTGGCTCCCCGCTTCGTGCGGGCATTGGTGCGAGTGCGCTGCCCATGTACAGGCAGCCCCCGGCGATGTCTCAGACCACGGTAAGATCCGATATCGATATACCTCTTGATATTGAGGTTGACCTCCCTTCTGAGGTCTCCCTCAACCCTGTGGCCCTTGTCAATGACCTCACGTATCCGGTTCACCTCGTCATCCGTGAGGTCGCTGACTTTGGTGTCAGGGTCAACTGCTGCTTCAGCGAGGATCCTCCTGCTGATTGTCGGCCCTATGCCGTATATGTAGCGCAACGATATTTCAATCCGCTTGTTCTTGGGGATGTCGACACCGGCTATCCTGGCCATCGCCCCTCCTGAGTAGTTGCTAACCTTGCCTCTGCTTGTGTCTAGGGTTGGTACAGATTACCCTGACGACACCCTTGCGTCTCACTATAGTGCACTTGTCACAACGCGCCTTCACCGAAGCTCTTACCTTCATCTCTTACGTCCGCACGTCTGATCGCTACTTGAAGCGATACGTTATCCTTCCTCGCGACAGGTCGTAGGGAGAGAGTTCCACCAAGACCCTGTCGCCCCTGAGTATCCGTATGTAATGCAGCCTCATCTTGCCTGAGGCATGGGCCAGCACCTGATGCCCGTTCGCCAACTCTACCCTGAACATCGCATTGGGCAGCGGCTCCACCACTGTTCCCTCTACCTCGATGGTTTCTTTCTTCGACACAGGCTGCTGAATTGCTCCCTGATTTGGTGGACTAGCTCCCCGTAAGTATCGTGGCCCCGTCCTCACCGATCGCTATAGTGTGCTCGAAGTGAGCGGAAAGGCTTCCGTCGTCGGTTACCACCGTCCAGCCGTTGTCCGTCACACGCGTTCGCCACCCGCCCGCGTTTACCATCGGCTCCAGCGCCACGGTCATTCCCTTCTGAAGAAGCGGGCCCTCACCCGGAACACCGAAGTTCGGGACCTGCGGGTCCTCGTGCAGCTGACGGCCTATCCCATGACCGACCCACTCCCGGACTACCGAATAGCCCCTAGTCTCTACGTACTCCTGGATCGCCGCCGATATGTCCCCGAGTCTGTTTCCTACCTTGGCCGCTGCGATACCGGCATGCAGGGCATTACTGGTTACCTCTATGATCTCCCGTGCCTCTGCCTTGATTTCCCCCACGCCGACCGTGAGAGCGGCATCTGCGTGGAAACCTTCGAGCTTCGCGCCGAAGTCCAGGGAGACGATGTCACCCTCGACCAGCGTTCTCTGTCCAGGAATCCCGTGCACCACCTCCTCATTTATCGAGACACAGACGGAAGCCGGATACCCCCTGTAGTTCAAGAACGAGGCAGTAGCGCCGTGCTTCCTCAGGAGGTCTACTGCCACATGATCCAAGTGCGATGTCTTGACTCCGGGTCTCGCCTCCTCGGCCAACGCCTTGAGGACCGCTTCCACCACCTTGCCCGCTTCCTGCATGATAGCGATCTCCTGTGGTGACTTCAGGATGATCCCCATGCTCTGCCCTGCTCGGCTCATATCAACAGCTAACCCTCTAGCACTGCCACAAGATCGTCGGTCACCGCGCTAATGGCCTTCTCGCCATTCACCTCCACCAGCTTCCCTGCCTTGGTATAGTACTCGATCAGCGGCATGGTCTGCTTGAAGTAGACCTCGAGCCTCTTTTTGGCTGTGTCCTCCGTGTCGTCAGGGCGCTGGTACAGCTCCCCGCCACAGTGGTCACATTTGCCCTCTACCTTCGGTCGCATCTCCGTCACATTAAAAGGTGCCTGGCAATCTCGGCATATCCAGCGCCCGCTGAGCCGTCGAAGGAGCTCTCCGTCAGATACCTTGATATAAAGGACCTTGTCTATGGTCTTACCCTCGGTGGCCAACGCCTCATCCAGGGCTTTCGCCTGGTCCAGAGTGCGAGGGAACCCGTCAAGGAGCAACCCCTTGGCGCAGTCGGGCTTCGCGATCCTGCCCAGGATCATCTTTACCGTCACCTCGTCCGGCACGAGCTGCCCCTTCTCCATGTACGATTTGGCGATGTTTCCGAGCTCGCTCCCGCTCTGTTGTTCCTGGCGAAAGAGGTCGCCGGAGGCGATATGGGCCAGGCCGAGCCGCTTGGATATCTCGACTGCCTGTGTTCCCTTGCCTGCTCCGGGTGCCCCCAGCAGAATGACTCTCAAACGATTCTCCAAATCATCACTTGATGAAACCTTCGTAGTGACGCATCAGCAACTGTGCCTCGATCTGCCTCATGGTGTCGAGCACCACACCAACCACGATCAGCAGACCCGCGCTCGATACCAGCATCAGCGTCGTGCTGGTAGTGTGTGTAATGGCCCGGGCTATGATTGGCGAGACTGCCACGACAGCCAGGAACAGCGCTCCCCCCCAGGTGATTCTGGTGATCACCTTGTTGAGGTATTCGGCTGTAGGCCTGCCCGGCCTTATGCCGGGTATGAATCCCCCCTGTCGCTGAAGCGTCTCCGCCAGGTTCTGCTGCTGGAATATCACCATAGTATAAAAGAACGCAAACCCTACAACAAGCAGGAAGAGGAAAAGCCAGTAGACGTATCCTTCCGGACTGAATAGCGTATTGACGATGTCCGCACCGCGTGCAACCCATGAAGTACTCGAGTTGATAAAGAACTGGGCTATCCATGAGGGGAAGATCAGTAGCGCGTAGGCGAATATGAGCGGTATCATGCCGGCTGAGTTGACCCTGAGCGGGATGTGCGTTCCACCGGTCTGCCGGTACATCTTGCCGCCCCTGAACATGCTCCGTGAATACTGGACAGGTATCCGCCGAACGGCCTCGGTCACGAACACGATGAGCAGCGCTATCGCAACCAGCAGCGCCAGCAGCTCTACCAAGGCGAAGGTACCTTCCGACGTGAAGGTCCCCGAGATGTTCGCAGGGAGTGCTGACACTATCCCGCCAAAGATGATAATAGATATCCCGTTGCCTATGCCGCTCTCGGTGATGCGTTCGCCAAGCCACACGAGGAACACCGTTCCGGCAACCATCGATAGCATCATGGCCAGCGTCGGCAGCAGCAGGCCGCCGCTCACACCTATGTCACCCACCAGCCGCACAGTCTCGCCGCTTGCGAGCGTCACTTCCTGGTTGTGCAGCAGGATCAGCTGCCCGTAGCCCTGAAGGAAGGCCAGCGGTACCATCAGCCAGTGCGTGTACTGGTTAAGCTTCCGCCTGCCCGCTTCACCTTCCCGCTGCAGCGCCGCCAACCGGGGGATGACCGGTATCAGAAGCTGCATGATGATGGTCGAGGTAATGTAGGGGTATACGCCCATCATCGCGACGCTCACCGTCCGCAGAGCGCCGCCACTGAAGATATCGAGCATGCCCAGAACAGCCGGGAGCTCCGCCTCGCGGCTGGCCAATGCATTCAATGCGTCCTGGTTCACCGCTGGTATGCTAACGTGTGCCACGAAGCGGAAGACCACGAGCATAGCGAGTGTGAACAGCAGCTTCCGCCTCAGGTCGGGAAGACTGAAGGCATCGATCATCGCCTGCATCAGGCGAGGCTTTGAACTACGCTGGGGCTGTCTCATGTCGTGGGGTACCTACCTGATCTCCTCCGCCCTGCCCCCCGCCGCCTCTATCTTCCGCTTGGCTGCTTCAGAGAACATGTTCGCCTTCACGATCAAAGGCTTCTCGATGTCCCCGTCACCCAGTATCTTGATGCGCTTCTTCAGCGAGCCCACAATCCCCGCGTCTCGAAGCTTCTCGGGCGTGACCTCGCTTCCGTCTTCGAACACCTGTAGCCGTCGCAGGTTGACTAGGCAGTAGTCCGTGGTGAACGGATTCCTGAATCCGCGTATGTGCGGAAGCCGCTTGACCAGGGGAGTCTGTCCCCCTTCGAAGCGTGGGTGTACACCCCCACCCGACCGGGCCTTCTGACCCTTCAGGCCCCGACAAGAGTAAGTGCCATGCCCGCTTCCGACGCCGCGCCCTACTCTCTTCCGCTGTCGCTTTGCACCCTGACTGGGGCTCAACTCGTGCTGTCTCATTGCTGTTTCAGTCGGCTACCTCTTGAACGTTGACCAGATGCGAGACCTTCTTCACCATGCCCCGGACCGAGGAGGAATCCTCCTGCACAACCGTCTGGTTCAGTTTATGAAGGCCAAGGGCCCTGATGGTCTGCTTCTGATCTTTCGGATACCCGATAGCGCTCTTCCTCCAAGTTATATGCAGCTTAGCCACTCGACTTCCCACCGTTCGCATGTCGTGATTTCCTTCTTGCGACCTCCTGCGCCGGGTCTTTGAGCTCGCGCAGGGCTTGCATGGTTGCGCAAACAACGTTAACCGGATTCGCGGTTCCCATCGACTTCGTGACTACGTCCTTTATGCCTGCGGCCTCAATGATGGGCCTGACGCCTCCGCCGGCGATCACACCGGTGCCTGGCCTTGCTGGCTTCAGCATCACCGTTGCAGCGCCGTACTTGCTGACGACCTTATAGGGAATGGTGCCCTCGTTGATAGGTACGCTGATGAGGTCTCTTCTGGCGATGGCCCCACCCTTCCTGATCGCTGAGGGGACCTCTCTTGCCTTGCCCAGTCCGACGCCGACATGCCCTTCGCCGTCTCCCACGACAACGAGGGCGCTGAAGCTGAATCGGCGTCCTCTCTTCACAACCTTCGCTACGCGGTTGACTGTGATGAGCTTCTCAGTCAGGTTAAGGTCCCTCGGGTCGATCTTCCCGCCTGCCATCTGAGTCATGTCTATTAGAACCTCAATCCCTCGGTGCGCGCGCTGTCGGCCAGGCTCTTGACTCGACCATGGTACTTGCAGCCACCCCGGTCGAACACAACGTCTGTTATCCCCTTGCCCTTGGCACGCTTCGCGACAAGCGTTCCTACCTGCTCAGCCTTCTCCTTCTTTGACTTGCCTTCAAGCCCAGCTCGCAGCTCGGGGTCCAGAGTGGAGGCTGAGGCAAGGGTGTGGCCGCAGGTGTCGTCAATGACTTGGGCGTAGATGTGCTTGAGGCTGCGAAATACACACAGCCGGGGCCTCTCCGGGACGCCACCGAGATGCTTTCTAACTCTGGAGTGTCTACTCTTGCGAGCTGCTCTGATCTCGCCTTCTCTGCTCATGCCCTCTACTTCTTCTTGCCTATCTTGCCGGCCTTGCCTGCCTTACGTCGTACATACTCGCCGGCGTATCTGATACCCTTTCCAAGGTAAGCGTCGGGAGGACGAATAGCCCTGATCTTGGCGGCCGCCTCACCGACCAGCACCTTGTCTGTCCCTGAGACGATTATTCGGTTTGGCCCTTCAACACCGAAGGTGACCCCCGCCGGCGGCGTGATCTCCACCGGCCTGCTATATCCCACCTGGATACTGAGGCCTGCCCCAGCCTGCTGAGCGCGATAACCAACGCCCTGCAGCTCCAAGGTCTTCTGAAATCCGCTGCTGACGCCCTCCACCATGTTTGCGAGCAGGCTCCTCGTGAGGCCGTGCTGAGCCCGGTGCAGGCGATTGTCGGTGGGCCTTGATACTGTTAAGACGCCGTCATCCAAAGAAATCGACATGTCGGGCATAAAGGTTCTGCTGAGCTCGCCCTTGGGGCCCTTGACTCTCACCTCGCTGCCGCTGATCGACACCTCCACGCCCTTGGGCACCGGTATGGGTCTTCTACCAACTCTGGACATCGTTCTGCCTCAGCTGCTCCTACCAGACATAGCAGAGTATCTCGCCGCCAATCCCCTTTGACCAGGCCTGTTTGCCGGTCAGCACTCCTTTTGACGTCGAGAGAATGGCTATGCCCAGGCCGCCATATATCCGCGGTATCTCTCCCCGCTGGCAGTACACTCGAAGCCCGGGCTTGCTGACTCGCTGAAGGCCCTGCACCATGGGCTGCCTGCGCTCATCGTAGGCCAGGTGCACCTTGATCACGCGTTGAGGGGTGCTGCCCTTCAGAACCTCGTAGTCCCTGATGAAGCCCTCCTCCTTGAGCACCTTCGCAATCGATATCTTGATCTTGGAGGCCGGGACGAGCACAGACTCATGCCTGGCCATGACGCCATTCCGTATCCGCGTCAGCATATCAGCTATGGGGTCTGTCACACTCATCTGAACCTCATCGCGTGATCACCAGCTTGATTTCCTTACCCCCGGGAGGTCTCCCTGGAGGGCAAGCTTCCGGAAGCATATCCGGCACAGGCCGAACATGCGTATGTAGGCGCGCGGGCGACCGCAGAGCCTGCACCTGTTTCGATGCTGCACCCGATGCTTCGGGGGGCGCTGCGATTTCACAACCTTCGAGACTTTTGCCATTATCGCTTCCTTCTACCGTGCGAAGGGCATGCCCATCAGCTCAAGAAGCCGCCTTGCCTCTTCGTTGTTCTTCGCAGTAGTGACTACAGACACCTGAAGCCCTCTTACCTTGTCCACCTTGTCGTAATCGATCTCCGGAAAGATGATTTGCTCCTTCATTCCCAGCGTGTAGTTGCCCCGGCCATCGAAGCCGTCTCTGGGCACACCCTGGAAGTCACGCATGCGAGGCAGGACGGCGTTGATCAGTCGATCCAGGAACTCGTACATACGTGTGCCCCGGAGGGTCACCTTCAGGCCTATGGCCATGCCTTGTCTGAGTTTGAAAGACGCGATGGACCTCTTGGCCCGGGTGACGATCGCCCGCTGGCCGGATATGAGCGCCAGATCACCAGCCGCCGCCTCGAGAGCCCGCTGGTTCTGGATCGCCTCGCCAAGGCCGATGTTCAGGACTATCTTCTCGAGACGTGGAACACTCATGGGGTTGGTGTACCCCAGTTCCTTCATCATGGCTGGCACTATGTCGTTCCTATACTGGTCCCTCAGCCTGGCCACTAGTCAATCACCTCGTGGCACTTCTTGCACACCCGCACATTGCTGCCATCGTCTAGGGTGCGAATCCCAACACGTGCGGGGCGCTTGCATTTGGTGCAGACAAGCATGACATCCGATATGTGCACCGGTGCCTCACGCTCAATAATGCCGGTCTGTCTCACGTTGGCGCGTGCCTTCATATGGCGCTTGATCATGTTGACGCCTTCGACAAGCACCCGATCGTCGCCCGGAGACGACCGGTGCACCTTGCCCTTCTTGCCTCGGTCGTCGCCGCTGATCACTACTACTTCGTCGTTCTTGCGTATCCTCATCTCATGCACCAGCGCAACAAGGCTACAGCACCTCGGGCGCAAGGGAAATGATCTTCATGAAATTCCTGTCTCTCAGCTCACGTGCGACCGGCCCAAAGATCCGGCTTCCCTTGGGATTGCCTCGGTCGTCCAGAACGACCGCTGCGTTCTCGTCGAACCGAATGTACGATCCGTCCGGTCGACCGTAGGTCTTGGCAGCACGCACTACCACCGCGCGCACGACGTCACCCTTCTTCACCGCACCGCCCGGAGTGGCCTCCTTCACGGACGCGACTATGACATCACCCACCGAGGCATACCTTCTTCGGGTACCTCCGGGGATGTTTATGCACATGATCTCCTTTGCCCCGCTGTTGTCCGCTACCCTGAGACGAGTCTGAGGTTGGATCATGGCCTACTCGATTTCCGCCGGCTTGATCTCCACCGCCACCGCCTTCTTCACGATCTCGACAACTCTCCAGCGCTTCTCTTTGGACAACGGACGACTCTCGGTAATCCTGACGACATCACCGATGTCACACTTGTTCTCAGCATCATGCGCCTTGAACCTGGTCCTGTACGTCACGATGCGCTTGTACCGCGGATGGGCCCGTCGTGTCTCGACCTCCACGATAACAGTCTTGTCCATCTTGTTGCTCAGGACATGGCCCTGGCGCGTTTTTCGGTTCTTCTGCATCGCTTCTATCCGGCGAGCTCGCGCTCGCGCATGATTGTCTTTATCCTGGCTATCTTTTTCTTCGTCTTCCCGAGCTCGCTGTAGTTGGCGAGCTGTCTCGTGGCATGACGCACCCTTAGGTTGAACATCTCCTGCTGTGCGTCGTCCAGGTGTTTGGGCAAATCCCTCGGGTTGAGTCCTCTTATCCTATCGATTCTCACTGCAAACACCTGCTATGATATTGCTTCGGAGAATGCTTCTCTGCTCACGAACTTGGTGTCGATAGGGAGCTTGTGCGAGGCCAGCCGCATTGCCTCCTGGGCCAGATCCTGCCGCACCCCCGATATCTCGAAGAGGACCTTGCCGCGCTTGACTACCACGACCCAGTGGTCTACAGCCCCCTTGCCGCTTCCCATTCGGGTCTCCGCTGCCCGGGCCGTTACCGGCTTGTCGGGGAACACCCTGATCCATACCTTACCACCGCGCTTGATGTGATGGACTATGGCGCGACGGGCCGCCTCGATCTGCCTGCCCGTAATCCAGGCGGATTCCTGCGCTTGCAGGCCGTAGTCCCCGAACAGGACCGTATTGCCGGTCTGCGCCGTACCTGACCGGCGACCCCTCTGCGACTTGCGGTACTTGACACGCTTTGGCTGAAGCATCCAGAGACTCCCCCGCTACTCCTCACCCGGAGAGATGACTATCTCCTCCTCGCCCAGCACACCCAACATCTTCGGCTCGGGGAGGATTTCACCTTTGTAGATCCATACTTTGATGCCGATTACGCCCATTGTCGTTAGGGCCTCAGCGAAGCCGTAGTCGATATCCGCGCGCAGTGTATGCAGAGGCACACTCCCCTCACGGACGGTCTCGGTGCGGGCGATTTCGGCTCCGCCCAGCCTCCCGGAGCATTTGATCTTGACTCCTTTGGCCCCCCGAAGCATCGTGCGAGACATGGATTGCTTCATGGCCCGGCGGTACGACACACGTCTCCGTAGCTGCTCGGAGATGTTCTCGGCGACCAGTTGGGCATCCAACTCGGGCTGTCCGATCTCCATTACATTCAGGCGGACCTTCTTGGCGGTCATCTTCTCCAGGTGCGCCCTGACCTCGTCCACCCTCTGACCGCCTCTGCCGATAACGATGCCAGGTCGGGCGGTGTAGAGGGTTATGGTAACCTCGTTGGCCTTGCGCTCGATTTCGACTTGAGATACCCCGGCATCCCGATACTGAGCCTTTATCGCTCTTCGGATGTCGATGTCCTCGCCCACCAGTTCGGTGTAGTGCTTAGTGTCGTACCAGCGGGCACGCCAGTCCTTGATGATGCCGAGCCTGAAGCCATATGGGTGTACCTTGTGTCCCAATCACTCCTCCTCAACTACGATAGTGATGTGGCTGAAACGACGCCTGTACGGGCTGACGCGGCCTCTAGCACTGGCCCGAAATCTCTTCAGCTTGAGTCCCTCATCCGCATAGGCTTTGACAATCCTCAGCTGGGAAGGCAGCATCTGGTAGTTGTTCTCGGCGTTCGCCGATGCCGAGCGTACTACCTTCGCTACCAGCCTTGCCGAGGGCGTGCGCAAGAAGGTGAGCGTGGTCATGGCCTCGTCGACCTTCTTACCTCGTACCGCGTCGAGAACAAGGCGCACCTTCCTCGGAGACACCCGTATCTGTCTTGCACTCGCTCTTACTTCCAACTCCCTCGTCCCTTGCGAACCGGGCCTGCCCGGTCTACTTCTTCCTGGCTACGCGGCTTGTTCTGTCCGACCTGCCCACGTGTCCCCGGTACGTTCTGGTGGGAGCGAACTCGCCCAGTTTGTGTCCCACCATGTTCTCGGTTATGAATATAGGCACGTGCCTTCGTCCGTCGTGTACCCCGATCGTCAGACCGATCATCTGCGGTACAATAGTAGAGGCCCTGGACCATGTCTTGATCACGGCCTTCTGGTTAGTCTGGACGATTATGTCGGCTCTCCGGAGCAGCTTGGGGTCGACATAGGGTCCCTTCTTAGTCGACCTTGACATAGTCTGGTACCTCCAGCAGCACTACTTCCTTCTCCTTACGATCAGCCTTCCGCTGCGCTTGTTGCGCCTCGTGCGGTATCCAAGGGCCGGCTTGCCCCAAGGGGTCTTCGGCCCGGGGTGTCCGATGGGCGATCTGCCCTCACCGCCGCCATGCGGGTGGTCAC
>CAZGDV010000064.1:0-16648 GCA_964524995.1 uncultured Dehalococcoidia bacterium | reverse complement strand
GCGAGATCAGGGGCATGTTCGATCAGGCGTCCCGGCAACTGCTCGACGAGATGCCTGGTGCGGATGGTGCGTCGCCCGACTCGCAGTCCGAAGAGAAGACCCAGGACGAAAACTCCTCGCACGACCAGGCCGAAGATGAGCGCCTGCCCGGTGACGACCCATCCCAGGGCACGCTGGAGCTGGCTATCGCGCCGATGACTCTCTATAGCCAGTAGCCCCCGCAGCATCTACTGCCTCGTCCCCCCGAAATACCGCCTACCCAAGAACAGGGCCACATTCATCAGGCTTATGAGCACAGGCACTTCCACAAGAGGGCCTATCACCGCCGCGAACGCCTGGCCGGAGCCTATGTCGAACACCGCCCCCCGGCGAGGAGTGAGGCCGTAGCGCTTGATGGCTTCAGGGGCAGATTGAGACCAGCACCTCTCTTGAGCGAGCCACGTCGAGAGCAAAGAATCGAAGAGGCCTCTCGACCATCAGTGTGGCTCCTGAATGCCGATGACGACCATGCGCTCGATGCATTCTATGCCCCTCACACCAGCCGGGGCGTAAATCATCGAACCGGGACCGGCGCGGTATCGCCTCTTGCCGACGGTGATCTTACCTTCGCCAGAGGCCACATAGAACAGCATGTCGTAAGGCTCGTGGTGCGGGGTGATTTCGTAGGCTTCATCGAGGCATATGACTACTACGTTGAAGTGCTTGCTCTTGAACACATCGCTCTTCACCCGGTCGCAGGGGACGAACTTCACGAACTGGCTCAAGTCGTACTTCCGCCTTGGCAAGTCATATCCTCCGCGGCATCGTCCGTTGATGCAGCTTGACAGCCACCAGAAGTGAGAGAGCAGTGAATGCAAGCAGCGCGCCCAAGTCCGCAGCGAGCGACAGATGTCCCTCGCCCTGAATGCAGGTGCGGGCTATATCGGTGAAGTAGGTCAGGGGTGAGACGTAAGCAATGCCCTGTGCCCAGGACGGCAGTTCGTTCAGCGAGATGAATACGCCGCTGATGAAGACGATGGGGAATTTCACCATCGAGGAGAGCATCATGGTGGTGCTGGGGAGCGTGCTGGGTGCCGCGGAGAAGAGCAGCCCGAGGGTCGAGAAGCAGAAGGCGGCGAGTACCATGCCCAGCGCGAGCAGAACCGGCTGAGACACGCTTATCCCCAAAGCCAGTCCCACGATGAGAGGCACCAGGGAGATGACAAGCCCGAACAGGAAGGAGGCCACGATGTCACCGAGGACGATCGTCGGAACCGTCACAGGGCACGACATCAGTCTCTCCAGGGTTCTCGCCTGTGCCTCCCAGGGGGCTACCGCGGGAGATATGGCGGTGGCGGTGAAAAAGAGGATCATGCCGAGGAGGCCCGGTATGATGAAGTCCACCGTGAAGCTGCGACCAACAAGGAAGGAGAGGAAGAGGAACACGGGAAAGAGGATGCCAAAGATGGCCACCGGCCCCTTGGAGTAGTAGATTCGAATGTCCTTGCGGGCGATTGCCAAGCTTCGCCTGAGCTGTGCCCAAGAGAGTGTTCCCGCCAGCCTCATTTCTCCTCCCTGCCGGTCAGGGCGACGAATGCATCCTCAAGGGTGGGCGCCAGTGTGTTGAGAGAGACTATCTTCAGGCCGCAGGAGCGGCATGTTTCTACCAGCGAGACGACAGCCTCTCCCGGCGCGGATGTATACAGGCGGTACTTGTCGCCGGTCTTCTTGACAGCGTGCACGCCGGGGAGACTGGCCAGCACCTTCTCCGGCACGGTGGTTTCGAAGCTAATCTCGATCGAGTGCTGAGTGCTGGTTGCGAGTTTGAGCTTCTCCGGGGCATCGATGGCGGCGATCCGGCCATCCCTGATGATAGCGACACGGTGACAGAGCTCGCTGGCTTCGTCCATGTCGTGCGTGGTGAGGAAGATCGTCTTCCCCTGTCCGTTCAACTCCCGCAGCAGGTCCCGGATCAAGCGTGCGCTCTGCACGTCCAGTCCTGAAGTTGGCTCGTCGAGGAATAGAACGTTGGGATCGCTGACGAGCGCCATGGACAGGATCAGACGCTGCTTCATTCCCTTGGAGTAGATCCTGGCAAGTGCGTCCTTACGTGGGAGAAGCTGCATCTGCTCGAGCAGGCGGCTGGCCCGCTGCCGTGCCTCTCGACCCGGCACGCCGTAGAGCTGGGACATCAGCATCAGGTTCTGCCAGCCCGAGAGGTCGGCGTAGGCGTTTGCCATCTCGGGGACAATGCCGGCCGACTGCTTGGCCGTGAGGCTGCCTGCCGGGTAGCCCATGATTGTCGCGCTGCCAGCGTCGGCCTTGATGACCCCTGTCAGTATCCTCACCGTCGTTGTCTTACCCGCCCCGTTGGGACCGAGGAAGCCGAAGAACTCGCCTATACCGACTTCGAAGCTGATACCGTCTACAGCGCAGACGGTTCCATAGCGCTTTGCCAAGTCAGCGACCTCAATCGCCGTGCTACTGTCTCGCGTCTTCTGTGACACGCTTGCGTATCCTTTGCGGGCAATGGTCCTGACACGATTCGTCCCTGTCCGGGTGCTCTGTGGTCAAAGCTGCGATCGCAAGTTGAACGGAGTGCCTCAGTGCGTCTTGACTAACAGAGTAGTGCATATGATAGCCGCGCCTCTCACCCTTCACCAGACCCATGCTCTTGAGCACCCTCAGGTGCTGGGAGACCGCTGGCTGGCTCACCTCCAGCAGTGCGGCCAGAGCATTCACGCAGAGAGCGTCAGGGTCTCGCTGGCGACAAAGGAGCTTGAACAGCCTGAGGCGCGTAGGATTGGCAAGAGCACTGAAAAGTGCGGCCTGCTCCGCCGTGTTTTCCTGAACGGCCTCTCGCATTTTCATAAGTATATGCTGATAAACTTATCATAGGCCCATCGCCAACATGTTGTCAAGCGTGCCCGGCCATCATCAATGGAAGAGTGACAGGTGGTTCTTGCTGTCCGCGCGTCCTATCGACGTCAGCCCGCTCCAATCACTATGCAGCGCGAGTTGGAATCCAGCCTTCACGATGACGCGCCTCACTCCACGAAGTACCTGCGCTGGAAGTAGAGGGCCACGTTAACGAGGCTTATCAGGACGGGGACCTCCACCAGCGGCCCTATCACCGCCGCGAATGCCTGGCCCGATCCTATGCCAAACACCGCAACCGCCACGGCGATGGCCAACTCGAAGTTGTTGCTGGCCGCCGTGAAGGCAACTGTCGCCGTCTTCGAGTAGTCGGCACCGATCCGCTTCCCCATGTAGAACGATATCAGGAACATCAGCACAAAGTAGATCAGGAGAGGCACCGCTATGCGTACCACGTCGAGCGGCAACTCGACGATAATCTCCCCCTTCAGCGAGAACATGACGACGATGGTGAAGAGAAGGGCTATCAGGGTCACGGGGCTGATGCGGGGAATGAACCTGCCTTCGTACCATTCCCTGCCCTTGCACCTCAGCAGCACGAATCTCGTGATCATACCGCCGAAGAACGGGATACCCAGGTAGATGAACACGCTCTGCGCTATCTGGGACATGGTGACATCGACCGCCGAGCCCTCCAATCCGAACCACCCCGGCATGACCGTTATGAACACGTAAGCATAGACCGAATAGAAGAGGACCTGAAAGATGGAGTTGAATGCCACGAGCCCGGCGGCGTAGTCGATGTCGCCTTTCGCGAGCTCGTTCCAGACGATAACCATCGCTATACAGCGGGCCAGGCCTATCATTATCAGGCCCACCATGTAGTCCGGATAGGGCCAGAGGAAGCCCAGGAAGCCGACAGCCACCAGGAACATGAGCAGCGGGCCGATGACCCAGTTCTGCACCAGCGAGAGCCCCAAGATGCGCCAGTTGCGGAAGACCTTGCCCAGCTCCTCGTACCTGACCTTGGCCAGGGGCGGGTACATCATGAGTATCAGGCCGACGGCTATGGGAATGGAGGTCGTCCCGACCTGGAAGCGGTCGATGAAGTCGGCGGTATCTGGCACGAAATAGCCCAAGCCCACGCCAAGCCCCATGGCGAGGAATATCCACGCGGTGAGGAACCGGTCGAGCAGGGGGAGCCGCTTGACGACGGAGGTGTCTGCTGATGTACTCACGGATTCAACTCGCCAATCAGGTTCTCGACCCTGGCCCGTATCTCGTCTCTGATTCGCCGCACGACCTCTATCGGCTGGCCCTTGGGGTCATCCAGGCCCCAGTCCTCGGTCTCGACGAAGGTGACCGGGCAGGCCGTCTCCACCCCACACCCCATGATGACGACCCTGTCCGCCGCGTCCACGATCTCCGGGACGAGACGCCTCGGCACCTTGCCGCTTATGTCAACTCCCACCTCCCGCATGACCTCAACCACCGTGGGGTCAACGGCATCATCGGGCTGTGATCCCGCCGAAGCGGCGGTGGCCCTGCCCTCCGCTAGCCGATTGAAGAAGGCCTCGGCCATCTGGCTGCGACCCGAGTTGTGCACGCAGACGAACAGCACGTTCTTCACGATCTACCCTCCCCGCACGCGGCACAAGCCGGGCCGACCCTCACCGCACTTCTCAGCCGCTCCCTGTCGGCAACCGCCCTCTCGTCGCCCTCCAGGCCCGTCCTCACCGCCTCCAGCATTCCCCTACAGTGTTGTGGCATGCTTTGCCAATCAAGCGAGTACAGCGACCAGAGACCGTCCTTTCTCATCGAGAGGAAGCCGGCGTCGTACAGCATACCCAGGTTGCGGGAGGCCCTAGTCTGCGATACCTGCAGCGCCTGCACCACCTCGCAGACGCAGCACTCCCTCTCCAGGAGCAGATTCACTATCCTGACTCTCGTTTCGTCCGACAGTGCCTTGAACCCCTTCACCAGGCTGCGCATCGCTGACCTCCCACCTACAGTCCCGTATCTAGAATATATGCCTAAATGCGCATTTAGTCAAACAACTCGTGGTGAGGCATGCCGCGCCGCACGTACCATACCGACCGCTGGTTGCCCGACGTATTCCCCCTTGCAGCTTCTCCAATCAGGGCTCAGAATACAGGGCATGGAACTGCAGGACCTGGGATTCGACAACTGGTTTCAAGAGAAGCTGGGACAGTCCGACAGACAAGACTACAGCGTGGCCCGCGTTACCGCTGTCAGCAGAGACAGCTATCTCGTCAGGAACGAGAACAGTGAGGTCCTGGCCGAGCTCTCGGGCAGGTTTGCTTTCTCCGCAGAACCGGACTCCGGTTTCCCTGCGGTTGGAGACTGGGCATTAGTACAGTACTACAACCGGGGCACGCTTGCCATCATCGACGCACTCCTGCCACGGAAGACGGCGCTGAGACGCAAGGCGGCTGGCAAGAGAGTCGAGTATCAGATGATCGCCGCCAACATCGACGTGGCATTCATCGTTCAATCGTGCGACTTCAACTTCAATCTGCGCAGGCTGGAGCGTTACCTGGTAATGGCAAATGACGGTGGCATCAGGCCCGTACTCCTGCTGAGCAAGAGTGACCTGGTGACCCGCGAAGACCTGCAGCAAAAGATCTCTCAGATCAGAAGTGCGAGCATTGAGTGTGAGATCATAGCCTACAGCAGCAAGACCGGTGACGGATTGGACGGGGTCCGGCAGGCGTTGAGACCCGGTCAGACCTGCTGCCTGCTCGGGTCATCGGGAGTCGGCAAGACCACGCTGATCAACTACCTCATCGGCCGGGACGCTTTCCAGACAAACGTGGTCCGCGAGAAAGACGGAAAGGGGAGACATACGACAGCACGCCGGCAGTTGGTAGTCCTCGACCAAGGAGCCATGTTGATAGACACTCCGGGGATGAGAGAGCTCGGCACTATCGGCGTGAGCGCCGGGATCGACGAGAGCTTCACAGATATCCGAGGCCTGTCTAAAGGGTGTCGCTTCAGTGACTGCACTCATACCAACGAAGCTGGTTGCTCTGTGCTCGAGGCGCTTCAGAATGGGGAGCTGAGCGAGGGGCGCTATCAGAGCTATCTGAAGCTGGTGAAGGAGTCCGAGCACTACCAGACGTCGTACCTCGAGAAGCGCAAGAAGGACAGGGCGTTCGGACGGATGATCAAGTCCGCCAAGAAATACGACAAGAGGAAATGAGGGTGGGCCGGGCCCTGCGGAGGCTATGTCCCTTTGAGGTACTCGTCGATCGAAGCTGCTGCCGCCTTGCCAGCCCCCATGGCGCTGATGACGGTGGCAGATCCGGTGACAACATCGCCGCCGGCCCAGACTCCGGGCTTCGTGGTCTTCCCCGTATCGGGGTCCGCCACGACGGTGCCGCGTTTGGACGTCTCCAGCCCGGTCGTAGTCGTCGGCACCAGCGGGTTCGGCGTGGTGCCAAGGGCCACGACAACCGTGTCCACGTCCATCTGATACTCGCTCCCGGGCTGTGGCACAGGCCGGCGCCGGCCGCTTTCGTCAGGCTCGCCGAGCTCCATGACCACGCATTCCATGGCGGTCACCCAATGCTCATCATTGCCTATGAAACGCACAGGGTTTGTGAGCAGCTTGAACTCGACTCCCTCTTCCTCGGCGTTCTCAACCTCTTCCAGCCTCGCCGGCATCTCCTCACGTGACCGCCGGTACACGATGTACACCTTGGGCGCCCCCAGCCTGAGCGCGCATCGCGCCGCGTCCATGGCAACGTTCCCCCCGCCGATCACGGCAACAGTCTTGCCCAGCTTGATAGGCGTATCGTATTCGGGGAAGAGATAGGCCTTCATCAGATTGGTGCGTGTAAGGAACTCGTTCGCCGAATATATGCCCTTGAGGTTCTCGCCCGGCACATTGAGGAACATGGGGAGCCCTGCTCCAGTACCGAGGAAGACCGCATCATAGCCCTCCTCCAGAAGCTCATCAACGGTGGTCATCTTGCCCATGACCGCGTCCAGCTTGACCTCCACGCCCAGGCTCCTGACATAGTTCACCTCAGCCTGCACGATATCCTTGGGGAGCCGGAACTCAGGTATGCCATACATCAGCACGCCGCCCGCCACGTGCAGGGCCTCGTACATGGTGACCGAGTGGCCCATCTTCGCCAGCTCGGCGGCCGCCGTGAGGCCGGCCGGACCGGTGCCGACAACGGCCACCCTCTTTCCGGTCGCAGGCGCGATCTCGATATCAGGCTTGTCGCCGCTTGAATGGTTCAACTCCCAGTCGGCGACGTATCGCTCCAGGCGGCCGATGGCGATCGGAGCGTTCTTCTTGGCGAGCGTGCAGCTCGCCTCGCACTGGGACTCCTGGGGACACACGCGGCCACAGATAGCCGGCAGAGCGTTCTTGCTCTTGAGCACCCTGGCTGCCTCGGCAATATCGCTGTCTCTCAGTGCCTGGATGAATTCGGGTATGTCCACTCCAACGGGGCAGCCTTCGATACAGGGACGCTTCTTGCATTGGATACAGCGGGTCGCTTCCGCAATCGCCTGCTCCTGCGAGTAGCCGAGAGCCACCTCATTGAAGTTTTTCGCCCTTGCGCCGGGCTCCTGCTTGGGCATGGGCACCCTGTTCAGGTCCAGTTCAGCCATCTGCCGTTGCCTCCCTGATTATGTGCGACCGGAGCTATGCTGCCAGAGTTCGAGAGACCTTTTCTCCTCGTCGCAAAAAGTTCGCTGTCGCGCCATCAACTCATCCCAGTCCACCAAATGTCCATCGAAATCGGGCCCGTCCACGCAGGTGAACTTGGTAACATCCCCGATCGAAACGCGGCAACAGCCGCACATTCCCGTCCCATCCACCATAATGGGGTTCAGACTTACAATCGTCTTCACTCCGAACGGCTTCGTGGTGAGCGAGGAGAACTTCATCATGACGGTCGGGCCGATGGCGATCACTCGCTCGACCTTCTCGTCGCCCTCCAGAAGCTCCTTCAGAGGCTCCGTAACCAGACCCTTGCGGCCGTACGTGCCATCGTCCGTCATGACGATCAACTCGTCGCTCACGCCGCGAAGGCGCTCCTCCCAGAAGACGAGTTCCTTGCTGCGGAACCCCATGATTGACACCACCTTGTTGCCAGCCTCCCTCATAGCCCTGGCAATCGGGACAATCGTTGCGATTGCGAAACCGCCGGCGACACATACCACCGTACCGTATTTCTCAATGTGAGTCGGCACCCCGAGCGGACCCGCGAAGTTCTGTAGATACTCGCCCTGCTGCAACGTAGCCAGCTTCCTCGTCGTCTTCCCCACCTCCATGAAGACAACCGTGATTGTACCCTTATCGCGATCCCAGTCGGCGATAGTCAGGGGTATCCTCTCGCCCGTCTCGTCCGCTCTGACGATAACGAACTGTCCCGCCTGCGCCTTTCTCGCAACCTCAGGGGCAGCGATCTCGAACAGGTGTATCTCCGGGGTCAGGTCTTCCCTTTTCTCTATGCGGAACATCTCTCTGCGCTCTCTCTCAGTATTGCGTGCCCAAGGTTCCGAACATGCAAGCAGGGCCGGATTGCCCATCCCCACTTCAAGATGGCACTCCACCCTGCATTCGCACGCACCAGTATTTATTGTAGCGCATTGAGCGGGCTTTTTAAACCGGTGATGTCCAAATAAGTACGCAGATCGCCGAGAAGAATACCCCTACTCCCTGACTTCGCCCGACAATTCCTCTGCGTTGCATTCGGTCAGGTCTCCGGCCTGCACCACGAGGCCTTGTCTCTCTTTTTTCCTTTCATCCGACTGAAGGGATATGCCTCATCTTATCTCACACAATACGTTACATCACTCCAACCACCGGAAGTTGACTGCATAGCGGACGGGGGATATAATAACAGCTTGGGAATCGCCTTTGCGCGGGCGTAGTGCGCTTGTGCAGGGTGAGACGTGGGCTGTGGAGGCACTTCCGCTGAAGAGCTAGCATGAATCGCACCGACATCGCTCCACTTCATGCACTCCCGAACACAGGCACTCGTTCAGATAGTCGCAGATACACCGAAGGCTCACCTGAGTAATCAGACAGGTGAGCCTTCTTCATGGACAAAGCTAGGCAGTAACGAGCCGGAGGTTGCCAGTGACTACGGCGACTGACATCAGAGAGCAAGTACGCGAGCTAGTCGCCCCGCTACGGGGGCGTCAGATCGTGCTGATACCCGCCCTGCAGGCCGTTCAGGAGAAGCTGGGCTACCTGCCGCAGGAGGCCTTCGAGGAAATCGCCGGCATAGCAGGGGTATCAGCCAACACGGTCTATGGCGTGGCCAGCTTCTACGCCCAGTTCCGCTTCGTCAAACCCGGCGAGCACATGATCAAGGTCTGCCTCGGCACCGCATGTCACGTGTGCGGGGCAACTCGCGTCGCCGAGGCGCTCGAGCGCGAGCTGGGAATCAAGGAAAAGGAGACCACCGCAGACGGCAAGTTCAGCCTGGAGTCTGTGCGGTGCTTCGGATCATGCGCCCTGGCTCCGGTCATGGTGGTCGATGAAGACGTATACGGCAGAGTCACAGGGCCCCGCGCGGTTGATACACTGAAGAAGTACAAGTAGCCAGCTATGAGGGGAAGCAGATGAAGTTCCCGGATATCCAGAAGAGGGCACAGGAAGAATGGAAGCAGCTCTGGGAAGGTGATACGCCACTCATACTCGTGGGTCTGGCCACCTGCGGAATCGCCGCGGGTGGCAATGCCACGATGAAGGCGATCGAGGCCACACTGGAGAAGCACGGCATCAAGGCGAACGTCATCCCCGTAGGCTGCGTCGGCATGTGCTATCTGGAGCCCATCGTAGACATAATCAAGCCCGGGCGTCCCCGAGTCAGCTACTGCAAGGTAACGGCGGAGGCGGTCCCACAGCTCATCGAGGACTATCTGGTGAACGACAATCCGCGCCGGGACATGGCGCTGGGCACCTACGGCGACCAGACCATCGAGGGCATCCCCAAGTTCTGGGAACTGCCCATGCTCAAGCCGCAGGTGAGAATCGCGACGAAGAACTGCGGGCACATCAACCCGGAGAACATCGACCACTCCATCGCCAAGGGGGGCTACAGCGGACTCGCCAAGGCGCTGGGTATATCTCAGGAGGACGTGATCGGGGAGATGGAGAAGTCCGGCCTGCGCGGTCGCGGGGGGGCGGGCTTCCCGACGTTCAGGAAGTGGAGGGAGGCCCTCAAGAGCAAGCGTAATCCCAAGTTCGTGGTCTGCAACGCGGACGAAGGAGACCCGGGGGCCTTCATGGATCGCTCGGTTCTGGAGGGCGACCCGCACGCCTTGCTCGAAGGAATGGCTATCGCAGGCTACTCCATCGGCACCAAGTACGGGTACATCTACTGCAGGGCCGAGTACCCGCTAGCGGTCAAGCGCCTCAACATAGCCATACAGCAGGCCAAGGAGAAGAACCTGCTCGGTGACAACATACTGGGGAGCGATTTCAGCTTCGATATCGAGATAATGCAGGGTGCTGGAGCGTTCGTATGCGGCGAGGGCAGCGCGCTGATGTACTCTATCGAGGGCAAGCGCGGCATGCCCCGCGTAAGGCCGCCAAGGTCGGTCGAGTCGGGGCTGTGGGGCCTGCCAACCTCACTGAACAACGTCGAGACATTCGCCAACGTCCCGGACATAATCGTCAAGGGCGGCGACTGGTTCGCCGGTTACGGCACAGAGGAGAGCAAGGGGACCAAGACCTTCGCACTCACGGGCAAGATCAATCGCCCCGGCCTGATCGAGGTGCCCATGGGCATCACCCTGCGCGAGATTGTCTACGACATCGGCGGCGGCATCATAGACGACAGGCCGTTCAAGGCCGTACAGACGGGTGGCCCATCGGGCGGCTGCCTGCCGGCAAACCTGCTCGATACCCCTGTCGATTACGCCAACCTGAGCAAGGTCGGGTCGATCATGGGCTCGGGCGGCATGGTGGTCATGGATACCGACACCTGTATGGTGGATGTCGCCCGCTACTTCCTGGCATTCTGCGTCGAAGAGTCGTGTGGCAAGTGCGTGCCCTGCCGCGAGGGCCTGCCCATCATGCTGCGTATGATGGAGGAGATCACGCAAGGCAAAGGCAAGCCCGAGTATATAGACATGCTCGAGAAGCTGGGCAAGGACATCATCGCGGGTGCGCTCTGCGGACTGGGCACGTCAGCGCCCAACCCGGTTCTCAGCAGCATCCGCTACTTCCGCGAGGAGTGGGAGGCGCATATCAACGAGAAGCGCTGTCCCGCTATGGCATGTAAGGACCTCATCCACTACGAGATCCTGTCGAGTAGATGTATCGCCTGCCATCGGTGTCTCTGGGCCTGTCCCACCAAGGCAATCACCGGGCGCACGTTGGAGTCGCCCGTGATCGATGAGATCAGGTGTAGCAGGTGTGGAACATGCCTGACAGTATGTCCGGCCAGGATAAGTCCAATAGTAGCATTCCCCGGCAGGCAAGCAGCAGTATCAAGTGAACCTGACGCTGTGAGGCAGGAGGTAGCCATAAATGGATGACCAAGTAGACGCCATCCTGCAGAAGTATCAGCGAAACAAGAGATTTCTGGTATCGATATTGCAGGATATCCAGCGGGAGTACTACTACCTTCCCAAGGATATTCTGAAGCAGGTTAGCCAGGCTCTGGACGTACCTCTGAGTCAGATCTTCGGTGTGGCCACCTTCTTCAAGGCTTTCAGCCTCGAGCCGAGAGGGAGGCATCTGATAAATGTCTGTGTGGGAACGGCTTGCCACGTCAGGGGAGCGACGAGGGTGCTGGATGCCATCGAACGTGAGACTGGAATCAGACCAGGCGAAACAGATTCAGATTTGAGATTCAGTCTCGAGGCGGTGAACTGCCTCGGTTGCTGTGCTCTGGGCCCTGTAATCGTAGTTGATGGAGAGTACCACGGGAAGCTCTCCCCCGCTAGCGCAGTCGAAGTCCTTAACGGTTACGAATAGGAGAGAGCCACCATGGGACGCATAGGATCTCCTTCCGAATTGGAGAAGTGCAGGCAGGAAATACTGGCGAAGAGAGACCCGAGTAAGACCTGTATTACCATATGCTCCGGGACAGGGTGCTGCGCCTATGGCAGTCAGAAGGTCTTTGCCAGTTTCGAAGAAGAGATCAAGACCAGAGGACTCGAGAAGCAGATAGACCTCAGGCGAACGGGGTGCCATGGCTTCTGCGAGAGGGGGACCCTGGTAGTCGTCTATCCAGACGAGATATGCTACGTACAGGTGCAGACCGGTGACGTTCCTGAGGTAGTCTCCAGTATCATCGAAGGTCGTACTGTCGAGCGTTTGTCTTACGTCGACCCCGTAACAGGGCAGAGGGTAGAGTGTGAATCGGAGATACCGTTCTACAAGAACCAGACGCGTACAGTCTTCGGCAATAACAGGCATATCGACCCGAAGAACATCGAGGACTATCTCGCATTGGGCGGCTACAGCGCCCTGGCCAAAGCCCTTAGCCAGATGAGCCCAAAACAAGTGCTTGACGAGGTAAAGGAATCCAATCTGCGTGGTAGAGGAGGGGGTGGATTTCCGACAGGCAGAAAATGGGAGACCGTCAGGGACACGCCCAACGAGCCGAAGTACATCATCGTCAACTGTGATGAAGGTGACCCCGGTGCCTATATGGACAGGAGCATTATGGAGGGGAACCCCCATAGTGTTCTCGAGGGTCTTATCATAGCTGCCTATGCAATCGGCTCGCATGAGGGCTTCATATACATAAGAAATGAATACCCTCTTGCCGTGGAAAATGTGGGAATAGCATTAGAGCAGGCTGAGGAATACGGGTTCCTGGGAGACAGGATTCTGGGTTCAGACTTCAGCTTTCGTGTCGAGGTAAACAGGGGAGGAGGAGCGTTCGTCTGCGGTGAATCGACGGCACTGATGGCGTCGCTCGAAGGCGAGGTTGGAGAGCCCAGGGCTAAGTACATCCATACGGCTGAAAGCGGTCTGTGGGGGATGCCCTCGGACCTCAACAACGTCGAGACCTTCGCAAATGTCCCCCTAATAATCGACAAAGGCGCCGATTGGTACAAGCAGGTCGGCACCGAGGGAAGTAAGGGAACGAAGATATTCTCTCTCGTCGGCAAGGTCAACAATACCGGCCTCGTGGAAGTCCCGATGGGTACTACCCTGCGGGAGATGATATTCGATATCGGAGGTGGGATAAGGGAGGGGAAAAGCTTCAAAGCAGTGCAGACGGGCGGCCCGTCAGGGGGTGTGATACCCGAGCAGCATCTCGATCTGCCGATAGACTTCGATGAGTTGACCAAAGTCGGCTCCATGATGGGGTCCGGCGGTATGATCGTGATGGACGAAGGCACCTGTATGGTCGATATGGCCAAGTACTTCACCGGGTTTCTGGAGGAAGAGTCCTGCGGTAAGTGCGTCCCCTGCCGCGAGGGTTTGGGGCGTATGCGGGGGATACTGAACAATATCTGTGAGGGTAGAGGCCAGCCGGAAGATATCGATATGCTGGAGCACTTGGCCTCGGTGATGAAGAACGGCGCGCTCTGTGCTCTCGGTCAAACCGCTGCCAATCCGGTCTTGAGTACCATCCGCTATTTCAGGGATGAGTACGAAGCACATATCAATGAGAAGAGATGTCCGGCCAAGGTATGCAAGGCCCTTATAACCTACTCGATTATCGAGGATAAGTGCCCCGGCTGCGGTCTATGTGTAAAGGCCTGCCCACAGGGGGCCATAGAGTCCAGAGGGAAGAAGACACCTGTTCTCCTGCATGCAGAGAAATGTGAGAAATGCGGAATCTGCTATGACGTCTGCAACCTTGATGCGATAAAGGTAGAGTGAAATGGTAACGCTGAAGATCAATGGTAAGGAATACGAGGCCGAAGAAGGCGCGACTATACTGGACGTGGCACGAAGCAATGGCATCGACATTCCTGCCCTCTGCCATCATGACGCCGTGAAGCCCTATGGTGCCTGCCGCTTGTGCATGGTACAGATAACCAAGAACGGACGCTCCCGGCTGGTAACGTCGTGCCTCTATCCGGTCGAGGAAGGGCTCGAGGTACAGACTGACTCGGAATCCGTCCTGAATGTTCGCAAGGGGGTGCTCGAGCTGCTTCTTTCGAGGTGCCCGAATGTCAAGGTGCTGCAGGACCTGGCGCGAGATGTGGGCATCACCAAACCCCCATTCAAAGCTGTGGATGAGAACGAGGAGTGTATCCTCTGTGGCCTGTGTACAAGGGTGTGTCGCGAGGTAGTGGGTGTCAGCGCCATCAGTCTGGTGAGTCGTGGAACGCAGAGGAAAGTAGGGCCTCCTTTTTATGAAGCATCAGAGGCATGCATCGGCTGCGGCTCATGTGCCGTAGTATGTCCGACAAACGCTGTGAAGATCGAGGACGTAGGAGACACCAGAAAGATCCATAACTGGAAGGTGGAGTTCAAGCTGCAGCCATGCAAAGCCTGCGGGGCCTATTTTGCTCCCAAAGCCCAACTAGAATATCTCAGCAAAGTGCTCGATCTGCCAGAGGAGCATTTCGCGCTTTGTCCAGTCTGCAGGGTCAAGGCCGAAGGAGAAGTTTCAACCCCATTGGGGGTAGGGTAACAGGAGTGAGTGAAATATCGCCCTGGTTCGCAGAGGACTCAGGCGATGCTTGCGTGAACCCTGATTGAGCGAGGTACAAGGGCCGTGACTATGACATTGACGGAAGCCGAGACCGAAACGATCACGCTAACCATCGACGGCGTTGAGGTCAAGACGACCAAGGGCAAGAGAATCCTCGAGGCAGCGCTGGATGCGGGCATCTATATCCCCAACCTCTGCGCCATACCCGACATCAAGCTGCCCACCGGCGCGTGCCGCCTGTGCCAGGTCAAGATAGAGGGAAGGCGGGGCTTCATCACGGCCTGCAGCGAGCCGGCAGCCGAGGGCATGATCGTCTACAGCAACACGCCGGAGGTCAACGATCTGCGACGCAGCATCCTGCAGATCATGCTGGCCAGGCACCCGCACGTCTGCCTCACCTGCAACCGCAGGCAGCGCTGCAAGCCCGGCGACGTCTGCCTGCGCCTGATCGGCGTGGACGAGCAGCAGTGCATCATGTGCCCCAAGAACGGGCGCTGTGAGCTGCAGAAAGCCGTTGACTTCATCGGCCTGGAAGAGGTGCCGTACCCGTACATGCCGAAGGGCCTGCCCGTCGAGCTGGACAACCCATTCATCGTGCGCAACAACAACCTCTGCATCCTCTGCGGGCGCTGCGTCAGGATATGCTCAGAGGTGCGGGGCAACGAGGCTATCGCATTCAACCTTCGCGGCATGGACACGGTGATCTCCGGCGCTTTCGGCAAGCCCCTGTCCGAGTCGGGCTGCAAGTTCTGCGCCGCTTGCGTGGACGTCTGCCCGGTAGGCGCGCTCGTCGAGAGGCCGGCGAGGTACTCCGGCCTGCCCGACCGCGTGGTGACCACCATCTGCCCCTACTGCGGTGTCGGCTGCCAGCTGAATCTCGAGATCAAGGACGACCAGATCATACGCGTCATCCCCGATGAGAACGGCCCGGCCAACAAGGGCCAGGACTGCATCAAGGGCAAGTTCGGCCTCGAATTCGTTACTCACCCCGACAGGCTGAAGACGCCCCTCATCAAGAAGGATGGCCGCTTCGTCGAGGCGACGTGGGAAGAGGCGCTGGAGCTGGTGGTATCGAAGCTGAACGGATACAAGGGCAGTCAGTTCATTGCGATCTCATCAGCCAAGTGCACGAACGAAGACAACTACGTATTCCAGAAGTTCACAAGGGGGGTGATGGGCACAAACAGCATCGACCACTGTGCCCGTCTCTGACACGCTCCCACAGTGGCCGGTCTGGCCGCAAGCTTCGGAAGCGGTTCTATGACGAATTCGATCGAGGAAATCGCGAACGCGGGATGCATCTTCGCCATCGGCACGAACACGACCGATGACCATCCCGTCATCGCCCTGGAGATCAAGAAAGCGTTGGACAAGGGCGCGAAGCTCATCGTCGCCGACCCGCGCAGGATAGACCTGTGCCGCAGGGCACATTTCTGGCTGCGCCACAAGCCCGGCACGGACGTTGCGCTCGTGATGGGAATGTGCCGGGTCATCGTCGATGACGGCCTGCTGGACAAGCAGTTCATCGAGGAGCGTTGCGAGAACTTCGACGAGTTCAAGAAGTCGCTTGACGCCTTCGACTTGGACTTCGTCTCGAAGACGACCGGAGTCCCCAAGAACCTGATCGCGGGGGCCGCCAGGGCCTTCGCCACGCAGGGGCCCTCCTCCATCCTGTACGCGATGGGTATCACCCAGCACTCGCACGGCACCGACAACGTGATGGCTCTGGCCAACCTCTCGATGCTCACGGGCAATGTCGGCAAGCCATCGTCCGGCGTGAACCCGCTGCGAGGCCAGAACAACGTGCAGGGTGCGTGCGACATGGGCGCTCTGCCCAACGTGTTCCCGGGATACCAGGGGGTAGCCGCCGCCGAGCTGCGAGACAAGTTCGAGAAGGCCTGGGGGTGCTCGCTGCCCAGCGAGCCGGGCCTCGTTCTGACCGAGATGTTCGACGCCGTGCTGGCGGGCAAGGTCAAGGCTATCTACCTCATGGGCGAGAACCCGGTGATCAGCGACCCCGACGCCAAGCACATCGTAGAGGCCCTGGAGAAGGTAGAGTTCCTCATCGTCCAGGACATCTTCATGACCGAGACCGCGAGGTACGCGGACGTCGTGCTCCCGGGCGCCAGCTTCGCCGAGAAGGACGGCACCTTCGTCAATACCGAAAG
>CAZGDV010000063.1:0-17020 GCA_964524995.1 uncultured Dehalococcoidia bacterium | reverse complement strand
CACTGCAGTTGGGAAACGGGTGTTCGGCGACAGCCGTCAAGAATGGAGTATCCGTTGACACCTCCATGGGCCTAACGCCGCTCGAGGGACTCATGATGGGTACCAGATCAGGTGATCTCGATCCATCGATCCCATATATCCTGGCGAGACGTGAAGGGGTAGACGTTGGAGACGTCGTGGAAGTGCTGAACGCGCGGTCGGGCCTTCTGGGCGTGTCAGGCCGGTCGGGCGACGTCAGACAGCTATTGAAGTCAATGAGACGTGGTAACGACAGAGCCGCGCTCGCCGTCGAGATGTTCTGCTATCGTGTACGCAAGTATGTTGGTGCCTATCTTGCTGCCTTGGGTGGTGCTGAGGCAATTGTCTTCGGTGGCGGAATCGGCGAAAACTCACCAGAGGTGAGGGAACGCATCTGCACTGGAATGCACTGGTTTAGATTGGACCTGGACAAGAGCCTGAACGCCAAGGCCGTTGGCACAGAGGCATGTGTCAGTACGAAGGAATCGCGCTTGCACGCTTATGTCATTCCTGTAGACGAAGGAGCGATCATAGCTCGGGATACGGTCCGTTGTCTCAAGAGTCAACTCGGGAGGTGATCAATGGACTGCAGCGAAGCGGCCAGCAACATACGCACCGAGGAATGGGTGGGCCTGTACCGCAGGGGGAACAAGGCGGCTGACAGATGGGCTGCGGGATACGGGGCTGTCGAGCACTGCATCGAGACACAAGCCCGTGTCTTTGCAATGGCCGATCTCCTGGCGGCACGTGGAATCAAGGGAGACGGCGTGCCGGTGTTCGAGCTGCTGCACGCGGCCGATCGGGTCACCAGCGCGGCCATGTGGTTGGTTGCTCATGAGACATACGCTCAGAATGTCTATCTCGATGGGCGCGAACTGGCCTCAGAGGACTTCAAGCCCCGCCCCGAGGGCCATACAGGCGGAGCACTGAACGTGGTGCCAGCCTACGCCGGCTACATGGCAGTGAACGCAATCACCGGACACACGCGCTCGTGGGTCATGGGCCAAGGGCATTGTGTAGCAGCCGTAGACACGGTCAATCTCGTGCTGGACAACATGACGCCTGCGCATGCTGAACGCTACTCCCTCACAGATGAAGGGCTCAGTCGCTACGTGCGTGACTTCTACTCCTACAAGCTGAGGGACGACGGCAAGCAGGACTCGCCTCTAGGGAGCCACGTGAACGCTTACACGGCGGGTGGCCTCGTGGAGGGCGGCTACCTGGGGTTCACGGAGCTTCAATATGTTCACATGCCGCTCCCGGGGGAGCGGCTCGTGGCCTTCTTGAGCGACGGTGCCTTCGAGGAGCAGCGAGGCAGTGATTGGGTGCCCCGATGGTGGCGCGCGAATGATTGCGGCCTGGTCATGCCCATCATGATCAGTAACGGTCGGCGCATTGATCAGAGGACCACGATGTCGCAGCAAGGCGGGGCGGACTGGTTCGTGGAGCATCTGCGGTTGAACAGGTTCGACCCTATCGTCTTCGATGGCCGTGATCCCGCGGCCTTCGCCTGGGCCGTCTTCGAGATGGAGTACAGGCTGGACCTCATATCCCAGGCGGTGCGAGCGGGGAGGGGGTCGTACCCCATCCCATTGCCGTATGGGATCGCTGTAGCACCGAAGGGCGCTGGCTTCTATGGCGAGGGCACCAACCTTGCCCATAATCTACCCCTGGGCGCTAATCCCTACACGGACGTCGTGGCTGCCAGGCATTTCAACGAGAGTGCACGGAGGCTCTGGGTCCCTCTGGGAGAGCTGAAGAAGGCCATCAGCAAACTTCAGCAACATGAGGCGTCGGGGAGGCCCCGTGAGCGAGAGCACCCGCTGGCGCAACGAAGCGTCCAGCTGCGCCAGGTGCCGCGTCTCGTGTCAAGAAAGGTCCCCCAGGACCGGAGGGATGTATCCAGTTGGACCAGGTTCTCCCCAATGTACGCGGTGGATGCTATGTTCCTGGCTACTGTGCAGGCCAACCCCCATCTCAGGCCCCGGATCGGGAATCCTGACGAGATGCGCTCCAACCGGCTGCTTCGCACGCTCGACGCGTTGAAATTCCGCGTGACTGACCCCGAGTCCAAGTACATCCCGGAAGATGTTCATGGGGCCGTAATCACGGCTCTGAACGAAGAGGCGGTGGCCGCCGCCGCGCTCGCGAACAAAGGGGGCATCAATCTCATCGCAACATACGAAGCCTTCGGGGCCAAGATGCACGGCGTCGTGCGCCAGGAGATCATCTTCGCGAATCACTGCAAGGAGGAGGGACAGCCGCAGGGTTGGCTGTCTATACCGCTCGTTCTTACGTCGCACACGTGGGAGAATTCAAAGAACGAGCAGTCACATCAGGACCCAGCGATGGCCGAGGCTATGTTGAACGAGTTGTCGGACGTGTCCAGGGTGCTGTTCGTGCCGGACTACAACACGGCTGCCGTGGTGACGCAGGCCATCTACCAGTCGCAGGGCCAGATATGGACGCTGGTGGTCTCCAAGATGGATATCGTTGCCGACCTGTTCACCATCGATGAGGCGCAAACGCTTCTCGGGCAGGGCGCGATACGACTCGATTGGGCGGGACACAGGGTAGATGAACAGAGAGTGATACTGACGGCCCTCGGGTCCTATCAGCTGGAGGAAGTGATAAAGGCGTCGATGCGACTGGCGGATCGGGATGTCCCTCACTCGGTGGTATATATGCTGGAGCCGGGTCGCTTCCGTGCACCGCGCAGTGATGGGGAGCAGGAGCACGCCGTACCTGCCGAAGTGACTGCGAGCCTCTATCCGGCGTCGGTTACCCCTCGCATCTTCGTGACCCATACCCGTCCCGAGCCGCTTCTCGGGGTACTGCAGCCCCTCCATATGGGTTGTAACACAACTAGAGGTTTGGGGTACATCGGTAAGGGTGGGACGCTCACTGTGCCGGGCATGCTGTTCGTCAACCGCTGCACGTGGGCTCACGTCGTGGCAGAGGCCGCCCGCATACTTGGCGTGCCCGAGGGGGACCTGCTCACCCCGGAGGAGCTCACTGCCATGAACGGTAAGGCTACGCCGGAAGGCATCATAGCGTAGTCGCTAATGAGTCACTGTTGAGTCTGTCCACCTATGGTAGAGGGATCGAGCAAGCCATACTTGCTCGGATTGTGCGCTGCGACGCAAATGCAAAGGATTGACAGTGTAGTCTCAGTTCACTATATTCGGGGCCGAAGCGAGCACACTAGAAGACCACCGGTGTGTTGGGCAACGGCTGCCACTGGCCCGCAAGGGTATCGAAGGTGCAGGAGGGGTTGAGGCGATGGTGGTACGGACCGTCACCAGAAAGGTAAGAACCGGTCTTGTCTCGGTGCTCAGGGGCACCGTGGATGTCGTTGCCAGCACCACTCAAGTGGCGTACGACGTCACCGTGGGCTCTCTGCGGGCGGGAAGACCCAAGGGGGAGACAACATCCAGCTTGACTCAGGACACGATAGAGGGGGCGATGCAGGCTGGCAGCGAAGCCGGTGCCGAGATGGGATCGGTGGCGAAGGGTGCCGTCAAGGGTGTTGTCTTGGGCGTAGGCACTGTTGGTAAGATCAGTGCTGGTGTTGTCACAGATGCTGTTCGCGCGGCGGTGTGGGCGACAGGTGAGGTTGGCGGCGACGTTGCGAGTGTGACGAAGAAGGCAGTTGAGGGGGCCATCGAAGCGGGCAAGCAGTTGGGGATGACTGCAGAAGAGGCGGCTGCGGCGGCGAGTGTGGGGGCGCTCGAGGCTGCCGCCGGACTCGGAGATGTTGCTCTCAAGGCTGCGGACAAGGCCCTCTCCGGGACAATCTCAGGTGTGCGCCTGGCACTCGGCACGGCCAAGACGAAACAGAGAGTGCTGATCGTGGACACCAATCATGCTAACGCGGAACTCCTTGCCCAGCGGCTCGGACGGGAAGGACTCCAGACGATTGTCGTCACGAGTCTCGAGGAGCTCAGTCAGGCGATCGGGGCTGAAGACGGAGTCGACATTGCATTGGTGGACCTGTCGGGCTTCGATCAGGCCATATGGGAAGGATGCGAGGAGCTGCACGCAGCCCGGATCCCTTTCATAGTGATTTCGCCCCAACGCAGCCCTGCCGTCCAGCGCGACAGTCTGAAGCACGGAGCGAGCAGCGTTCTCGCGAAGCCGCTCAGCACAGTGGAACTGGCCGAACACATACGGATGGTGCTTGGCGAATAGGCAAATGAGGAAACGGAGAGACGGGCTCTCGATTCTGCCGGACGACCCGGTCTGGTACAGAGACGCAATAATATACGAGCTCCACGTCAAGTCCTTCTATGACGGCGAGGGCAACGGCGTCGGGAACTTCATCGGGCTCATCGACAAGCTGGATTACCTCGAGGACCTCGGGGTCACGGCCTTGTGGCTCCTTCCATTCTATCCGTCTCCGCTCAAGGACGATGGCTACGACATCTCCGACTACATCGGTATACAGCCCACCTACGGGGACATGCAGGACTTCAAGACCTTCGTGGATGAGGCGCATCGCCGGGGACTGCGCGTTGTCACGGAGCTCGTGGTGAACCACACGTCCGACCAGCACCCCTGGTTCCAACGCGCCCGGCGAAGTCCACGGGGCAGTCGCTGGCGGGATTTCTATGTCTGGAGCGACACCCCGGACAAGTACAGGGAAGCGCGGATCATCTTCAAGGACTATGAGTCGTCGAATTGGACGTGGGACCATGTCGCTAACTCCTACTACTGGCATCGGTTCTACGCCCACCAGCCAGACCTCAACTACGACAATCCTTCCGTGCGCCGTGCTATCTTCAAGGTCATGGATCACTGGCTCAATCTCGGCGTGGACGGGCTCAGGGCGGATGCGGTTCCCTATCTATGCGAGAAGGAGGGGACAAACTGCGAGAACCTTCCCGAGACACACGCTTTCCTCAGTGAGCTTCGCCAGCACATTGACAAGAAGTACAAGAACCGGATGCTGCTCGCCGAGGCCAATCAGTGGCCTGAGGATGCAGTCGCCTACTTCGGCGAGGGTGACGAGTTCCACATGGCTTTCCATTTCCCACTGATGCCCAGATTGTTCATGGCCATTCGCATGGAGGACCGCTTCCCTATCATCGACATACTGGAGCAGACGCCCGCTATCCCCGACACGTGCCAGTGGGCCCTGTTCCTGCGGAACCACGACGAGCTGACACTGGAGATGGTAACCGACGAGGAGCGGGACTACATGTACAGGGTGTATGCCCAGGATCCTGCCGCGAGATTGAACTTGGGCATCCGTCGCCGCCTAGCGCCACTGCTGAACAACGACCGCAAGAAGATCGAACTAATGGATGCTCTCCTGTTCTCCATGCCGGGGACTCCGGTCATCTACTACGGCGACGAGATCGGTATGGGCGACAACTTCTATCTCGGTGACCGGAACGGCGTGCGCACACCCATGCAATGGAGCCCCGAGCGCAACGCCGGCTTCTCACGGGCCAATCCGCAGAAGCTGTTCCTGCCGCCAATCATCGATCCTGAGTATCACTTCGAGGCTGTCAACGTAGAGAATCAGCAGAATAACCCCGACTCACTACTGTGGTGGATGAAACGCACCATCGCGTTGAGGAAGCGGTTCAAGGCCTTCGGGAGGGGGTCCCTCGAATTCCTTCAGCCCGACAACCGCAAAGTGCTGGCCTTCCTACGGCGCTACGAGAACGAGACGATCCTTATCATAGCTAACCTCTCACATCTGGTGCAGCAGGTGCATCTTAACCTGTCACAGTTTGCCGGCTGGAGGCCGATTGAGCTGTTCGGCCGGGTAGAGTTCGCACCCATTACCGAAAGCGTCTACCCATTCACTCTCGGACCCTATGGTTTCTACTGGTTCTCCTTGGAGGCTGAGCCGGGTGAGGTCCTGCGTATCCGCGCACTCCCAACAGACGAACTGGGCGCGGTGCCCGATCTGGCCAAGTCCGTGGAGGAGTTGTTCGACAAGGATGGATGGTCTGCCCTGGAGACCTTGCTTGCTGATTATGCCAGCAACAGGCGCTGGTTCCGCAGCAAGGGGCGTATACTGCGTGGCTCGGCGATCAGGGATGTCGTGCCGATGCGGTTCGGCGATTCGTTGGCCTACTTCGTGCTCTTGGACGTGGAGTATACGGAGGGGGAACCGGAAACGTATGCCCTGCCGCTGTCCACAGTGTCAGGCGAACGGGCGGAGATTGTCGCCAGTGAGAAACCGCAGGCCCTGGTCGCGCGATTGAGGCGCAAAGGAAGGTCAGCGGCGGAGCAACTGGTCTTGTGCGATGCCATGGAGGACACCGCGTTCTGCCAGTCCCTGCTCGATATGATGGAGAGAACACGCCGCTTCAAAGGAAGGGTTGGAGAGATGACCGCGATGCCGACTAAGGCTTTCAAGAAGGCTCGCGGTCCAAAGGGTGTGGCTTTGGAGGCCTCTCCGATCAAGGCCGAGCAGAGCAACTCGTCGGTCGTTTTTGGAGACCGCCTGATACTGAAGCTATTCCGCAAGCTGGAGGAGGGCACGAATCCGGAGCTGGAAGTGGGGCGTTTCCTCACGGAGAAGACCTCGCTGACCTGCATCTCCCGCGTGGCCGGCGCCCTCGAGTACCGTGCCGGAAAACGGGAGCCGATGAGCCTGGCGATCCTGCAGGCATTCGTTCCCAACGAGGGCGATGCTTGGAGGTACACTCTCGATTCGCTGGACAGCTATCTGGAGTATGTGCTTGCCCACCCTGTTGTTCAGGTTCCTCCGGTCATGCGGAGGCACCTGATGTCTCTTCCGGAGGAGCCGCCTGCCTTGGCCATGATGACCATCGGAGCCTACATATCTCTGGCGCGCCTGTTGGGCCAGCGAACGGCTGAGATGCATCTGGCCCTGGCATCGGGGTCGGGCATCCGGGACTTCGATCCCGAGCCCTTCACGCAACTCTACCAGACATCGCTATACCAGTCTATGCGAGCCCTGGCAATGCGCAACCTCGGCCTATTGGAGCGGCAGCTGGAATCGCTTCCCGACGAAGTGAAGGAACCGGCCCAGACGGTGCTGGACATGCGAGGGTTGGTACTGGACAAGTTCCAGGGAATTCGGAAAGCAAAGATACCAGCGTCGCGCATACGCTGCCATGGCGACTACCATCTGGGTCAGGTGCTCTACACTGGCAGGGATTTGGTCATCATTGACTTCGAGGGCGAGCCGGCCCGATCTCTGAGCGAGCGGCGGCTCAAGCGGTGTCCCTTGCGCGACGTCGCGGGGATGGTCCGCTCATTCCACTACGCTGCCTACAGCGCGGCGCAGCATCGAGCCCCTCTCCTCTCCAGGCCCGAGGATGAAATGCCGGTGTTGGAGCAATGGGCGGAGTTCTGGTACACATGGGTGTCTGCCACTTTCCTGTCATACTACCTGACCTCGGTGCGCCCGGCCCATTTGCTCCCTGAAGACCCCGACCAGATACGCACCCTGCTGGATGCCTATCTGCTGGAGAAAGCGATCTATGAAGTCGGGTACGAACTCAACAACCGGCCAACTTGGGTGAAGGTACCCTTGCAGGGGATTATGCGTCTTATGGAGATCTGAAGCTGGTCCGGGGCCATCCAACGCTACGGAATTGGCTAGCTCCTGGGCCTAACCACAAGGGTCGAGCACTCCGAGTATCTGGCTACACGCTGCGACACGCTGCCAAGGAGGAAACGCCGGACCGCAGTCTGGCCCTTGGCCCCTGTGACAATCAGCTGCACGTTCTGCTTCTTGGCTTCCCTCAGTATCTCCTGGGAGGGATCGCCTCTCGCAACGACACCGGCGACCGAGTGCCCCTTGTTGCGCAAAGCGGATTCCGCTTCTCTGACCAGATCTTGTGCTGCCTTCTCCTCGAGCTTCTGGAGCTCGACGTGTATCGCTTGGCTCTCCTCGAAGTCCAGAGTCGGCGCTCCGACGATCGTTGAGGCATAGGAATGTACGACGCTGACTAGAAAGGACCTCGTTCCGTGGCTCAGTTGCAGCCTGGCAACGAACCGCACCGCTTCGTCTGAGTGCTTCGAGCCGTCTACGGCAATCAGGATGCGGTCCAATGCCGGCGTCTCCTTCCTCACGAGAAGGACGCTACAGGGGGCGTACTTCAGCACCTTCTGCGCTACGCTTCCCAGCGCGAAATCCTCCGCGTGACCGATCCCCTTGCAGCCGAGAACCGCCACATCGACCCCGAAGCGCCGACATGCATTGATCACCTCCTGCGCGGGCTGCCCTCTACGCACGACCCTCTCGACGTTCAGTCCCTCTGTGGCAAGTGCTTCCGCAGGCGTGTGAAGCAACTCCGTGGCCCTCTCCTCCTGGAGCTGCTTTACCTGGGCGATACGTGCCCTCTGCTTCCCACGAATCCGGGCAGGCGTGAGACCATCAAGGAACACGTGCTCGGGAATGACGGTGAGCAGCACGACCTCCGTTTGGCGCGGGAGGCGCAGCGCCTTGACCATTCCTACCGCGAGTTCAGAGTGGTGCGAACCATCGAACGCGATCAGTGCCTTCATGATCGACCCCTTTCCAGAAGTCAGGTGTCTTTGGTTCCGTGCTCCCTTGTCCCGTCCTCTTCTTCCAACAACTCGTCGGCCAGAGCGTCCTTGACATCTTCAGAGACTTCGGGCCCGAGTGCGTTGCCAGCATCCAGGGCTCCCTGCACCACTTCCTTGACGGCCTCTTCTGTTGACAGGCCCAACTCAGGTGCCACTGCTCTCGCTGCATAGATGGCCTGGGCTATGGCATCAGCGACATCAGCCTGGACTTCGTCGGTTCCCTCTATGATGCCATAGCCGACGCCCCGCAGTACACCCTTCGCTTCACCTCGGGACAGGCGAAGCGCGCGAGCCACGCCGAGCGCCGCTTGCCTGGACACATGGCCGACATCCGATGCCCCTGATTCTCCCAGACCGTGAACGGCTCCCCGTGTTGCCTGCCGTGCCACCTGGTCAGCATGCTTGTGGGCCTCGGTACTGGTCCCTAGAAGGCCCTTCAGGCTGTCCTCCAGAGCCCGGCCCAGCTTGGCTGTGACCCTTTTTCCACGGGCGGTAGCGTGAGTGGCGACCCTCGCCGTCTCGGCGATCTGGTAGGCAGTGACTCCCAGTGCAACATCCAATCCGGGGACAGGCATGCGCCCCAAGCGTCCGTACGGGAACTGGCTGAGAAACCCAAGGCCAGCTACTGAGCTGATCGGACGCGACATGCTCTGCATAGGCGCGAACAGGGATTCGAGCACAACTTCCCTGCTGGCCTCGCCCTCTTCCCGAATGCCACCCAGCAGCCCCAGCGTCACCAAGCCCAGCAGGAAGGTGATTACGAACAGGAAGTCGAACCCTGTGAGGTTCAGCGCGCCGATTTCGAGGAAGCGATTGGGATCAATCCACTCGAACGTCAGGCTGAGTTGGCGCATGCTGAAGTAGTCCGCGAAGCGACCGCCGAGCATCGGGCCCAGCCCGGCCCCGACGCTGGTCGCCAGTCCAGCCCCTGCGAGGTAGGCTGTGGCCTTGCCCTGTGGGGCCAGCTTCATTCCTATGGTGCCGGTGCCCAGCGTAACTCCAGCGGCGGCAACTCCGGCCAGGATGTGCAGTATGACGAGCAGGGGAATCGTGAAGAAATAGCGCTCCGGCATCGTAGTGAATGTCCACCCGAGTATTACCAGGAGATAGAGTGAAACACACACGGAGAACACGGCCTTGATCCCGAACTGGTCGGACAGCCGGCCCCAGACTCGCATGAACAGGATGTTGAAAGCCTGGCTCAGTATGCTGAAGCCCATGACGGCTGACAGCGGCAGCCCCAGTCGCTGGAGCATGTAGACTGCGAAGAAGGGTGTTGCCAGGTTGATGGCCAGGCTCCACAGGAACAGGAAGCGAAGGAGCTTGCGGTAGTTCCGGTCCCGAAACGGCGTTGCGATGGTGCCGAAGAGGGACTGTTTCGCCTGTGCCGTCGGTGCCATCAGTGGCTCCGGCATGAGCGCCATCAGTACCGGGCTGGCCAGTGCGAGGGTGAATATGCCAACCAGCAGGGGAAATGTGTAGCCGAGGGCCTGGACCTCTGCCGTGGCGTGGCCGGTTCTCCACCAGTCGGCGAAGAAGGCCGCCCCCAACCCGAAAAGCATCGCCGCCATACCGGCGAGCGACAGCCGGCGGCTCATGATCGCCCCGAGCGTGCCCTGAGGGATCAGGTCCCGCAGCCAGCTGTTCCAGGCGCAGTTAGTCAGGGCAACCAGCACGCCTCTTATCGCCAGCAGCCCCAGAAGCATGGACACCGCACCGGCCCCTGGCACCTCTATAAAGACCGGGATCAGGGCGATAGGAATCCAAAGAAGCTGAGCGGGCAGGAATGTCAGCACGGATATGAGCTTGCGCCTGCGCAGCCGCTCGACGAGCGGTATGGCAGGTATCTGCAGTGGCTGGGTTATGAAGGGGATGGCCGCCAGGATGCCGATCTGCAGGTTGTTCGCCCCGAGCGCGAGGGCGAACGCGGCGAGGAACCCGCTGGTGGTGATACTGAAGAAGCCGAGGGAGGCCATTCCCTCCAGCGTGAACCAGCGCAGGCCCTTGGCCATCTCCTGGTCAGATAGAGTAGGCTTGGGAGCGAGAAACGCCGGCGTCTTCACCGGGGGAAAGCACCTCTCGATAGAGCGCGCATGTGCAACTTGGCCATTTCAGAGCTTTGTCGATGCGGATTGTACACTGGCGGGCGTCGCACTGCAATAGGCTCTTGAGCGGCCGGACACTACGGCGCCGGCTGGCCACGACTGCAGAATGACCCTACGTTTCTCCGTGATGCGCCTCTCTCGGCTCATCAGCTGTTGCGGACACCATCCGAATCTCCTGCTGCGCTATGCCGCGCATCAGCCTGCCCAGGATGTCCGCACCGGTTATGATCCTCCTCGTAGGCCCCCACCAGACGAGCACGATATCCTTGTCGATGACATCGTCGCCCTGTCCCTCCGCCTCCACCTTCAATCGTTGCATTACTTCGCCCAGCGGGATTCGGACGTCCATTATCAGGATCGGTTCATGGCAGTAGTCCAGCGGGGCAACCTGACCAGTCCCGAAGAGCGCCGCCCTCAGGAAGCCGTCCGCGTCCAGGACAAGCCGGGGCTGGTCCGCGTCGTCGATCAGGACAACCCACTTCCTTTGCGACGCCTGAATGCGCTGGAGGAAAGGATCGGAAGAAGACCTGGCGAAGTCAGGGAATACCGGTGAACCGTCAACGAACTGCAGGGCGACCAGGCTCCGGGTGTCCAGAGTCTCCCCTTCCTGGATTGCCATGAGGTCGTCGATAGCCAGGAAGTTCAACGCCCCCAGGCCTTCAACAGCATCGATGTCGGCATCGCCCGATTCTATGTGCCTCTTGATTACTTCCTTGAAGTCCTTCTCCGCGAAGTACTGAATTCCCTCAGGACCGAGCCAACGGTCGAGCAACATGGCCGTTGGCTTGGCGACCGGGGACAGCAGTATCTGATAGAAGCGGAGGACGGGCCACAGCAGAGAGACCATCCGCAACGCATGACGAGAGAAGTAGGCCTGAGGCATTATCTCAGCGAAGAACGTGATCACAACGGTGGAGAACAGAAAGGCCAGAACACCCACTAGAACGGAGTTGGCAAGAAGGGCCAGAATGACATTGACACCGACGTTGCCCCAGAGAATGGTCGTGAGCGCGAAGTTGGAGTCCTTTCGAAAGGCAAGGACTCGTATCGCCCTTCGGTCGCCCTTGGAGGCCTCTACTTCCAGCCTCAGCCTGCTGATGCTGAACAGGGCCAGATTGAGGCCTGAGAACATGGCCGACTGACTGAGACAGAGCACGATTCCGATCCAGACAAGGGCTCCCACGGGTCACCACTCCTCGGCAACGGGGCCTGCGCACCGGTGGCATGGAGGTTCCGGCAGAGAACGATGTCGTCCCCCGGCTTGTAGCCTTTGCTCACATCGTCTCTGGACGCATGCTCCTGCGACGCAGCCTGCCAACGTCATGTCGAGACCTGGGCAGATAGACGCCACTTCGAGAGGCGATCGGCCAGGAATTCCTCGAGTTCCACGAGTATCAGGCCAAGTACCCCGGAGAGAACGATCGGTATCCACCACTGTACAGGGAAGGACTCTGTTCTGAGCGGGTTCAACCCCGTGTGCGGAAGGATGTAGACGATTATCAGGTGGAGCCCTATGGAGACCGCTATCCCGGCGAGGACCCACTTGTTGGACAGCGGGTTCATCTTGAATACCGACTTTGTGAGGGAGCGGGCCGTCAGCAGGTAGAACACGTGCACCATCATTACGGTCATGAATGCTGCGGTCTGTGCCTGGGCGAGACGGTGCTCGTCTACCATGTCGCCGGCCATCGCGGGTTCCCCGTAGTAGTAGAAGACGGCGAACGCAGCTGCCGCCATTATCATTGAGACGAGGATGATCTTCCTGAAGAAGAGTCTGTTCGCTATCGGTTCCTTCGGGTCCCGGGGTGGTCTGTTCAGCAAACCCATCTCCCTCGGTTCCCAAAGCAGCGGTAGAGCCAGAGCCACGGCATCGTAGAGGTTGATCCACAGTATCTGAATCGGCTCCAGGGGCAGTCGCTCGGCGAACAGGGGCACGAAAGGCACAAGTATGATGGCGCCAATCACCAGCAAGGCCTGGCCCCCATTCGTAGGCAGTGTATAGAGGATTACCTTTCGGATGTTTTCAAAGACGTGTCTGCCTTCTTCCACCGCTGCCACTATGCTGGCGAAGTTGTCATCCACAAGCACCATGTCAGCGGCTTCCTTGCTGACGTCTGTTCCCTTCATGCCCATGGCTATGCCCAGGTCGGCTGCCTTGAGGGCTGGCGCGTCGTTGACCCCATCTCCGGTCATGGCCACGATGTGGCCCCTCTTCTGCAACTGCGTCGTTATCCTGAACTTGTCCACGGGAGCGACGCGCGCGTAGACGGACACGTCCTCAACGATTCGATACAGCTCCTCGTCAGACATCGTCGAGAGGCTCTCGCCAGTGACGACTTCTCCCTTATCCCCGATCCTCAGGCGTCCTGCGATTGCCTGTGCGGTCTTGGCGTGGTCTCCCGTTATCATGACCACGCGGATTCCTGCCCTCCGGCACTTCGCTACTGCCTCGATTGCCTCCTCCCGAGGCGGGTCTATCATCCCCTCGAGACCGAGGAAGACCAGGTCCTCCAGGTCGTCCGCCGTCATTGAGCTTCTCTCTGAGGGGACTTTCTTGTAAGCGAGCGCTAATACCCTCAACGCCTCGTTTGCCATCTCATCGACGGTAGCTTTGACCGCCTCAGCATCGAGCGGCGCGATGTCGCCGTTTGCCTGCTGGCTTCGGCACATTGCCAGAATTCGCTCAGGCGAGCCCTTCACATAAATAGTGTTGTTCACACTGTCCTTGTGCAGTGTGGCCATATACCTGTGCTCCGAGCCAAACGGTATCTCGTCCAGTCGCTCCTCGTGGCTGACCGCACCCGCCTTCACGGCCGCTACGAGCAGGGCCCCCTCGGTCGGGTCACCCGACATCTGATAGCCATGCTCAGTCTCGGCGAGATGCGCGTTATTGCACAGCTGTCCCGCCTTCAGGGTCAGCAGGAGATCGTTCTCATGCTGGAGATTGACAGGCAGTCCATCTCTGGCGAACTCCCCTCTTGGCTCATACCCGGCTCCGGAGACGGAGTAGGACCTGCTGCCCGTGAAGACCTTGACCACGGTCATCTCATTCCTTGTGAGAGTGCCGGTCTTGTCTGTGCAGATGACCGTAGCGGAGCCCAGGGTCTCGACCGCCGGCAGTCGCCGGACCAGTGCGTTCCGCCTGGACATCGCTCTGGCTCCGGCGGCGAGGGCGATGGTGAGTATGGCCGGCAACCCCTCGGGAATCGCGGCCACGGCAAGCGATACCGATGCGAGGAAGGAGTACATGAAGTCGTAGCCGCCGAGAGTAGCCCCCAGAACGAGGTTGACGGCAGCCAGGATCAGAATGCCGATGATCAGCACCTTGGTGAAGTCCGCTATCTTTCTCATGAGCGGCGCTGGGGCCTCTGCCTCAGCACTCTTCAAGAGAGCGGCGATTCTGCCTATCTCGGTCTGCTCCGCTGTGCCGACGACGACACCCTGGCCGGTGCCGCGAGTGACAAAGGTCCCTCCGAATGCCATGCAACGCTGGTCGCCCGGCGGCAGGTTGGCCTTTTCGGTAGGGTTGGTGTTCTTCTCTACCGGGACCGATTCTCCCGTCAGCGGGGCCTCATCGATGGCCAGGTTCCTGATCGTGAACAGGCGGAGGTCTGCCGGGACACGATCGCCTTCCTCCAGTAGGACGATATCGCCCGGGACCAACTCGCGGGCAGGAACATCCTTCCTCTCGCCACCTCGGATGACAGTGCATTCCAGGACCATCATCTTGGTCAGGACCTCCATCGAGGCCTCTGCACGGCCCTCCTGCACAAATCCTATTATGCTGTTGGCCACGACGACGATGAGTATCACAGCGCTGTCCGCCCACATGCCCAGCGCACCGGTGACAGCAGCCGATGCAATCAGGACATAGATAAGCGGGCTCCGGAATTGCATGAGGAATCTGACCAGGGCGCTCCGCTTCTTGAACTTGAGTTCGTTGAAGCCGTACTTGGCCAGCCTCGCCTGCGCCTCGGCAACAGAAAGCCCATCGGGGCCGGTTGCCAGTGATTGGATGACGTCCTGAGCCGGCATCTGGTGCCAGGTTAGCTCGGATTCGGGGGGAGCACTAGTGACAGTAGCCAAGTCCCGCCAACTTTCTCACGCAGGTGGGTTCCGCTTTGTGGCCTCTAGCGGTCACTGCAGAGCGATCCTCGACAAAGGCTAATCATAGCCAACCGAGCTTTCGATGTCCAGTGGCATCGAGTTGAATTGTCTTGGCTGATGGGTGATAGGGCCAGGTTCAAGAGACGGCCGTCTGCGAACGGGCGCTCTGGGGGGCATTGACTTGCGCGGCAACCTGCGTATGATTGATACGCAATGTCGACCGGCATAATGTACCAGTGAGGGGGTGACATGCCGTATCGTGCCTTCTATTTGGACGCTCAAGGCATTATACAGAAGGACTTGGACGAGACCCAGATCAGGGCAGCTTTCGAGTCCGGCCAGGGACTCTTGTGGGTCGATGTGTGTGAGACCACGGAGGAGGATGGCCGTTTCCTCGCTACCACGTTTGGCTTCCACCGTCTGGCTGTCGAGGACTGCGTCAGTACTCAGATTCACCCGCCCAAGATCGACGATTTCGGAGACCACCTCTTTCTCATTGTCCATGGCGTGAATCACCTCGGCGAGTCCGACATAGTCGAGACCACCGAGGTGGCGATCTTCCTCGGCCCGCACTACGTTGTGAGCAATCACAACGATCCTATGTACAGCGTGGACGCGATCACACGACTCGTGGAGGAGGACGGCCGTCCGATGAGGCGCGGCAGCGATTTCCTGGCGCACGCACTGGTAGACACGCTTGTTGACAACGTTCTGCCGACAATCGACAAGATGAGCGATGTCGCGGACGAGATCGAGGAAGAGGTCTTGCGCAACCCGCAGCGGTCCACGTTGGAGGCTGTCCTCAAGCTCAAGCGGTCCGTTATCAGGGTTCACCGCGTAATGGCACCGCAGCGCGAGGTGATGAACCGTATGAGCAGAGGGGAGTTCACTCTTATCGGGGACAAGGCGCAGATATACTATCGCGATATCTACGACCATATCGTGCGCATTGAAGACCTCGGCCAGTCCCTGCGTGACAGGGCTGACAACGCGCTCGCGACTCATCTATCGTCTGTCGCCAACAGGCAGAACGAGACAATGCGGGTGCTATCGATAGTAGCTACTATCTTCCTCCCCCTCGCACTGGTGGCGGGAGTCTACGGCATGAACTTCGAGTACATGCCGGAGCTCGGTGTGAGGTGGGCCTACTTCGCTGTGCTGGGCTTCATAGGATTCGTGATAGTCGCCGTGGTCGGCTTCTTCTGGGCGCGCAGTTGGGTGTCATGGGGCCACAGGCAGGCCAGAAGAGTGAGACCTTTCGCTGTAGACCCCGAAAAGCTGGTCGGCCACATCGGGCATGTGAGGAAGTGGCCACACTTGTAGAGCTTCAACAAGGACCCCGAGATGGGCGCATGTCCGGGGGTGTCTGTATCGCATCACCCTCGATACGGTACGCTATTGCGATACGGCGAGAGTGGGCGGCGATACCATACCACCCGAGACTATCATCTTGATTGCATCCTCGACGGACATTGCCAGCTTGACGACGTCGCCCTCGGGAAGAATCTCCAGATACCCGGACGTCGGATTGGGCGTGGTCGGGATGTACACACTCACCAGGTCGCTGCCGGACGCGTCCTTCAGCCGATTCGTCACGAAGCCTATTGTCTTCATCCCCGGTCTGGGGAACTCTATGAGGACCACCTCTTTGAACCCGCCCTTGTGAGGCATCATCACGCTCTCCAGCACCTGCTTGAACGTTTTGTATAGCTCCCTGACCATCGGTACGTCGGCCAGCAGCTTCTCTCCACGCTGGATGATCCTCCGCCCCAACACATTGCTGGCAACAACGCCTGCGAGGAGAATGAGCAGGATGAAAGCGACGAAGCCGATCCCTGGTATTGACCTTCCGAGACCGGTCTCCACCGCCGGGGCAAGTATGCCGTCGATGAGCTCGAACAGCCATTTGAGGACAAGTATCGTTACGGCAAGAGGCAAGATCGCAAGTATGCCGGCGAGGAAGTACCTGCGCAGTCCGCTTGTTAGTCCTGCTAGAACCGACTTGCACTTCTGTTTCATCTCTGCTACCCCTGTTCTTTGCTGACGTAAGTATACACGCTGGATTGGCTGGCACTGCAACACTACTGTCTCCGACCCTGCGAATGAGGTCTGTCACGTCTCCCATCCACACTATCCTCTGGAAGAAGCTGGAGGATTGAAGATCGGCGTATGGTTAGAGCGTCTCCGCCGACGGGGGCGTATTGCGTCAATAGAAACTGTTACCGAACGGGTGTTGTTGCCTCAAAAGC
>CAZGDV010000062.1:0-17099 GCA_964524995.1 uncultured Dehalococcoidia bacterium | reverse complement strand
CCGCACGACGCCAGCAACTGCCGTCTGCAGAAGAGGACGAGGAGTTGCCGGAGGAGAGCGAGCCCAAGACCGGCGTTGGCGAGGGCGTGGAGATGAGCCTGGAGGAGACAGGCGAGGGCGAGGAGTCAGAGATCAGCGAGGACTCGTCCGCTGAGAACGAGGTTGAGCTCTCGCTGGAGTCGACCATTGTGGAAGCACCCGATCAAGAGATGGTTGTATCTGAGGAATCGGACGACGGTGAGGACGCCGCGCCGGCAACCGAGGTCGAGCTCTCGTTGGAGTCGACCATTGTAGAAGCACCCGATCAAGAGATGATTGTATCTGAGGAATCGGACGACGGTGAGGACGCCGCGCCGGCAACCGAGGTCGAGCTCTCGTTGGAGTCGGCCGCAATAGGCACGTCCGAAGACGAGATGGAGGTCTCGCTGGAGGAGGTGGCAGACCAGGAGATCGAGGCCGAAGAGGCCGATGACGATATGGACACACGGGAAGCCTAGGACACCCAACCGTCCCCGGTGAACCCGAGTGCCAACTGAGAAATCAAACGGCGCTTCGACGAGCCAGTCCAGACAAACGGGCTGGCTCGTCTCTTTGTGGCACCCTGGCATGACCATCATGAGGGGTGAGTTGTGCTATGTGCTTTGACCCGCCATTCCGCGCACTGTAAAATGGGCTGGAAATCACCCGAATCCGAGGGCAATCACTGATGACTGCACAGGCGAAGAGCAACCTGCCGAAGACGTATGACCCGACGCAGGTCGAGTCCAAATGGTACGAGTCCTGGATCGAGAAGGGCTACTTCACACCGGAAGGCGATAACGCGCGACAGCCCTTCGTCATAATAATGCCGCCGCCGAACGTGACCGGTGAACTGCACCTGGGTACAGCCTTCACCGCCATCATCGAGGACACACTCGTCCGCTGGCACCGCATGAAGGGCGAGCCGACCCTGTGGCTGCCGGGAAGCGACCATGCGGGAATCGCCGGGCAGAACGTCGTGGAACAGCTGCTGGCTGAGGAAGGGCTGTCCAGGCATGTGCTGGGACGCGAGAAGTTCCTGGAGCGCATGTGGGAGTGGATGGGCAAGTACCGCGAGATCATCTCCGAGCAGCACAAGAAGCTCGGTGCCTCCTGCGACCCCACGCGTGAGCGCTTCACCATGGACCCCGGCCCCAGCAAAGCCGTTCGCACCACCTTCGTCCGGCTATTCGAGAAGGGCCTTATCTACAGAGGCGAGCGCATCATCAACTGGTGTCCTCGCTGTGCCACCGCCCTGTCCGACCTCGAGGTGGACCACAAGGAGCTGTCAAGCCATCTCTACTACGTCCGGTACCGGTTGGAGGGAACGGATGGCTATGTAACCGTGGCTACGACGCGACCGGAGACCATCCTGGGCGATACCGCCGTAGCAGTGAATCCCGACGACGAGCGCCACCGGAGCATACTGGGCAAGAAGGCAGTACTGCCCGCAGTCAACCGGTCGATACCCATAATCGCCGACGAGGCGGTCGATCCGGCCTTCGGAACAGGCGCAGTCAAGATCACTCCCGCCCACGACCCAGTGGACTTCGAGGTCTCGCAGCGGCAGAACCTGCCCTCCATCAACATCATGAACCTCGACGCCACAATGAACGAGAACGCGGGGCCATACGCCGGGATGGACAGATTGGAGTGCCGCCGCCAGCTGCTCGAGGACCTGGAGAGGGACGGCCTGCTGGTCAAGATCGATCCCCACGTGCATTCCGTGGGACATTGCCAGCGCTGCCGTACCATGGTCGAACCCCTGCTCTCCAAGCAGTGGTTCGTTGAGACACCGCCGCTCGCAAGGCCCGCCATCAAGGCCGTCGTGGACCGTGAGATCGTCATCATTCCCGAGCGTTTCACCAAGGTGTACCTGAACTGGATGGAGAACATACGCGACTGGTGCATAAGCCGCCAGCTCTGGTGGGGTCACAGAATACCTGCCTGGTACTGCTGCTCTTGTGATGATGACAATATCTATATGTACCTCAATGACGCCTTCACCCAAGCGCATGGAATGGGTGGAGCGTGGTATCAGTACAGGAAACTGAGATGGCAGGGCATATCACACGAAGACATCCTCAACAACATAGACTGGGTAGTAGTGCAACTCGAGGCCAGGCCTATCGTGGCCCTGGAGGCCCCCGAGAGATGCCCAACCTGTGGAAGCACAGACCTGATGCAGGACCCGGACGTCCTGGACACCTGGTTCAGCTCGGCCCTCTGGCCCCACTCCACGCTCGGCTGGCCCGATGACACAGACGACCTGCGCTACTTCTATCCCACGACCGTAATGGAGACGGGGTACGACATCCTGTTCTTCTGGGTGGCCAGGATGATAATGATGGGCCTGGAGAACACAGGTAAGGTGCCCTTCAGACAGGTCTATCTCCACGGGCTGATCAGGGACGAGAAGGGCGAGAAGATGAGCAAGTCCCGGGGCAACGTGGTAGACCCTGTCCTGGCGATAGAGCAGTACGGCACGGATGCTGTGAGATTCGCGCTCTCGACGGGCAACTCGCCCGGCAACGATATGAGGCTCGGCGCGCACAAACTGGAGGGCAGCCGCAACTTCGCCAACAAGCTCTGGAACGCTGCCAGATTCGTCATCACGACCATGGACGGCAAGTCACTCGGGCCGATAGCCGCCAGCTTGCCAATGGAGGACAGGTGGATTCTGAGCCGCCTGAACCGCACCATAGCCGAGACGGTCGACTCACTTGAGCAGTTCCAGCTCGGCGAAGCCCTGCGAAAGGTTCACGACTTCCTGTGGTCGGAGTATTGCGACTGGTACATCGAGATCGCCAAGATCAGGATGAAGGACGGCGGGGCTTCGCCCAGCCCACTCCCGGTCCTCGTGCACGTGCTGGAGGCGGCGCTGAGGTTGCTCCACCCGTTCATGCCGTTTATCACCGAGGAGATATGGCAAAGGCTCAAGGAGCAGCAGCCGGAGGGTAAGCCGGACTCGATCATGATTGCTCCCTATCCGGCACCCAATGCCAGCGCGCTCGACGATGACGCGGAACGTGACATGGGCACTGTCATCGAAATAGTGCGCTCGATAAGAAATGCGCGTGCCGAGGCCAAGGTCGATCCCGGCAGGTTCATCGAAGCGACTGTCTCCGCGACCGACGCCAGGCCCGCTATCGAGGCCCAATCAGCAGCCATATCTACGCTCGCCCGCGTCCGGCCCCTGAGAGTCGTGGACAGGAGTACGGACCCGATAGCGTCCGACAGTAAGGCCAAGGTCCTCGTCCTGAAGGTAGCAGAGGTCGTTCTGCCACTGGAGGGCATGGTCGACATTGATGCCGAGAAGAGCCGTGTGCAAGGGGACATCGACGCGACTCTCGAAGAGATCGAGCGGGCGGAACGACTCCTGGCCGACGACGCTTTCGTGTCCAAGGCCCCGTCCCACGTCGTAGAGAAGCAGCGCCAGAAGCTGGACGAGCGCAGCGAGCGGCTGGCGAAGCTGCGAGAGAGAGCAGCCGAGCTGGGTTAGCCCGGCCCGTTCACCAGGAAGGCCACACAGGTCACCCGATGACAATCGGCGCGTTAGTCGTCACGCTCCGCCTGCCGGAGAACCACTCCCTCAAGGGGAAGAGAAGGGTTGTGAAGTCCATCACGGCCCAGGTTCGAAGCAAGTTCAACGTGTCAATCGCCGAGATCGACGACCACGACACCTGGCAGGTGGCAACGCTGGGTGTGAGCTGCGTAAGCAACGACGGGCGCTACGTCAACGAAGTGCTCTCCAACGTCGTGAACCTCATAGAGAGAGCGAGGGGCGACGCCGAGCTCGTGGACTACGAAATCGAGATCCTCCACGCGCTGTAGAGGCGAGGGGAAGCAATGGACATCTCCGCCTTCCTTCCCTATCTGATGGGACTTCCCGCCTACGAGGACCAGGTCGTCCATATCCAGCATATTCACCCGCGAGACGCGAGATTCGGCGATCTGAGCCAGCCCGTCCACGCCGCGTTGCAGGCCTCGCTCGAAGCCAACGGCCTGCTGCCGCTGTACAGTCACCAGGCTGCCGCGATCAACGCGGTCCGCTCCGGTGCCAACGTGGTCGTCGTGACGCCGGCCGCCAGTGGCAAGACGCTGTGCTACAACGTCCCCGTCGTCGACACGGCGTTGGCCGAGAAAGGCGGCCGCGCCCTCTACCTGTTCCCCACGAAGGCGCTCGCGCAGGACCAGCTGCGCAGCCTGCGTGAGCTTACATCGGCCCAAGGCATCAAGCTGCGGTACGATACCTTCGATGGTGACACGCCCCAGTGGGAACGTGCCGACATCAAGAAGTCGACGGACATCATGCTGTCCAACCCGGACATGGTGCACATCGGCATACTGCCGAACCACCGCTCCTGGGCCGGCTTCCTCTCCCGCCTGCACTACGTCGTCATCGACGAAGCGCACGTCTACCGGGGCGTCTTCGGGTCGCACGTCGCCAACGTCCTGCGCAGGCTGAGGCGGCTGTGCAACCATTACGGTGCCAACCCCCTGTTCATATGCTGCTCCGCCACCATCGCCAACCCGAAGGAGCACGTAGAGCGGCTGACCGGCCTGCCCTTCGAGGTCGTCTCGGAGGACGGCGCTCCGTACGGCGGCAAGGACTTCATATTCTGGAACCCGCCGCTCGTCGACGAAGAGAAGTCGGCGCGCCGCAGCGCCAACAGCGAGGCCACCGCGATCTTAACCGAGTTGGTCCGGCATGAAATCCGCAGCCTGGGGTTCGCCAAGAGCCGCAGGCTGACCGAACTCATCTACCTGTACGTCCGCGAGCAGTTACAGGAGAAAGACCCCAGGCTGGCAAGTGCGATCATGCCTTATCGAGCCGGGTACCTGGCCGAGGACCGGCGGCGAATAGAGCGCGACCTCTTCGAGGGACGCCTGACGGCGGTCGTGGCCACCAACGCCCTGGAGCTAGGTGTGGACATAGGCGACCTGGATGCGACCGTGCTCACCGGCTATCCGGGCAGCATCGCCAGCACGTGGCAGCAGGCAGGACGGAGCGGCCGCAGCAACCAGCGCTCGCTCAGCTTCCTCATCGGCATGGACAATCCGTTGGACCAGTATCTCATGCGCCACCCTGAGTTCTTCTTCGGCAGGAGCCACGAGAACGCCCTCACCGACCCGGAGAACCTCCACATCCTGGAGCCTCACCTCCTCTGTGCCGCATGGGAGATGCCGCTGAGCAACCGGGACGGGGTCCTGTTCGGCGACACCTACGTCGGGGCCAGATCAGAGCTGGAGGAGCAGGGCCTCCTGCGGATGCGCCGAGGGCACTGGTACCTCGCTCCTACCGTGGACTACCCTGCGCAGGATATCAACATCCGCTCGACTTCTTCGAAGAACTACGCGCTGGTGGAAGCGCCCACCGGCCGTCTCCTGGAGGAGATCGAGGACGCCAACGCCTTCTTCCAGGTGCACCCCGGCGCGATGTACCTCCACCAGGGGGAATCCTACCTCGTCACGGCGCTCGATCTGGCCAGCCGGACCGCCTACGCGGCGGCGAGCGATGCGCCTTACTACACGCAGACCAAGGACATCACCGAGATTCGTGTGATCGAGACCTTCGAGGAGAAGAGGGTAAACGACATCGGCGTCTACCTCGGCGAGGTGGAGGTGACCACGACGGTCCTGGGCTTCAGGAAGAAGCGGATCATGACGGACGAGGTGATCGGCGAGGAACCGCTGAACCTCCCACCGAAATCGTTCGACACGGTAGCTGTCTGGTTCGACATCCCTCGTGCGATCGAGGACGAGATGGCGGAGACGGGCCGTGACTTCGCCGGCGGCTTGCACGCCGCCGAGCACGGGTCGATCGCCCTGCTGCCCCTGTTCGCGCTCTGCGACAGGAACGACATCGGGGGCGTGTCCACGCCGCTGCACCCGGACACGGGCCAGCCGCAGATATTCATTTACGACGGGCATCCCGGCGGCATCGGCATCGCAGAGAAGGGGTATGAATTGATCGCCGAGCTGTGGCAGGCGACATTGAAAAACATCTCGGAGTGCCCCTGCCAGGAGGGCTGCCCGAGCTGCATCCACTCGCCGAAGTGCGGCAACAACAACGAGCCGCTCGACAAGCGCGCCGCCGTCACCATCCTGGAGAGGGTGCTCGACAAGGCAAAGGCAGGCAAGAGATGAGCGCCGAATACTACGTCGGAACGAGCGGCTGGCACTACGACCACTGGCGCGAGAGATTCTATCCCGAGGGCTTGCCCAAGTCCAAGTGGCTGCAGCACTACGCCCGGAGCTTCTCCACGGTCGAGTTGAACAACAGCTTCTACAACCTGCCCTCGGTGAAAGCGTTCGAGAAATGGCGGGACTCCTCGCCCGACGGCTTCGCCTACGCGGTCAAAGTGAGCCGCTTCATTACGCACATGAAGAAGCTCAGGAACGTCGACGAGCCGCTGGCTAACTTCCTGGAGAGGGTTAGAATACTGGGTGACAAGCTTGGCCCGCTGCTATACCAGCTTCCCCCGAATCTGCATCGCAAGGATGAACTCCTGGACTCCTTTCTCTCAACGCTGCCAAGCGATCTCGCCCATGCCGTCGAGTTTCGCCACGCGTCATGGTTATGTCAAGATGTTTTCGCCATCATGCGGCGTCACAATGTCGGCTTCTGCGCGTTCGACATGCCCGACCTCACCACGCCCCTCGAAGCGACAGCCGACTTCGCCTACATCCGTTTCCACGGCAGCGCGGCCCTGTACGGAAGCTGCTACTCGGACGAGGAGTTGAATGATTGGGCACATCGAATTGCGGAGTTGGGCCGGGGGCTGGGTGCGGTATACATCTACTTCAACAATGACGCCGAGGCCTTCGCGGTGAGAAACGCCCTGACGCTGCGCGACAGGCTCCGCGACATCGAAGGCTGGAGTTTAGAGCACCCCAAAGCGTATGGCTGAGCAAATCGCACTTCAGTATTCGCAGAGGGTCATCGACTAGTACTTTATTACCATTGCGCTGGCCTCTACATTTGTGGTAGGTTCTGCATGGTATTGTTGCAGTACTTGCACGTGGTCATATAATATATGACGATAGAAGCCAGACAGTTCGCGGAAACACCGCCGAAGCTCGCATTGGCACACATAGTCCTTAGAACGTAGGAGTGTGAAGATGGGAAGAGCAATTCTGGTAACGACACTGGTGCTGATCGCATTGTGCCTACCCTTGGGCAGCGCCGCGGCCCAGAGCACAACACCATGCTACTTGCAGGGTAACGTGTATATCGACAATGTGCCCTGGGGAACAGGCATCACCGTCACGGCTACAGTTCAGGGAGACAGCTATAGCGCACTCTACGGCTTCCAAGGGTACCCATACAGGGTCAAGATATCACCGGACGATTACGGTACCGCGTACATGCCGGGCACACCAGTATCCTTCGAGGTTAACGGCTACCCTGCCCAGCAGACAGCGGAGATGACGTATCAGCCCGGTCAAGTCGTCATCGTTGACCTGTATGTGTGGACCGCAGCTACACCCACGCCAACACCCAGTCCGACACCTACGCCGAGCCCGACGCCGGTGCCAACGCCCACACCAACCCCAACGGCAACTCCGGAGCCCACGCCGACACCGACACCAACGCCGGTGCCTACACCCACACCAACCCCACCCGGCGTCCCGACTTCCAACCCAATAGACATCACTCCGTATGTAGACGAGGACGGCGTGGTCCAAGAGGAGCTAGAGTTCGCCAGCGAAGACGAAGGCGTCAGTCTTGCAATCCAAGTGGAGACAATAGTGCTGACTGAGGATAGCGAGCCTCTGGGAGAGATTCGAATCGCGGAGTTCTCGGGCAACACGCCTGAGTTGCCCGAGAGAGCCAGCGTGATCGGAAAGATCTACGATCTGAGCCCGGACGGAGCTACATTCGACCCGTCTGCCACGGTCAAGGTCCTATATGACCCCGAGTTGATCCCCGAGGATGTCGCGGCGGATGAACTGGAGTTGACCTACTATGATAGGGTGTCCGGTGAATGGGTCGCGCTTGAATCTATTGTCCATACCGGAGCCCACAAAGTCGAGGCGCAGCTCGCGCACTTCACCGCGTTCGCCATCCTGGGTACGGCACCCGCACCCGAGTTGAATACGTGGGCGGTTCTTGGGCCGATTCTGTTCATTGTGTTCATTGGCCTGTTCACACTTGTACTTGCCAGGTACTACTAGCATTGCGAATAGAGATCGGCCACTTTCCGGCCATTAGAGACACCGGCTGTGACGAATTCGAGCGGCCGATGCAGGTACTCGCCGGGCTTGTGTTACCTGCCCGGCGGATTGGAGTGATTAAGATGAAGAGGCTTCAATGGGTTATAGCCGCGTTGATGCTGACGGTGTTCGTCTTTGCAGGCGTCGCAAACGCGCAGGGCTCGCTGCCATGTCAGTTTCACGGCGAGGTGCGAATCGACGGGCAACTGGCACCCAATGGCACGCAGGTCATCGCCGTGATACGAGGAAGCAGCCATACGACTTCCACGCCCTCCGCCTACGGAGCATCGACCTACTCCCTGCGTATTGAGAATTCGTCCACCGACCCATACGATGAGGGCGAGTCAATCACTTTCACGGTCAACGGCATCCAGGCCCAGCAGGTGGGTTCCTGGGAAACAGGCGGCAACAGGGTCCTGAACCTCTCTGTGAGCACGTCAGCTACGCCAACGCCGACACCAACCCCCACGCCGACCGAGACACCGTCGCCAACCCCTACTCCCTCGCCGACACCAGTGCCGACGCCTACCCCCACCCCACCCGGCGAACCGACCTCGGAGCCCATTGACATCACGCCGTACGTCGATGAGGCGGGTGTAGTGCTGCAGGATATCGATTTCGTGGCCGAGGACGAGCAGGCCACCCTCGAGGTCATCGAGGGCACAATCGTCCTTACGGAAGACGAGGAGCCGCTCGAGGAAGTACAGATGGCCCCCTATGAGGGAACGCTTCCTGAGCTGCCCGAGAGGACCCATCTCATTGCCGGACCCTACGACTTCAGCCCCGACGGTGCCCAATTCGACCCGTCGATCGAGATTATGATCAGGTATGATCCCGAGGCCGTCCCCGAGGGCGTCGTCGAGGAGGAGATCAGATTGGCCTACTACGCCACCGTTGAGAAGGAATGGGTCGATCTACAATCGGAGGTTCATACCGGTGCCCTCAAGGTCACGGCTGATGCCAGCCACTTCACGATATTCGCGGTGCTGGGCACCGAGTCAGCGCCGGGCCTCAACACGTGGGTGGTAGTCGGGCCCATCATCTTCGTTGCATTCGTGCTACTGCTCGCCCTCGCCCTGGCGAAATACTACTAGCCGGTTTCCGATCGAGTGTCATTCGTGGCCGGTGAGGCCGCTTGAGCGGCCTCACCGGCCACGCTTCGCGTCTGCCAACCTAACCCACCTTACGCCCAACTACACCAACGCAGTCTACTGTCGTCCCCACAACAAGCGTATAATGGCAAACGGGGCTGCGCTGAAGTCATTTGAAAGCGAGGTCGTTTGCCATGAAGGCTGCCGAGGGACGTATGGGCCGGGTCTTCGTGCTGAGACTTGAACACGGTGATGTCGTGCCGCGTGTAATCGAGCGGTTCGCAGAGGAGAACAGCATATCCGTGGGACACGTTATCCTGGTGGGAGGACTCGACGATGGTGAGGTTGTTGTCGGGCCGAGGCGCTCTGCAGAGAGGCCGCCGGAGCCCATGCTGTTGCCCGTTGACGGGGCACATGAGGTGGCAGGTGTCGGGGTGCTCGCGCCGGGCGAGGATGGCAAGCCCGTTCTCCACATCCATGCGGCGCTCGGCAGGTCAGGCAAGACGACCACGGGCTGCCTCAGACCCGGCGTGAAGACCTGGCTGGTCGGCGAGGCGATTATCTACGAGATAGTGGGCGCAAATGTGGCGAGACTGCATGACGACGAGAGCGGCTTCGCGTTGCTCCAACCGACATCCAAAGAGGGCTGATCGGACGAATGGTCATCCCGGTCACTATCTCTTGATACTCTGTCGCCCCTGCGCAGTCATGGCGTCGGCGTGACCCTGGAGCCCCAGCTCGCGAACCTGCTGGATACAGGCAGCCCTGTTCGACCGGAACACCAGGCCGAATATCTTGGCAAGAAAGTTATTGTACATCTTGCAGTCTTTCGGGTCCTGGTAGTCCTTGCAGTCGGCACATGAGAGATACTGGTTGTCGACGCAGCAGGTGCGTACCTTACACCACTTGGCCTTGACGTTGTCATGGCAGCCGGGACATCTGCCCTTCAAGTACGACTTGCAGGCCCCGCAATACAGGCCGCAGTAGGCCACCAGGTCCGGGTTCGAGACGATCTCGCGCATGGCCATCCCTCCCTCGGGCCACCCGAGACTCATCATTCAGTCCAGGTCAGCAAACAGGGAACAGCACCCGCTCCACCTCCCTCAACCTGTCCAGCCCCTTCAGCTCGTAGGGAAACATCGGTATCTCGACTATATCGAGGTCGGAATACGTATCGTGTATGTGATCGAGGTAGCCCCTCTGCTGGCTCGCCTTCATCGCCAGGAACTCGGAGCCGTCGGCCTTGATGACATTGTTCACCACCAACTGGCCGACCTTCAGGCCATGCCTGTCCAGCTCGCGGAACACGCCCTCGAGCTGCTCCACCGCCAGCGCCTCCGGTATCGTCACGATCACGAACCTGACCCTGTTGCGGAGAAAGTCCATGTCCTCGGCGGACAGCTTCTGCCATCTCGTGATTATGTCCAGTATCGGCTCCCTGCTCACGTTGCTCAGCTTCAGCTTGGCGTAGATGCGCGGCGCCATACGAAGGTGCTCCACCAGCATGGCCGGCGTCTGAAGCAGGGCCAAGGTCTGGCCCAGCGGGGCTGTGTCCCACACCACCGTGTTGTAGGAGCCATTGTGGCTGAGTTCCTTGATGTAGTCGACCATGAACTCATCCCGCAGCCCCGGCAGCATTGAGGTCGTGAACTCGACGAACTCATCGTAGCCCACGGACACGAAAGAGGAGAAGACGTTGTAGACATCCTTGCCGAACCTCTGATTCCACATGTCCTCCACCTCCCTTTCCCCCAGCTCGCTGATGTACAGCGAGTCTTGAACCCTGGCCGGCTTGTCACCGGCTTTCAGCTCGAAGATGTGGGAGAGCGAGGGCGTCGCGTCTGTGGAGATGGCCAAGGTCTCGCTCCCCAGTGAGGCGTGGTGGAGCGCCGTCGCCGCCGCGCAGGTCGTCTTGCCCACACCACCCTTGCCCGAGAACATGGTTATCGTCGCGCCGTTCGAGTTGACATCGTTCCATGCCATGCTGGTCTCCTGCAGCCCTCGCGTCGCGTTTCTCTGAGGAAGGCCGCCATAGCTATTCTACACCATGGAATAGAACGCGCCAAAGATGCTAAGATGTGCGCTGGAGGTGACGAGATGGCAGACGAGCCGGAGCTCGAGGTCATCGAAGTAGTCCAGGGGGACATGATAGCGTCGGTGCTCAAATCGCACCTGGAGAGCGAGGGGATACCCGTGCTCCTGAAGTACGAGAGCGTGGGAAGAGTATACGGATTTACGATCGACGGCCTCGGCGAGGTCAAGATCCTCGTTCCGAAGGAGCTGGCCGATAAGGCCAGGGAGATCATCAAGCCGGGCGAAGTCGAACCTTTCGAGGAATAGAGGAGGGCACTATGTCCCAGCAGTACCAGGTTCTCGCCAAAGTGGTCAGCCGGAAGGGCACATGCGTTGCGGGCCATAAGGTCGGCGACGAGTTCACCATCGGCGACGTGACCCCGATCAACATGTACTCCTACGCGTTCAATGTTGTAATCGAGCTGCGCCGCGTTCCCAAGTAGAGGGCCCAAGTCGGCAGCGGGAATGGAGGTAAGACCGTATGGCCAACCATGCGATTGAGGTCGAGGACCTGACCTACTGGTACGGGGACTTGCTGGCCGTCGATCACATCAGCTTCCACGTCGATGAAGGGGAAATACTCGGCTTCCTGGGCCCCAATGGTGCCGGCAAGACCACCACGTGGAAGATGCTCACGGGGCAGTTCAAGCCCAAGGGGGGCAAGGCCACGGTGCTGGGCCGGGACATAGCCAGGGATTCCCTGAAGGTGAAAGGGGAAATCGGCGTCTGCTTCGAGTACACCAACCTCTATGAGCAGATGACGGCCGGTGAGAACCTGACGCTCTTTGCACGCCTGTTCGGCATCAGCGGTTTCAAGCCCGGGCCACTGCTGGAGCGCGTCGGCCTGTCCGGCCTGGAGAAGAAGAAGGTCGGCGAGTTCTCCAAGGGAATGAAGCAGCGCCTGATGATGGCACGCAGCCTGGTGAACAAGCCGAGGATACTGTTCCTGGACGAGCCGACCTCAGGGCTCGACCCGGTTTCCGCCGAGTCAATACGGTCCATCGTATTGGAGGAGAAGCAGCGCGGGGCCACCGTCTTCCTGACCACCCACGATATGTGGGAGGCTGACAAGCTGTGCCATCGGGTGGCTTTCATCAACCAGGGCAAGATCGTGGCCCTCGACACCCCGCACGACCTCAAGCAGGACTACGGCAAGCGGGCGCTGAAGGCGGAGGTGGGCGAAGGCGAGAGCCTGGAGTACGTCGAGATACCGATGGATACGGATAAGACGCCCGATGAGGTGCACAACCTCTTCTCCAGAAAGAAGGTAGTCACTGTCCACAGTGAGGAAGCCACGCTGGAAGACATCTTCATCAAGATCACCGGCCGGGGACTCGAGGAATGAACTGGCGCTCTATCGCCGCCATCGTTCAGAAGGACGCCACCCTGTTCTTCCGAAACCGCTTCTTCGCGGTCATAACGGTCCTCGGGCTGGTCATGGGAATAGTGGTCTACTTCATCATGCCCAGCACTCTGGAGGAGACCCTCGAACTGGGTGTCTACAGCCCGTCCCTGCCCCCCGGCTTCGAGGAACTGTACGAGGGTGAGATCGGCATTCAACTGCTGGCCGCCGAGTCGGAGGAGGCGCTAAGAGAGAACATCCTCGAAGGGGAATACTCCGCCGGGCTGGTGCTGCCGCCGGACCTCGTAGAGAAGCTGTCGCAGGGTGAAGCACCGGACATCAAAGTATATATCGCCTCGGACCAGGTCGGCGACATGGAGGCGATAGTCGGCGTGCTCATCGCGGAGCTAACGCAGAAGCTGGGGGGCCAATCGATCGAGGTCGATTGGCAGCAGGAGGTGCTGGGGCGCGACATGGCGGGGGCCCAGATCCCCCTGCGGGACCGCATCCGCTCGCTCCTCGTTGTTGTGCTGCTGATGGCGGAGGTCTTCGGCCTGGCCAGCCTGATGAGCGAAGAGGCCGAGAACCGGACGGCGATCGCCCTGCTTGCCACGCCTATGACGGTCAGGGACCTCTTTGCGGCCAAGGGCATATTCGGAACAGTCCTCGCCTTCGGCCAGGCCGCGTTCTTCCTCGCGGTGGTCAGAGGCCTGGACAACCAGCCCGGCGTGATTCTCGTGGGGCTCCTGCTGGGCAGCACATTGGCCGCGGCCATTGGATTCCTCGCGGCATCGCTGGGCAAGGACTTCCTGTCGGTCGCTATGTGGGGAGCGCTCATCATGATACTGCTCAGTGTGCCCGGGATCGCCGTCATGACGCCGGGCGTGGTCTCGGGTTGGATCAAGGTGATACCCTCCTACTACCTCGTGGACACAGTCAGTCAGGCCTCCAACTTCGGGGCGGGGTGGGGTAACGTCTGGCAGAATCTCCTGATACTGCTTGGCTTCAGTGCAGCCCTCTTTGCCGTCGGTATACTCGCCTTCAGGAGGAAGCTCCGATGAACCCCAGACAAGTCGCTGTGCTCCTGGGCAAGGAGTTCACCCTCGGGTCGAAGGGCTTCCTGTTTCTCCTCGCCATAGTAGGGCCCGTGGCCCTTTCACTGGTGATCACGCTCGTGTTCGGCAGCCTGTTCGCGCATGAGCCCACCCTGGGTTTCACCGACGAAGGGGCCTCCCAACTAGCCATCCTGATCGAGGAGCAAACATCGATTGACAGCAAGCGTTACGACAATGCCGTGGCGCTGAAGCGCGCGGTCGAAGAGGGAGCCGTCGACGGCGGAATAGTGATCACCGGGGACTTCGATGAGACCGTCCTCCAGCAGGATAGAATCGAAATCCCGATCTACATCTGGGGGGAGAGCCTCGCCAAGGACCGGGCGATACTCACCGCGACCGTAGCCGACCTAGTGCGGGAGGTCTCCGGCCGGGAAGCGCCAATCAATGTCGATGTGGTCGGTGTAGGCGACATGGAGGCGATACCGTGGAGCGATCGCCTGTTTCCCATGATCGTGCTAGTGACGGTCTTCATCGCCGGCTTCATGCTGACCGGCGCATCCCTGCTTGACGAGAAGGAGAAGAAGACTATCGACGCCTTGATGGTCACTCCCACGACGATAGGTGAGGTGTTCTGCTCCAAAGGGCTCACGGGAATCATCATCGCCGTGGTCATGGGCCTGATCATACTGGCCATGAACCAAGCGTTGGGCTCGCAGCCCGCCCTGCTGGTACTGCTGCTCTTCCTCGGCGCGGTCATGGCGGCTACGGTGGGACTGATACTGGCATCCCTGCTGAGCGATGTTCCCGCCTTCTTCGCAACCATGAAGCTGACAGGGATACTTCTCTACGCTCCGGCGATCGTGTATATGTTCCCGGGCATCCCCTCCTGGGTGAGCAGGATCTTCCCCACCTATTACATTTTCGAGCCGATAGTTGAAATAAGCCAGCAGGGTGGGGATCTGTCCGACATCATGCTGAATATGATCATCCTCATCGGGCTGGACGTACTCTTCGTAGTTCTGCTCGGAGTGTTGATAACCAGGAGGCGGCAATACGCGGTGTGAGGCACGTTGCGGCTGTAGGGGTCAGGCAACCTGACCCCTACGTGCGGTCGCCGGGAGCGGATGCTCCCTGGCTACCCACATGCATCCGAGGGCTCGGGAGTGCAACTCCCGTGGGCGGGAGGGTGGGACCACCCTACGCCCGATGGCAACTCCTTCGTCCGGTCGCAGAGCACCTTGGTGCTTCTCAGTAACAGTCAACCCCCTAATCCCCCAATCTTGGGGGATTTTGAGACCTGGGGGACACCCCCAGACCCCCGGCAGGATGTATCCTGCACTTCCGCGTCACACCGATGGCAGTACGGGAAGAACGCACAAACCTTTTGTTGCCACTCTCAGCGATAATCCCTATACTGGTTCGGCAATGAGTTCGCGCGCGGAGGTCTCATCATGACTTACAGCAAGCTGCTTCCGGTATTGCTCGCATGCCTGCTCATGATCCTGGCGCTGGTAGGGTGCGGGGAGGAGGAACCGACCGCAACCCCCACCCCCACACCGACGCCGGCGGCCATCGAACTGCTGGAGAGCGGCCGGTTCACGATGCAGCAGGGCAACCAGTCACTGGGCACCGAGGACTTCGAGCTGTGGCAGACCGAAACGGGCCTGCGATTGATCTCGACGTTCGGGGCCGAGATCATGGGGAGTTCCGTGGGACTACACGCACGGCTCGATGTCGACAACGAACTCGCGCCGAGCGAGTACGAGCTGGTGGCACAGACACCGACCGGCGAGCAGCGGGTCGAAGCGCAGTTCACCGAGACCAGTGCCGACGTCCACATCGCAGTAGGAAACGAGACATACGATTTCGCTCTCACAGGGGAACCGCCTCTCGTCGTCCTGGACAACAACCTCGTCGGCCAATTCACGGTGATTCACAGACTGGTGCAGCGCGCCCCCTCCACCGAGGAAGTGACCATGACTGCAGTCGTCCCTCAGGCGATTTCTACATACCCGACGAAGGTCCACCCGCGCAAACCAGCCGTGGCAAAGACAGGCAACACCACGCTGACACTCGTCGAGTACCCCTTCCGGCTCGGAGACCTGCAGATTGCCTACTACACATACGGCGACACAGTCGTGGCCGTCAACTACCCGACCCAGCAGATATTGGTCTACCGTGCCGATCTGTACCCCGACGGCCTGCAGATCCTCACCACAGAGGAGCCGGAGCCGCCGCCGGAGGGAGTGCAGGAAGTCGACATTACGTTCACAAGCGACGGCCTGAAGCTTGCAGGCACGCTGGCGCTCCCCGAGGAGACACAGGGGTCGGTGCCGGCGGTCGTGTTCGTGCATGGCTCGGGGCCGGTCGACCGGAACGAGAACGTACCCGGTCTCGAGATCGACGTCTTCAGGGCGATAGCGCACCGCCTGGCCCAGGCCGGAATCGGCAGCCTGCGCTACGACAAGCGAGGCGTGGGTGAGAGCGAGGGCATCTTCTCCGAGGCGTCGATGACCGACCTGCTGAACGACGCCCGCGCGGCGATCGACTTCCTCAAGGCAAGGGAGGAGATCGACGGCGGCCAACTGTTCGTCATAGGTCACAGCGAGGGCGGCATACTGGGCCCAATCCTGGCCTCGGAGGGTCTCGTCTCCGGCGTCGTCACCATCGCCGGGCCTGCTCACCCGCTGGACTGGATACTGATCGAGCAGACCAGGCTCATTTGGGAGGCGAGCGGTCTCCCTCCCGACCTGCTCGAAGAGCAGATCGACCAGACGCAGGGATTCATAGACTTCGTCAAGCAGTCGCAGGGAGAGTGGGCAGACATCGAGTACGAAGACGTGAAGGAATATATTCCGGAGCTGACGGAGCAAGGATTCGAAAGCTACAGAATGGGCATGGCCCTGAGCTGGTGGAGGGAGCATTTCCTCCACGATCCGCTGGAGACCACCAAGAGCGTGCAGGTGCCCGTCCTGATCATCCAGGGGGAGAAGGACCTGCAAGTCCCATATACGGAGGCCGAGCTGCTTGCGGAGGCCCTGGACGAAGCGGGGAACGACGACGTCGCCCTATACATCCTGCCTGACATGAACCACCTGGTTCGATACCATCCCGAGGAACCCAACATGGAGTACCGCCACGTGGACGAGCCCGTAGACGAGCGCGTGCTCGCGATAGTGGAGACATGGGTCCTCGATCACGTGCAGGAATGATCCCGGAGCAACTCCAGGATACTCACGTCCACGGTTGCGCGAAAGACGCCCAGGCACCGAATATGTAGAGCGCCACGAGAACAGGCGC
>CAZGDV010000061.1:0-17121 GCA_964524995.1 uncultured Dehalococcoidia bacterium | reverse complement strand
TGGCGAGCGAGTACGGAGTCCGCAGCATTCCGACCATACTGCTGTTCAAGGATGGTAAGCCGATGAAGCAGATGGTTGGCCTCAAGCCCAAGTCAGAGTTGAAGGAGGGCCTCGAGTCCGTCCTGTAGCTCGGGTCAACAGAACGTGGACAAGTCGTATCAGTTAGTCATCATCGGGGGTGGTCCGGCGGGCCTGAGCGCTGGCATTTATGCCGCCAGATCGAGGCTGCAGACAGTCCTAGTCGACAGGGGCCTGCCGGGTGGGCAGATCGTCAACGCCGAGATCGTGGAGAACTACCCCGGATTCCCGGAAGGCTTATCGGGCGCTGAGTTGGGCGTGCTGTTCGAGCAGCAGGCGAAGAAGTTCGGTCTCGAGATCGTGATGGCTGAAGTGCTCGGGCTGGAGGTCGGTAACGATCGGAAGATTGTGAAGACGAGCGAAGGCGACTACGCGGCGAGGTCTGTGATCATCGCCGCCGGATCGGAGCACAGCAAGTTGAAGGTGCCCGGTGAGGAAGAGCTGGTTGGACGAGGGGTGTCCTACTGCGCGATGTGCGATGGGGCGTTCTTCAGGGACCAGGTGGTTGCCGTCGTGGGTGGGGGCAATGTGGCCTTGAACGATGCGCTCTTCCTGACCAAGTTCGCCTCGCGGGTGGTCGTCATCCACAGGCGGGACGAGCTCAGGGCGACTAAGATCCTGCAGGAGCGGGCGCTTGCCAATCCGCGAATCGAGTTCGTTTGGGACACGGTGCTGGATTCCATCGTCGGGGACGGCCAGGTGCGCGAGCTGAACCTTCGCAACGTCAAGTCGGGAGAGGAATCGAAACTGGGTGTCTCGGGCGTCTTCGTTGCCGTGGGGTGGCGGCCCAATACGGCGTACCTTTCGGGCCTGGTTGACCTCACCCCGGAGGGCTTCGTCAGAGTCAATGATCAGCTGGAGACCAGCATACCCGGTGTGTTCGCCGCCGGCGACGTGCGCGTTGGGTCTCCGAGGCAGGTTGTGTGTGCGGCGGGTGACGGTGCCACGGCCGCCATACACGCGGAACGCTACGTATCGTCCGGCACATGACCAGACCCTGTCGGTGTTTCAGTCATGAGGATGCGACGGCTGCCCAGGACCCACCTAGGGAGGCTTGCTGATACCAGGGCCGCTCAGGCCCTTGTTGTCGACAAGGGCCCCAGCATAGATACGCTTACCCACAACAAGCTGACGTGGGTCAACATCGAGCGCCCCACCAGGGAAGAGACGCAGTACCTGGCTGCCCGCTACCCGTTCCATCCCCTCGATCTGGACGACTGCCTGAGTAAGACACAGACGCCGAAGATCGACAAGTACGGGGAGTACTTGTTCATGGTTTTCCACTTCCCTGTATTCAACCCCCAGGCCAGGGTCACTACTGCCAGCCAGGTTTCCATATTCGTCGGCGAGGACTATCTGATAACTCTGCATCAGGGGGACCTCAAGCCGCTGGTGACCCTGTTCAGGTCATGTCAAACGAACGAGAAGGTGCTGCAGGAGAACATGGGTCACAGTTCGGGGTATCTGCTGTACCGGGTCCTTGACAGGCTGGTGGACTACTGCTTTCCGATCCTCAACAAGATCGGGGATAATATCGAGGCGGTCGAGGATTGCATATTCAGCGAGAGACCAAGGGGCACGGTACAGGACGTGGCCATACTCCGCCGGGACATCATCTCGTTCAGGCGCATAATCAGACCACAGACCGACGCCGTCGAGGTGCTCGAGCGGGAAGAGTGGCCGATACTCAAGGAAGACCCGGAGGTATATTTTGGCGACATCGCGGACCACCTTCGGAAGATAAGGGACACGCTGGAGGACTACAAGGAAGTCGTCGAAGGTCTGAGCGACACGAACAACACCCTGACCTCCTTCAGAATCAATGAGGTAATCCGGGTACTGACTATCATATCGGTAATCATGCTCCCGCTGACGCTCGTCGCCAGCATCGTTGGGATGAACATCTGGCCGATGCAGGGAGGCAACCCTGGGGCCTTCGCTGGCGTGATCATCGCAATGGTGGTGATTATCGTCGCGATGCTGGCTTTCTTCCGCTCCCTGCGCTGGATATAGGTCTCAATGGTGATCTCACAACGTTTCCTAGTGATCGCAGTTCTCTTCATCACCTGCCTGATCGTTGCCAACATCATCGCAGTGAAGCTGGTGGGGCTTGGCTTTGGCCCGGTCGAGGTTGGCCCTCTGAAGCTGTTCGAGTTCCTGCCAGCCGCGATTATCGTTTTCCCTCTCAGCTACATCTTCGGTGACATCCTGACCGAGGTATATGGATACAGACAGGCGCGAAGAGTGATATGGCTCGGGTTTGCCTGCAATGCGGTGGCCGTCCTCGTCTTCTGGGCTGCCGGACTGATCCCGGCAGCCGACGCCGAATTGGGTGAGGCCTACGATCGAGTGCTGGGCTACACCCCTCGACTCCTGGCGGCCTCGTTCTCGGCCTATCTTGTCGGCGAGTTCGCCAACTCGTTCATTTTGGCCAAGATGAAGGTCAAGACCCGGGGGCGTTTCCTATGGACCAGGACCATAGGCTCGACGGTGGTGGGTCAGGGTCTCGATGCCGCCGTGTTCATAGCCATCGCCTTCGGCGGCGCGTTGCCAGCGGCTGTTCTCGGTAGTACCATCATTACTCACTGGCTGCTCAAGACCGGGTACGAGGTCGTGGCTACACCGGGCACGTATGCCCTGGTGAACTACCTGAAGCGGAAAGAGGGCATCGATACTTACGACTACGACACCCGCTTCAATCCTCTGCTCGTGACCGACTAGCCGGTAGCCTTGCGAAAGGAAGGAGTGTCATGCGGATCAGGGTTCTAGGGGCGCACAACGTTGAATCCACCACAACCGGGATGGTGTGTCTGTTGGTTGATGACGTGTTGGCTATAGACACGGGGGCTCTCACATCGAGCCTGTCTTTCGATGAGCAGAAGAAGATAGGCTCGATCCTGATCTCCCATTGCCATTACGATCACATAAGGGACGTGGCCGCCATTGCCATCAACATGTCTTACTTCCAGCAGACCGTGCGTATCTGCTCTCTGCCGGGCACCCTGGAGGCTATCGGCAAGCACGTGCTCAACGGCGTGGTGTATCCGAGGTTCGACGAGATCAAGACACCTGACCGCCCGCCTGTCGAGTATCGCTCCCTGGAGGTCGGCAAGGAAGCCGAGGTCGAGGGCCACAAGGTCATACCCCTTCCCATGCAGCACGCCGTGGATACTGTGGGCTATCAGGTCACGTCAGCGGACGGCAAGAGCTTCTTCTTCACAGGTGATACAGGGCCCGGATTGGCGCGGGGATTGAGCCCTGTATCGCCCCAGCTGCTGATCGCCGATGTGACTCTGCCCAACCGGCTTGTCAAACACGGCAAGCAGACGGGTCATCTCACTCCGGGGCTGCTGGCCGAGGAACTCACGGAGTTCAAGCGACAGAAGGACTACCTTCCTCTGGTGCTTCTGATACACGTCTCGCCCATGTTCGAGAACGAGATAAGGAGTGAGGCATTGGAGGTCGCGAAAGAGTTGGACGCCACCCTCGACGTTGCCTACGAGGGTATGACAATCGATCTCTAGCTACAGGCCCATCTCACGGGCTACCAGCTCCAGGTGGTAGTCGGCGTCTCCGAAGGCTATCTCCATCGCCTTGGCACGACGATAGTACAGCTGCATGTCACAGTCCTGCGTGATGCCTATGCCTCCGTGGATCTGCGTGCCCTCCACACAGGCGTTTCTGTAGCCCTCGCTGATCCAGGCCTTCGTCATCGAGATGTCCTTGCTGCAGGGCATCCCTTCGCTCAGCTTCCACGCCGTCTGATAGGCTATGTCCCTGGCCCCGGCCACGTCAACCTGGATGTTGGCGCACTTGTGCTGTATGGCCTGGAAGGTGCCTATGGGCCGCCCGAACTGTGTCCTCTCCTTGGCGTAGTTGGTAGCGATCTCCAGCACATATTGGGCTCCTCCAACCATCCACGGTGAGAGCCCGAATGCCGAGACCTGGATGATGTCTTCGATAATGCTTGAGCCCTTGTCGGGCTGGCCGATCACATTGGCCTTGGGCACGTGAACGCTGTTGAAGATAACCTCGCACTGCTTGTCCCCTGTGAATGTCTTGAGTACGTTGCACGTTATGCCCTGGCTCCTGGCGTCGACCAGGAACAGCGTAATGCCGTCAGCCTTGGTCCGTGCAGCGACGAGAAGGAAATCAGCGACATGCGCGTCCTGCACGAAAAGCTTGGTGCCGTTGATTACGAAGTCGTCCCCCTCGGCAGAGGCGCTGACGGCTATGTCCGCCGGATCATAGCTGGCGCCGGCCTCCATCAAGGCCAATGCCATGATCATTTCGCCGTTCGCTATCTTCGGCAGGAACTCCTTCTTCTGCTGTTCGTTCCCGTGTCTCAGTATCGCGAGTCCGCAGGTGACGACGGTTGAGAAGAACGGGCCGGGGACCAGGGCGCGTCCCATCTCTTCGAGCAACACCGTGAGATCAACGAAATCGAGCCCGCTGCCGCCGTATTCCTCAGGGAAGACCAGGCCCATCCAGCCCAGGTCCGCCGTCTTCTTCCACAGCTCAGGCGAGTACCCTTTGTCGTCCCTCTCCATTTCCCGGATGAAGGTCTTGGTGCACTCCTTATCCAGGAAGTCGCGGGCCGTATTCTTAAGCATCTCCTGCTGCTCGCTCAAGGCGTAGTCCATACTCTCCTCCTTCTGCGGAATCAGCCGACCCCTACCTCCAACCCGAATGACTCCAAGAGGGATTTCACTCCCTCGATCTGCGCTTCGGTATGTGGCTCCAGGTCCTCGAGCTCACACGCCATTCCCAATCGCTCGTATTTGCTCAGCCCGTAGTTGTGATACGGCAGAATATCCACTCGCTTCAGGCCGAGCTCGTTCATGAGTCCGGCGAGCGCGCTCAGGTTCTCCTCGGAGTCATTGTACCCTGGGATCAGGGGTATCCTCACTATCACTGGCTTGGCCTGGCCAGCGACCATCCTCAGGTTATCCAGTATCAATGAGTTGTCCGCGCCCGTCAGTTCCTTGTGTCTCGCGGAATCCATGTGCTTGACATCGAAGAGCACAAGGTTCGTGAACTCCAGTACGCTCTGTAGGATATCCGCTCTTGCGAGGCCGCACGTATCGAGACAAGTATGAATGGCGGCATCCTGACAGCGTCTGAACAGCTCTCTGACGAATTCAGGCTGCTGCGTCGGCTCTCCGCCGGAGGCCGTGACGCCGCCTCCCGAGTTCTGATAGAAGAGGCTGTCCTGCTTCACCTCCTCCAGGACCTCGTCAACCGTCATGAGCTTGCCGGTGATCTCCCGCGCCTTGGCGGGGCAAGCCTCGACGCACTTGCCGCAATCGGTACACAGACCGCGGTCTATCTCTATGGCTCCCTCGGCGTTGACCTTCGTCGCACCGTATGTGCAAGCAGCAACGCAGCGATAGCAGCGCTGGCACAGGCGCTCGAAGTACATCATCTGTGGGAAGGGCTTCATAGACTCGGGGTTGCTGCACCAGAGGCAACGCAGGGGGCAGCCCTTCAGGAAGACAGTAGTCCTGATACCCGGGCCATCGCGAGTGGCGAACCGCTCGATATTGAAAACACAGCCCGTTATCTTGCCCGTATCCCTGGATTCCGTGTCGCTCAAGGGGGAGCCCCTCGTATTTGCCACAGTTGCCCGACTTCCTAGGACGCTATCGTACGTGGTTCCGGCGGACTGCCGGTCTAGCCTCGCGGCATCCCCAGTCCCCGCGTAGAGATTATCTGTCTCTGTATCTCCGAGGTTCCGCCCGCGATCTTGTAATGCGGCGATTCCTGGTACAGGTGCGCGAAGATGCCCGTGAGTTCCGCGTGCTTCGAATCGGAGGTCAGCTCGCCGTAGTGCCCGAGTATCTGCATTCCGGCATTCGCCAGATCGTAGACTAACTCAGTGCTCATCAGCTTCGACATGGCGGTCTCGTTCAGCGCGAAGAGCTTCCTCTCCTGCATCCAGGACAACCGCCGCGCCACCACGCCGGTGACGGCGAACTTCATCTCGATCTCCGCCAGCTTGCGACGTACCATCGGGTCTTCGGCCAGCAGCTTGCCGTGGCGCTTCGCGGTCTTCACATATTCGACCAGCATCTCTAGAGGCCGGTAGAACCCTCTGATGGTAACGGCTCGTTCGAATAGCAAGGCAGCACCTATGATGTAGAACCCCTGGTTCATCTCACCGACTATGTTCTCTTTGGGCACCTTGACGTCGTCATAGAAGACCTCTGTGGAGTGGTAGCCGCTCATGTTGTACACCGGACGGATCGTGAGCCCCGGCGTGTTCTTGAGGTCGATTATGAACAGCGAGATACCCTTGTGCTTCTTGGGGTTGTCCGGGTCCGTACGGGCTGCGACCCAGCCGTAATCGGCAAAGTCCGCCTTGGTGCTGAACATCTTCTGCCCGTTGAGCAGCCAGTGATCACCCTTGTCCTCGGCCTTCAACTGAAGTGAAGCTAGGTCTGAGCCAGCCCCTGGTTCCGTGTAGCCCATGGAGAACTCGACCTCGCCACGGGCGATCATGGGCAGGTACTTCTTCTTCTGCTCCTCGCTGCCGTGGAGCAGAAGGGTCGGCCCCACCACCATAGGAGCGATGATGGCGAATGGCGCCGGCGCGAAGGCGTAGGCGATTTCCTCCTGTATGACGTAGTTGTCGATAGGGGTCGCGCCGATGCCGCCCAGCTCCCTGGGCCAGGCTGGCGTCAGCCAGCCTCGCTCGCCCAGCCCGCGAAGCAGCTTCCACGTGTCCTCGCTGTACGGATGGTCGTATCTGAGATCGAGCCTGCACTCTTCGGTCACGTTCTTCTGGAGGAACTCGCGAACCTCCAGGCGCAGGCGCTCCTGCTCTGGCGTGAAACTGAATTCCATGTAGCCAGCCTCCGTTTCGGGAGTATCGGGTTGGGCGAGTCAGCCCTACTTATTCAGCCCGAGTACCTGCTGCGCGGTCTTGTAATAGACGTTTTCGAGGACCTCAGGCTTGTACTCGCCTGCTTCCCAGTCGGTGAACAGCTTCTCGTAAGGGAAGAACGGGTAGTCGGAGCCGAACATGATCTTGTCCTTGACCCTGGTATTGACCTCCCTCTTGAACGTCTCGTGGAAGTACTTGGGCCGCCAGCCGTGCACTTCGCAGAACACGTTCTGCTTGTGGATCATGACGGCTACCATCTCCTCGTGGAACGGCCACGGGTAGTGATGGCCGACAATCGTCAGATTGGGGAACGCTGCAGCGACATCGTCTATGTTGGGGATGGGGTTCTCGGTCACCAACCGGATTCCCATGCCACCGCCCTGTCCCGCACCGCCGGCGGTGGCACCGACCGTGATCTTTATCGGAACACCGGCATCGGCGCACATTTCGTAGAACGGCCACCATGTCTTGTCGTTGGCCGGGATTCCCGCCATGCCGGACACGAACAGGCCGAAGCTGCCGAGGTCCTTGATGCAGCGCTCTACCTCTTTCAGCGCCTTATATGCGCCCCAGTCCATGGGAATGCCAACCCAGAAGCCGAGCACGACATCCGGGTAGTCTTTCTTGAGTTGGCCGACGTAGTTGTGCCTGTCCTGTATATGCTCCCACTCGGTGAAGCCGAAGGGCTTGCCCGTGGCGCAGAGTATGACGACCTGGACGCCAGCATCGCGCCAGTCCTGGGCCTGCTCGTCCTCGGTCTTGATGCGAAGCCCTGCAGTCTTGAAATAGGCTGCCAACGCCTCGATCATTGCCGGGTCTCTACTCACCGCGCCTTCCTTGGTGCTCATCAGGCATTCCATATCTATGGCTTTCATTTGCTGCCCTCCTTAGAAACCTTTCTCGGACGCTTGGTATCTAGGCGAAAACGCCCTCCTTGGTCAGTTGCCTTATCTCCTCCTTGGACATGCCAAGGATCTTGCCGTAGACGTGGTTGTTGTCCTGGCCCACCTTGTGCATGGGACCGAACATGACTGGGGTATCGGAGAAGTAGATGGGCTCCGAGAATACCGGGGACCTGCCCGCGACCGGCCACTTCACGCCCGGCTTCTCGAAGTCCGCGGAGTAGTACTCGGTCTCCTTGTAGAACTCGTGGCTCTTGAGCTGCTCACTTCTTGCCAGGTCCTCGCCCTTGGCCACGATTCCCGATGGTACCCCGGCGTTCTGCATTCTGTCCATCACTTGGTAGACAGTGCGCTTCGAAGTCCATGCGCCGACAAGCTCATCGAGCCTGTCCACGTTCTTGACCCTGTCGGCGGCTGTGGCGTAATTAGGCGACTTCGTCCATGCCGGATTGCCGATGGCCTTGCAGAATGCCTTCCACTCTTCTTCCGTGGTAACCGCTATGCTGCACCACCTGTCTTGTCCCTTACAGGGGTAGAGCCCGTGGGGGGCGTAGAAGCGGTGCCGGTTCTCCGCGCGCTCCGGCACGGTTCCATTGGACTGGTGATCGAGGAAAGCCGGGCCTGCAGTAACGACGCCCGATTCATATATAGGGCACTCGATGAAGCATCCCTCGCCGGTACGGCGCCGGCGCTCCAATGCTCCGATGATGCCCATGGCGTTGAACACCGACGTGTGATAGTCAGAATACGATATGTTGGCGACGCCCAGGTTGTCCGGGGTACCGCTCATGGTCGATATGCCGCATGCGTGCTGCATCAGACGGCCATAGGCCTTGTAGCCTCCATATGGGCCGGTGCTCCCGAGACCCGTCTGCCACACGATGACGAGGTTCTTCTTGAGTGACCTGATGTGGTCGAAGGTCAGGCCGTACTTGGTTAGCGCTCCCTCGCCCAGATTCGTGATGAGAACGTCGCTCTCCTTGATGAGCTTCTCCATGACCTCTTTGCCCTTGGGCTTGCGCACGTCCAACGTAACGTTGCGCTTCAGGGGCCTGTACTCCAGCTGCAGCGAGCCCGGCGCGAATATCGGGCCGAACCATGACATATCCAATGAGGTGAGGGTCTCGACCTTGATGACCTCTGCGCCCATCGAAGCCAGGAGGCGCGTAGCCAGAGGTAGAGCGATGTACAGACCGAACTCGATAACCCTGATGCCCTCGAGAGCCTTCTTCGCCATAGTAATCCTCCGCTCCTTTCAGACTTCTCCGGTTGCCCTAGACCACTCCCGCGGTCCGCAGGACCGCGAGGTCATCCCTGGAATACCCCAGTTCGCCGCAGTAGATGCGCTCGTTGTCCTCTCCCAACAGAGGCGCGGCCTTTGCCGGATTGGGTATGGCGTCGCTGTACAGCGCTCCTCTGGGGTACTTCATCTTGCCGACCACCGGATGATCGAGCTGCACCCAGAAGTTGCGGGAATTCAACTGGTCGTCGTCCAGCAGGGAGGGCACGTTGTTGACCGGCATCACCACCAGCCGTTTCTTCTGTCCCTCCAGGAAAAGCTCGCGCGCGGTCAGCCTGTCTGTGAAGTCTATGACCATGACATTGACCATATCGCGCACAGGCATTCGAGATATCAGACCGCCCTTGTACTGGTCCTGCAGGACCTCTTCATTGCCGGTGACCTCGTACATCCATTGCGCGAGCGTGTCCCACTCCAACGGGGTAACTATGCAGAGGGATATCCACCCGTCCTTGCAGGGATACAGCCCGCAGGGCGTGACCATGGCGTCCATCGAGCCCACTCTGGCTATGTTCTCCTTTGTCTTGTTCCACATTGCGACGGGCATCTGCTCGTGGTAGTAGGTGATCATGGCTTCCTGCATGGAAATGTCGACGTACTGGCCCTTGCCGGAGGAGTTGTCCCTGTGGAAGAGGGCGGCCAGGATGCCGGCAGCGGCGTACTGAGCGCCGGGATAGTACGATTGCTCGCCGCCCAGCGTCAGCGGCTTGTCGTGGGGCTCCCCGACCAGTTGCGAATAGCCGCTCATGGCCATGATGTTGATGTCGACCGCTTTGTAGTGGCTCTGGGGCCCCTTTTGGCCATAGGGCGTTATGGAGCACATGACCACTCTGGGGTTCACCTTCTTCAGCGACGCATAGTCGAGGCCGAGGCTGGCCATGTACCCAACGGGGAAGCTCTCCACCACCACGTCTGCCTTCTCGGCGAGCTTCTTGAATACGGCTTGGCCCGTGGGGTTTTCGATGTCAAGCGTGATCGAGCCCTTGCTGGTATTGAAGTAGAGGAACGGGAGGCTCTTCTCGGGATGAACGTCGCCTTTGTGGAAAGGCCCCTTGGAGCGCAGTCTGTCGCCGCATGGCGGCTCGACCTTGATCACGTCTGCCCCGAGATCACCCAGCAACTTCCCGCAGTAAACGCCTTTCTCGTCGGCCAGATCCAATACCCGGTATCGAGGGAGGAACCCGTCATCCTTCGCCTTCTTTGGCATACTCAACCCCTCCTTAGCGTTGGATTGGTGGCGCGTGTTCGCCTGTTGTCCGATACTCCCGTTCGACCCTGTCAACAAACGAAAGGCATATCAACGCGGCGCGGGTGCCGGCATACGGTGACGGAGAGAGACCCCTTGGTAAGGGTTCTGGAGAAGTGTACCAAATATGCCGAGGGCAAGTCAACTTCGCGTAGGGAAGGGTGGGTCGTGATGCAAGGAGTTGACGTGTGCTATACTCTTGGCGACATCACCGGGCTCCCGTCTTTCAGCTAATGCATGTAACGGGCATAGACATCGTCGAGATCGATCGTATCCAGCGGACCATCGACCGCTGGGGGGACAGGTTCCTCAACCGCGTGTACACCAGGGCCGAGCTGGACTTCTGCCGGGGCCGGGTGCCGGAGCTGGCCGTGCGATTCGCGGGCAAGGAATCGGTCATGAAGGCACTGGGGACGGGCAGGAGGGGGGTCTCGTGGAAGGACGTCGAGATACTGACCGACAAGCGAAGGGCACCGCTTGTGTTTCTCCACGGCAGGGGGCGGGCCAGGGCCAGGAAGATGGGCATCACTGACCTGGCCATCAGCCTGTCACATTCCCGGGACTTCGCAGTAGCCTCGGTGGTAGGAGGTAGGTCTTGAAGCTAGTCACCATCGAAGAGATGCGCGAGATCGAGCGACGGTCCGAGGAGGCCGGGGTCCCATCGGAGATGCTGATGGAGAACGCTGGCCTGGCCACGGCCCAGGAAATCCGCACACTGAAAGGCAACGTAGCCGGCAGCCCGATACTGGTGCTGGTGGGTCCCGGCAACAACGGCGGCGATGGCCTCGTCGCCGCGCGACATCTCGACGACTGGGGGGCTCAGGTCACCGCGTACCTGTGCAATCGCCGCACCGAGGGTGACAAGAACTTCGGCCTGATAGTGGAGAGGGATGTCCCTGTAGTGCATGCCGAGTCCGATCCGGAGTTCCGTTCTCTTGAGGAACTTCTGGGAGCGGCTGAAGTAGTCGTGGACGCGCTCTTCGGAATCGGCAAGCTGCGGCCGTTCCAGGGGGCCGTTAGGGAAGTGCTGGATCGCGTTGCGGAGGCGAGGGCAAAGCGTGACGGGCTCATGATCGTGTCCCTCGATCTACCGTCGGGTCTGGATGCCGACAGCGGCGCTGTCGACGAGGCGGCACCCTTATGTGATGCGACGATAACACTCGGGGCCCCCAAGGTAGGCCTGTTCTGCTTTCCGGGTGCTGAGAGGATAGGCAAGCTGGTGGTCGCAGACATCGGTATCCCGGCCGACCTGGCCTCGGACATCCAGACTGAGCTGATCACGAAGGAACATGTTGCCGATCTGCTGCCCGCCAGGCCGCTCAACGCCAACAAGGGGACCTTCGGCAGGGTCATGGTGGTCTCGGGTTCGATCAACTACATAGGGGCTGCTTACCTGGCCTGCACCGGAGCGGCGAGGGTGGGGGCGGGGTTGGTGACACTCGCGACGGCCCGCAGCCTGCAGCCGATACTGGCATCGAAGCTCGTGGAGACCACCTATGTTCCTCTGCCCGAGGCCGAGGCCGGCGTTATCGATGCCGCAGGTTCGTCAGTCTTGGGCGAGGCCCTTAATGGCTACGATGTGCTGATGATGGGTTGCGGCCTGGGCCGGCACGCCTCGACAGAAGCCTTTGTCAGGGAATCGCTGTTCTCCCTGACCGACGACGCGCCGCGAGGGCTCGTTCTCGATGCGGATGCCCTCAACGCTCTGGCCCGGACGCCCGGCTGGCCGCAGAGCCTGAGCCGTTCGGCTGTGCTTACGCCTCATCCGGGCGAGATGTCCAGGCTTACCGGCCTTTCGGTGAAGGAGATACAGGCGGACAGGTTGGGCGTTGCCCGGCGATCGGCGGCCGAGTGGGACAAGGTCGTTGTGCTAAAGGGAGCTTACACAGTTGTCGCGGCACCGGATGGCAGAGCGATGCTGAATCCTTCGGCCAACCCCGGTCTTGCCTCGGCGGGCACCGGGGATGTGCTGGCCGGAACGATTGGGGGACTGATGGCCCAGGGGCTTTCGGATTTCGACGCCGCGTGCTGCGGCGTGTATCTCCATAGCGCAGCAGGCGAGATGGTCAAGGCCGAACTCGGCGACGCGGGCATGGTGGCGGGCGACCTGTTGGACCGGCTGCCCCTCGTGATCAAGCGGCTACGCTCCTCTTGACTGCTTGCCCGTCCCGTGTGATCATCGGCTCTGCTGAGTCAGTGTAGTCTGGAGGTCAACAGCACTCCTTCCTCCACCAGACCATGGCGGTCACTATCTCGGTCCTGGAACAGTACGTGCCGTCTTCCTGCTGCAATACATTCTCGACGTACTCGCGTATGATCTCGTCTTGCTCAGGCGTAAGCTTTGGGAAGTTCTCCCGCCATTGCTGCACCGCATCCTCGAAACTGTGGAACCGTTGCTCGTGCGTTCGCCTCGTGACCTCAACGTTGGGATGTATACTCATCTGATAGAGCACGTTGAGCAGGTAGATGTGGTCCGGGCCTGCTACGTAGCTCTCGCCGAATAGTTTCGACCAGAGAAGTTCGCGGCCCCAGGCGTGTTTGCCGGCGAACCAGAACAGGCAGACGCCCGTCTTCGATACAGCGTCCATCTTCTCCAGCGCTGATCGGATATCGTCCATGGCCAGTGAGTAGGAGGCAACGACGACGTCATGGTGTTCGAGATCGGCCCCAATCAGGACGTCTTCCCATCTCTTGTTGAGGGTGCGGATGTTGGATAGACCAGCGGCCGAGGCCTTCTCCTGGAGGCTGGCGATCATACCTGAAGCAGGGTCGATGGCTGTCACAGTACGAGCGACCCTGGCCAGGGGAATGGAGACGGTACCTGGCCCGCAGCCGATATCGATGACCGAGCTATTCCCATCAACACCCATTCCTGCAATTACTCGCTCCGCTCGTTCGTTCCCCATGTTCTCCATCTGATCGTATCGCTTCGCCTTCAGGTTCCAGAACTCAGTCGGATCGGGGCGCCGTTTCCGGGATGATGCTCTCAACTGCACCTTCTTCCACTCTTCATTCCAGTCAATTCGCTCCAGCGCCGATGCCGTGATTACCGTGTCCATGTCTACCTCCTGTCTGTGTACTACCGTTTCCGTCGACAACGTGCCGTGGCAGCACCATTTTGGTCTGCTCCAGGTCTCTCACGCTGCATACGTTCTCGTAGATTCGATCCAGGACCGCCTCCGAAAGCACCTCCCGGGGTGGTCCCTGTGCGACGAGGCAATGGTCACCCATGACCACGGCTTCATCACAGAACCACAGCACGTGGTTCGGATCGTGAGTGCAGGCCACAATAGTCGTCCCGTTCTCAGCTATCCTTCTCAGGATCTTCCATATCCTCATCTGGTTGCTGAAATCGAGCGCCGAGGTCGGCTCGTCCAGAAACACGAGGGGCGTCTCCTGGGCAACGGCCCGAGCGATCAACACCAGTTGCCGCTGCCCCCCACTCAACTGGCTGTACTGCTTGTCCGCGATATCCAGGATGCCGATGAGCTCCAGGGCTTCGATCGCCTTCCTCTTGTGGTGCCGCGAGACGCCGAAGACACCCCTGAGATGTGGCGTCCTGCCCATGAGGACCACGTCCTTCACGAGATAAGGGAATGGAGGCTTGTGCTCCTGGGGAACGTAGGAGACAAGCTTTGCCATATCCTTCACCGACCTTCTCCTGATGTCTTCGCCGTTCATGGAGATGCGTCCCTCAGGGTAGCTCAGGAACTTGAGACAACACTTGAACAGAGTCGTCTTCCCGCTGCCGTTTGGCCCGAACAGGCCGCAGACCTGACCCTCCGTGACTTTGAAGGATACTCCGTTCAGTACCGGGAATCCGCTGTTGTAGCTGAAATGGAGATTCTCTACTTCTAGCATCACTCACCCACTGAATACCAGTTTTCCTTTGTTTCTTATGAGATAGATGAGGTAGGGAGCGCCGAGGATGGAAGTAATGATGCCCACCGGTATCTCCGCGCTCGTCACCGTTCTGGCCAGCGTGTCGCATATCACGAGATATATCCCGCCGAGAATAGCTGCGGCCGGCAGCATGAACCGGTGGTCAGGCCCGAGGATCATGCGTGCGGCGTGGGGCATCATCAGTCCCACCCAGGCGATTATCCCCACAGCGGACACCGATATCGCCGTAATCAGCGTGGCCACGACGATAAAGACCAGCTTGTGACGCTCGGGATTCACTCCCAGAGTCCTTGCCTCTTCATCCCCCATTGAGAGTATGTTGAGCTTCCAGCTCAGATACCAGAGCAGGAAGAAGCAGGCGGCTACGATCGGGACAATCATTGTGACGTCTTTCCAGGAGGCGTAGTAGAACCCCCCCATCAGCCAGAACACAATCTCGCGGAGAGCGGCGTCGACCGCGACGTACTTCAGGATCGACACCATGGCTGCGAAGATGGAGCCTATGATGACTCCCGCCAGGATCAGAGTGACTGTGGGGGTCTCCCCCCTGACTCTGGCAAGGAGATAGGCGGCAAACACCGCCATAGCACCGAAGATGAAGGCCGATAGCTGGAGGGGAAGCAGGAAAAGGGGGAATACTATTGCCAAGGCGGCCCCGAATGCGGCTCCCGACGATACACCGAGTATGTAGGGTTCAACCAGTGGATTCCTGAAGCAGCCCTGGAAGACGCCGCCGGCGACTGCGAGAGCAACCCCGACTGTCACCGACAGGAGAATCCGGGGCATTCGGATATCCCAGACAACGGTGTTGTGCAGGCTGTTGAGCGCATCGACGTCACCGGCAGGATTCAGATGGGTAAACAGCGTGTGGTACACATCGCCAACCGGAATGGCATATGCCCCGAGCGCGAGCGCCGTACCGACAGCCACAAGCAGCAACAGGAAGAGGAATACAATGATCAGAACCTTCCTGGTCTCCTGAAACGTGGCCAGGTGGCGTTCGAGTTCGGCCTTAGTGTCTTCCATCAACAAAGGCCTGGACCGCTCCCTACCAGTCTTCCTCTACGGTCCAGTCCAGCCACTGCGCCGAGCGCAGGCCCTTGGCCGTCTCCTCGTCCACTCCGTACACGTTTTGGTAGAACTCCAGCACCCATTCGTGGACCTTGATATCCTCGAAGAGTTCCGGGTAGCAGGCCTTGGCCATGATCATGACCTCTATCGGGTACTCGACCCGCTTGGCGCAGTTACACGGGGTCCAGGGCAATGCAACGACCCGCCGGTTCTTGACCGCGTCGAGTTCCTGAAGATTCTGATAATATGGAGCGGTGTAGACTTCGCTGGGTGGATGGTAGCCCCATGCCGTGGGCAGAATGATCACATCGGGGTTCAGGGCGAGCACTTGTTCCGTGCTCAGTACTGAGAAACTCCCCACTCCATCAAAGGCGTTCCTGGCGTTGACTATGTCTTCGAGAAAGTAGGATTCGATGGTGTCGACGCCGTGAGCGGTACCGGCACCGCCGCCCTCTCTGGCCTCCGGCGACAGCCCGAACATGAGGACCTGCGGCTTGTCCCCCTCTGAGACTCCGGCCGTTCGATCCCGGATCATTTGAACCACGCTCTCGAGGTAGCTGGCCACTTCCAGCGCCTTGTCTTCTTTCCCGAAGACCTGGCCGACGATGCGGATTTCCTCTGTCAGTCCACTGACTGTCGGCTCTTCGAAGGAAGGGGGCCCGTAGAGGAGGACAAGAGGAATGCCAAGAGATTCGATAGTCCGAATCTTCCGGTTCAGGACCTCTTCGTCGCCACTGTTATCATCCGCATAGCATGAGCCCACTCTCAGGATGACGACGTCCGGGTCGAGGCTCGCCAGTGTCTCGTAGTTGGTTGCCTGTCCATACGTGGTCAGGGCTGGCAGGTCACCGAACGATGGGTTGAGGTAGAGCACGGGATTCACCCCGTCGGCATAGGTGTAGCTCTGGTCACCAATGGCTTCATAGTCGTAGGTGTAGACCTTCTGGGGGCAGTGCGAACCGAGACCGACGATCTTGTCAGCCTCGCCGAGGATGGTCATTATCCCCGCTGTAAACCCGTCGCTGAGGTCGACAACGCGGGAGATGTCCGCGGGCACCTGGACCTCTACACCTCGCATGTCTGTAATGGTGCGATATTCCGGCGTGGCTTCCGGGCTCTGGCTGGTGTCACCACCGCCGCATCCTGCCGCAATCACGCATGTCAGGCAGAGCGCTGATACCAGTCTGGCTATTCTGCTCACAACAGTCCTCCTGTCATTCATGGCCTCCCTCTCGGGGAATGAGGGCCGCTCTCGGGCGCATCACTCGCTACCCAGCGCCTGATGAATTAGGCTGTCCGATATTTCGTCGACTCCGAGCTTCTCCATCATGCGATGCCAATAGAAATCGAGGAGCATATCGGCGAACTGTCTCATGTCCTCCAGTCCCTGCCATCCGATGGCCTGCTTCGACCCGCAGGGTGCCTCCATGGACAGCACGACCTGACCTGTCCGCGCATTCGTATCGAAGTGATAGACTGTCATCCGTCGCTCTCGTTGATCTGCATCAGGATGTAAATGCAATGGAATGTTTTTGCAATTAGTTGCATAATATACTAATCGCAACGGGGAGTCAATGCAGTGCATGAATGGAATCGTCCGACGTGAGGCAGATGTGCGGGCCCTACCCATCAAACGCTGGGTGGTGATATGCGCCTGACCGCGAACGGAAAGGGGGAGACCCCCCGTGTCAACTCAAGTGAAAATGTTACCGAAGAGGGGTTGTTCACTCATTTA
>CAZGDV010000060.1:0-17449 GCA_964524995.1 uncultured Dehalococcoidia bacterium | reverse complement strand
TTGAGGCAACAACACCCGTTCGGTAACAGTTTCTATTGACGCAATACGATCCGTTCCGCACCCTCATTCCTGCAACGCAACGCTACGGGTTGAGACTGGCATGGCGGGCATTGTATGATGCGAATGGGCCATGCGCGTAGGCCCGCGACCAGCCTGAGGTAAGGAGGGCTCCCAATGAGAAGCACGATAGCGGAGGCGATAGGCCTCAAGTATGATCCGGTGGCGGTGCTGCTGACGGATCAGAAGCCGGAAGGCGCGCTCCAGTTCAAGGAGGGGAAGTTCGGCTGCGTCATGTCGATGCTGGCTGCAGCCGCGCGGGGGAGGCAGGCCGTCTTCGATCGCACGACCTTCGGCTGCCCGGGTGGAGGCACCGGCCTCGGCTTCGGCAACCAGTACCGGAACTTCCCCGGCAGTGAGGAATGCTTCTACCACTTCCTCTCCGTGGGAAGCGAGAACTGGGAGCCGGGAAGGCAGATCGGCGAGATGCTGAAGCCTTACTTCAGAAAGGAGCTTCAGGACGATTGGGTCTACGGGGAGCGGTATCTGAAGACGCCGGAGCTGGTGAAGGCCTTTGTCGAGTGCCTGCCGATAACCGAAGTGCCTACCCAATACGTGGTGTTCAGGCCCCTGGGCCAGGTCGACGCGGACTCTGAGAAGCCGGAAACGATAGTGTTCCTCGCCGACATGGACCAGCTCTCAGCCCTCGTCGTGCTGGCCAACTACGAGAGGGACTACAACGAGAGCGTGATTGCGCCGCAGGCTGCGGGTTGCCAGTCGATCGGCATATACCCGTTCCGGGAGGCGAAGTCAGATACGCCGAGGGCCGTGATCGGGCTGTTCGACATCTCTGCCAGAGTCCAGATCAAGCGCCAGCTCAAGGACGACCTGCTGAGCTTTGCCGTCCCTCTCGCCATGTTCCACGAGATGGAGGCCAATGTCCCCGGTAGCTTCCTCGAACGGACCACGTGGAAAGAGCTGATGAAGCTGAAAGGCAAGGCCTGATTCAGACAGCAGCAGCTAGAGCAGCGAAGGGCTCCGGAAGACGAACTCGCGGATGGCTGAGAGGTACTGCTCCTTGCCCACCGACATCAAGTCGGTGTGGCCAGCCGCGGCAATGGTCACGAGCTTCTTGTCCCGCGAGCCGATGTTCTCGAAGAACTCCACCGCCAGTGCATGTGGAATGATCGCATCGTGTTCCCCGTGTATGAAGACAACAGGTGTAGTGATAGATCGAACCCGCTCCAGGTTGGCGCTTTCTATAGCCTGTAGTCGGGATGATGCGAGGTTCGGGAAGAAGACCGTCAGCAGTCTGCCCAGGCTGGCCGACGCGCTCTCGATGATCAAGCCGTCTATCTGTCCACCGTAGTTGGAGGCCAGCTCAATAGCCGGCATACTTCCCATCGACCTGCCCATGACGAACAGGCGACCCGTGTGACCGTTGGATCTCAAGATGCCACGGAAGTGGTCGAATACCGGGTGGGCATCCGCGACCAGGTTGGCAAACGATGGCTTCCCCGTGCTCCCCCCATAGCCACGGTAGTCGGCCACAAAGAGATTGATGCCGAGCGCATTGTAGTGTGGGGCGACCTCATCGTAGTCACAGACGACTTCACCGTTACCGTGGAAGTACAAGATCGACGGGCACTGTGCGCCCTTGGAGTAGAAGCGGCACGATATCGATACGCCGTCATCGACCGGCACGGTGTGATCGGTTGCTCCGGCTGGAGGCGGCGTGCACGACTCCCTCGGGTAGAAGACCGCCGCGAGGATATGCGGCTGGTCCAGGTAGGAGTAGTCAACCCGTTGACGCATGACAGCGAGTACATTGTAGCATGAGGCTTGCCTGCGTCAATGTAGCACCCCTGACGCGCAATCAGGAGAAAGCCACTGCAATGCGGGGTGCGCAGACAAAGGCCTGCTACTCGCTCGATCTCGAGCTGTAGCGGGTCGGCCTGAAGTGGTAGCGATATATGCAGTTGGGTGAGCCGCCGCTGACGCTCTCCACCATCTCGCCCTCGACGTAGCTGCCGGTCATCTCCTCTAACGCGGCCTTGCAGTGATTCGTAGAGCAGATACACAGCGCGGGGTTGGGCTCGAGCACACCGAGCTGTACCAGGAAGCACATGCAGCCGCCGTACGTCTCCTGGACGTTGGCCTCCCAGTACACCGTGTCGCCGGCCCGCTGGAACCGCCGGTCGTGCGGGACTGTGTCGTCGAGCCACTTGCACGCGGCCTCTATGTCGACGCCGGTTGGCGGCTCGCCGACGTACTCCTTGAAACCCTGGTAGCAGGCCGCACCCATCTCCTCCAGCACCCTGTTCCTGTGCTCCTCAGGAAGGTCGAGCACTGCCCTCATCACTCCCTTCACCACGCTCTGGAGCATCTTCGGCGCGACCGTCTCCCGATACATGTCCAGTACTTCGGAGCCGACCTTGCCCTTGCCGACCTTGACCCCGAGCTTGTCCTCCATAACTGTGCCTCCTTGAAGACTCGACTTGGGTACTGCGACTTTGGCGGCTATCGCGTCTGTGGGACCAGAATCTTAACACACATGATGAACGGGTGGCGAGGAACTGAAGCCGCGAGGAATGGGATAGCCTGCAGGTTGGGAGCTGGCAGCAGAGCGGAAATAAGCGGGGGGCTATCGCCCCCCTTTACCCCTTAGGCGCTCCGAAGCCCCAGGGCTGCTCCGGTGATTATTTTGCTGTAACCGATTATCTGTTGGCCGAAAGATCTGGAAGCGAATTCTTGCTAGAGTTTGGCGCTCACCTCCTTTCAGCGCCTCGTCTCCCGCCCTGGAGGGATACCTGAGGCAAGATAATAGGAGATGTAACGGTAGTACAAGATGGTACTCAAGATCGGCCATCAAGTCAAGTATTTCGCCATTATGGAACCTATCCGGCTTTTGGCGATAGTCGGCTGCCCTTGTCGCTTGCGGCGTGCTAATTGCCCTGTTGGGCTTGCCTGACCAGGTGGTCCTTGGCGTCTTCCTCGTTGTCGGCGAAGTATATGCTCCTGACGAACGTCTTGGCGATGACTTTCATGATGCCCGTCACGCCCACCACTGCATAGGCGTGGCCCTTGAACCTGTCCATCGCCTCCGCGACTTCCTTGCCCTTGTCCCTTACCTTGTTGGAGGCGTGCGTGTTGCTCACGTTAGCCATGACCAGGGCGAGGCTGTCGGATGGCTCGTTTCTCAGGAGTGCGGTTACCTCGTCCATTGTGGAGCAGTACTCAGCTTCAGGGAGACCGGAGTAGTCGGCTTGGATCATCTTGACGCCCTTGTGAGTAATCCACTTCACGCGGTCGCTCATTCGTGCCCTCCTTCTGCTTTCCCAATCGTCACGGCGAGGTAGGGTGAGAGTGATTGCGAATATACTACCACCGATCTTGATGGAATGAAAGGTGCAGGCGGCTATCGATAGGCTGCTCTTGCTGCGGGCGGAGCGAAGTACTACCACGTGCGTAGTACGATTTCCCCATTGACCGCTATACGGTGGCCGGCGTATTCTCAGAGTAGAGGTCGCTATGGTTAGCTTAGGGCTGGTCAAGATAGGAAGCGTGAAGTGCGCGGACTGTGCATGGCTGATGCGTACTTCGATCCCCGTTGACGGCGACTGCTCTGCCTACAACTACCCCTATAAGTCGGACATCGAGGCCTATGAGGATGCCCAGCACGAGGAGAACTCCGGCGATTCCTGCCAGAAGAGCCTCCACGTTGACTTCTGCGGAGCGGTATGGCTGAAGCTCCCCCGCCACGCCAAGGTCAAGAGCGGCACGATGGTCGACGCTCAGACTAAGCGCAAGTGCCCCAACTACAAGAAGAGGTAGTAACAGGGCCTGCGACTGTTCCCGGTAAGTGTGCTCCTCGGATGCCTCAGCATCAAGGCAATGTCCGGGAAATGAGGAACTCCTCGAAGTCACTCCTGAACAGCTCTTGCTCTTCAGCAATGCGCTTCGACTCGGGCTTGAATCTTGTGGGGCGGGCTATTTCGTACTCGCTGTCCGCGATGCCACTGTCGAGGTATAGCCTGATCTTGGAGTCGCTTACTATCTCGACGATCTCGCTGTACATTCCCAGTTGGGGGCAGGCCTTCGCGCGATAGGCTTCGCCTTCGATCTCGACCTTGGCGACTGTCCGGAGAACGTAGCGGCTCCTCTCGAGCAGGAGTATGGCTATGGGGGACAGTACCACTGTCAGTAACAGCACGATGCCGAACACCAGGTTGAAGAAGTCGCGTCCTTGCGCGTCTCTCTTAGCCACCAGCTCGCTCTCGAAGATGGCGACATCGTTGATGGCGTCGCGTTCGGCCTTCAGGGGCACGTATTCGTGTTCGAAACCGTTCTCCTCCAGGAACTCGTGCAGGTCGCGATACAGGCGTCGGGGTGAATTGGCCCTTACATCGAGCTTGCATTCGGCGGAGACTTGCTGTGGCTTCCTGGACATGAAATCCGCGACGGCACGCAGCACCCTGCGGACAACTGACATCACGGCTCGCAGCCTGCTTGGCTTCTCGCGCCGTTCCGTCCGGGTGGTCTGAACGGGCCTCGCACAGACCTCGTATGTCATCTCACGAGTGACCATTATCTCTTGGACAGGTACTTGCCCATGACCATGAGCACGCACAGCGCCGACTTGGAGCACTCCGAGTCGCACTTCCTGCTGTGCTTCTTATGGATCTCGCCTAGACAATCCGGGATCGCCTTCTGGGGGGTGGTTGTCTGTTTCTTCTTGTCGACTTCCATGGTCCCTCTACAACTCGAGCCGGTCCAGATTCAATTCGCTGGCAGACTCGTTCTCCGAGGTCACAATCGGTATCTCGACTTCGATCGACGTGCCCTCTCCCAGCTTGCTTCGAGCATCGATGGAGCCGCCGTGGGCTTCGACGAGCCCGTAGCAGACGGTGAGTCCCAGCCCTGTTCCCTTTCCGTTGCCCCTGGAGGTGAAGAACGGGTCGAAGATGTGTGGCAGGTCCTCGTCGGGGATGCCCGGGCCGTCATCGGTGAGAGTGACACGTATTACGTCCCCTCTCGTCTCGCTTTGAACGTGCAGCTTGCCTCGGCCGTGGGCCTCGGCCATCGCGTAGTCGGCGTTGTTGATGATGTTCAGGAAAACCTGCTGTATCTGGTCGGGGTCAGCAAGCGTCGGTGGCAGGTCTGGATCGAGGTCCTCGCTGACCTGCACATCGTTGATCTCCAGTTCGTGGGTGCAGGTGTCAAGTGCCCGTTCGAGAAGCTGGTTGATGTTGACCAGGCATTTATCCGGCCTGTGTCGCCGTCCGAAGAGGAGCAAGTTCTCGATTAAGGTACTCGCCCTCTGCGCCTGCCGGTAGATTGCCTCGAGCCCACTCTTGATCGTCTCGTCCAGGTTCCTGCGTGACATCAACAACTGGTCATAGACCAGTATGGCCGAGACAGGGTCGTTGAACTCGTGTCCGACGCCGGTCGCCAGTTCTCCGATGGAGGCGAGACGGCCGATGAACTCCAGGCGCTCCTCGACGCGGTCCCGCTCTTCCTCTTCACGCCTCCGGTCCGATATGTCTCTGATTGAGATGAGACCTGCTAGTCTCCCTCGGTACTCAGTCCTGACTCCTACCGCCCTGACCCAAATATCGTTGCCGTCCCTGACCATTCCCCTGAACTTGTGGATCAGGCGCAGGTTGTCGTGGATCACGTCCTGGGCCAGGATACGCAGCACCCTGTCTCTGTCATCGGGATGCACGAGCTTGAGCGGATTGACCCCCAGCATGTCGTCTTCCGATTCGAAGCCGTACATGTCTGCCGCTGTCCGGTTAGCGAGGACAATCCTCATAGTCTCCGCGTCCACTATGAAGACCCCGTCGACGGCGCTGTCGAACAGCACCTTGTAGTAGTTCCTCTCCTTCTCCTCCTCCGATTGCGCCGTCAGATCCACCAGCCTGTTGTCGGCCAGCTTGGCGTTTGTCTGATTGGCATCCTCGTCGAAGGTGATGAAGAGGTCGACGGAGGACTCCATAGAGGTGACAGGTGCGCTGTCCGCCTCGCTCACGATCTGGATGTGGGCGGGGGGGGCTTGCTGGTCCAGCGATTTGCTCTTGGTTGTCATGTTCGACATCCGGCGAGACGAATCAGTTCAGCGGGATGGAAAAGTGACAAGAATACAACTTTCCTACCCGAACATTATCTTGCCCCCTGAACATACCCACAATGGCCTTTTCCGGTGATTCGGGGTAGGAAAATAGTACTAGAGCTACACCGAAATACATTGGAGCTCCAGAATCGAAATCCGGGCGTTTTCTGCGGCCTTCGGGAGCCATGGGTCGCGGCGGCGCTCGTTAGCTTCGGAGCACCGCTCTCGGGGGGCCGGGCTGAGGATTTGGCGGGTGTTCTATTTTACATAACACCACGCAGGGCGAAAATGAGGTATACATAACGTGCGGCAGGCGAGAGGGTTGGTTCGGAACATTAGTTCTTGGGAGGCTTGCGCCACGCGGCTGTTGAAGGTTGTGGGGCGGACGGAACGGGGGCGCGGACAGCATGTAGTGGGGCAGACAAAGACTCTGCCCCACTACGGCGACTGGTGGGTCTTACTCTGGTTGCGATTCGCAGGCGATGAGGAGTATGGTCAGGGCCAGCAAGGCCAGGGGCAGGAGACGGATTGCCAAGGATTTCACCATGTTTCCCTCCCCGCTTTTTTTGTGATGATACGTTAGGGGTGCGAGACTGTCAAGGAGGGTTGGGAAACAAGTCGGGCGAATGTGGATGGTGGGGGAACAATGGACTGACTGAAGGGTGGCGAGGTGCTATTTCCTCAGCGTCACGAGCCAGCCCTTGAGCATCTCCTCATCGTTGAGGATCTGCTTGGCCGTGTAGTAGGGGTCCACCTCGCCTTTGCCGACCTTGTCAGCGATAGCGATGAGATGGTCATCGTGTATCATGAGCTTGGAGATGCGGCGGCTGACACCCTGTTCGATAGCCCTGATGAGTTCGTTCTTGAGGTGCTCCCGTCGCCTCGCGGCAAGCTGACTTGTTGACTCGAGCATCTCACGGTGTTTGCCGATCTCCTCATAGAGCTCGGTGACGCCGACGTTGTTGAGGGCCTCAGTCGTAAGTACCGGTGTCCTCCAGACCGCCTCCTTTGGGTTGAGCATGAGCATCGATTCCAGCTCAACGACGACCTGGTCAGCACCCGGGCGGTCGGCCTTGTTGACGACGAACAAATCTGCGATCTCCATCAGGCCGGCCTTCATGGTCTGGATGGCGTCGCCGCCACCGGGGTAGAGGACGACCACTACCGTGTCCGCCGCCTCTATGATATCCAGCTCGGTCTGTCCGACTCCGACTGTCTCAACGATGATTATGTCCCTGCCGAAGGCGTCCAGAAGCTTTATCACTCTGCGCGCGGTCTCGGGCAGCCCCCCCAGGCTGCCACGCGTGGCCATGCTTCGTATGAATACGCCGCTGTCCAGGTAGTGCTGTTGCATGCGTATCCGGTCCCCGAGCACAGCCCCGCCCGAGAACGGACTCGTTGGATCGACGGCGATTATGCCTACGGTCAACCCTTTCTCTCTAACGGTGGCGGTAAGCCTGTCGACGAGGGTGCTCTTGCCGCTGCCCGGAGGCCCTGTCACTCCAATGCAGTAGGCTCTACCGGTGCGATGGCATATCTCCTTCATGATCTGTGGCGCGTCGGGCGTATCGCGCTCCACGAGGGTGATCAGACGTGAAAGCGCCCTCTCATCACCACCGAGCATCTTCTCGACAAGTTCCATCAGTGAGGCTCTCCCCGTGTCGCGAGACTGTCGCGGCCAATCCTGGGCCAGGGTCTATCTTATCATTCATCGCTAGCTTGGCGCAATGGCTCACCAGACTCTGGAGGGTGTGGTGGCCTGTTGCGGGTTGAAATCGCCCTGAAGACGGCGGATAATACCCCGCGACACAAGGCTGGATTCGGAGGAGGCTAGATGGGGACGCACGATGGCGACGTCAGGGCGCTGATGCAGAAGCATCGTGACGAGCTGACCGAGGAGATTCGCAGCCTGTACAGAGCGGAAGGCAAGGACGTCATAGTGGATGTGGACTACGACGTGAAGGTGTATCCGGTGAGGGAGGTATCCGTTCAGGAGGCCAAGACGGCCTTCGACAAAGCCCTCGACACGCACAGCGACGGCAAGCCTAGCCACCGGTAGCGGATCGTCAGCCAAACTTTCTGATTTCACGTCGCGGTAGGGAAGACCATGTCAGAAACAGTAGCTGTCGTAGTGTCTGTTGTCGCAGCTCTCGGAGTTGGGGGTATTCTCGGTGCCTACTTCAGGTCGGTCTTTGAGCGTAGGAGGGAAGTCAAAGAGCAAGAGCACGAGTTGAAACGTAGACGATACGGATGCACGCTGATCCTGATGATAACCAAGTTGGACCCCGAGACAGGATTGCGACATCTCGCAGAGATCAGATCGGACCTGAGGACCGCAGAAGATGTCGACAAGGAGATCGAGACCGAATTGCTCAACTCCGTTCTGTTTGCGAGTGATGAAGTTATAGAGTCGCTCTCCGATTTCGTTCGCAACCCGAGCTATCGGTCATATGTCAAGGCCGCTGTCTCGATGAGGGAGGACCTCTGGGGCAAGAGAACCAGAGTCGATGAGAAACTGCTAAATGTGTTCGCGACGGAGCGCGACTGAAAGCGCGATTATTGCCGCCGGAACATCATTTGCCAGCCTGGACTATCTGCTCTATCCGCTGCAGTATAATCGGAATCCGGCCTTGGCTAGCTTCATCAGGCGGAAGATGCCCCGATCTTCGAGGGGGTAGGGCATTCGCCCTCGAATGCCAGCTGGTAGGGTGGATGGAGCGAAGCGGAATCCACCACCCCTGCTGCCATCTAGCGTTGGGTTTGCCCACCCGCCCGCCCACGGGAGCGCAGCTCCCGTGGGCTCGCTTGTGTTGTCCATGCCAATCACCTCTCACATATGAAGACCACGTGTAAGCGAGAAGTGACAAACATCACATACCGGCACCGCTCGGTGTTCGTAGAATCATAAGTGACTCCTGATCAAGCCAGCAGGTCAGGAGTCGACTCCTCGCTCCCGCCTGGAGGCCGTTACCTCCTTGCGAAAGCTCTCCCGCCCTTGAGCCTCCCGGCGGGGGCCACCTGGTCCAGTAAGGCGAGGTAGACAGAGCAGCCCGCAGGCTTGGCTGATGGTCTACCTCGCCTATCAGTATTCTCCCGTTCTTGTCGTCTGGCTATGCGGGTACTTGCGGCAGTTCCTTCAGTGCCTGCTCTACCTTCTCTCTCGGATACTCGTAGTCCTCGAGTTGGCCCGCGAGGTATTTCTCGTACGCGCTCAGGTCGAAGTGACCATGACCGCTGAGGGCGAGCAGGATGTTCTTCTTCTCGCCGCTCTCTTTGCACTTCAGGGCCTCGTCGATGACTACCTTTATGGCGTGTGCCGGCTCCGGCGCTGGCAGGATGCCCTCAGCCCGCGCGAACTGCACTGCGGCGTCGAACGTCGGCACCTGGTGTACAGCGACCGCCTCCACGAACCCCAGCTTGTGGAGATGGCAGATGATGGGGGCCATGCCGTGGTAGCGAAGACCTCCCGCATGGACCGGAGGGGGCACGAACGAATGCCCGAGCGTGTACATCAACACGATTGGCGCCATGCCCGCTACGTCACCGAAGTCCCAAGTGTAGGGACCTCTTGTCACCGTAGGGCACGCCTCAGGCTCCACGTTGATGACTCGCAGGTTCGGCTTCTTGCCCGTGATCTTGTCCCTGACGAAGGGCAGGTACACCCCCGCGAAGTTGGAGCCGCCACCGATGCAACCGACGATGATGTCGGGGTACGCACCGGCCATCTCGAGCTGCTTCATCGCCTCCTGTCCGATGACGGTCTGGTGAAGCAGGACGTGATTGACCACGCTCCCGAGTGAGTAATGCGTGTCGTCATGGGCGAAGGCATCCTCGCAGGCCTCGCTGATGGCCATCCCCAGGCTGCCCGTGCACCCCGGGTCGTCCTTCAGTATCTTCCTGCCTATATCAGTGTCCTCGCTCGGGCTGGCCACTATCGTGGCCCCGTAGGTCTCCATGAGTATGCGGCGGTAGGGCTTCTGGTCGTAGCTGATCCTGACCATGTAGACCTTGCACTCGAGGTCAAAGAAGTTGCAGGCCATGGCCAGGGCGCTTCCCCACTGCCCGGCGCCAGTCTCGGTCGATAGCCGCTTGATGCCTTCCTTCTTGTTGTAGTAGGCCTGCGCGACCGCCGTGTTCAGCTTGTGGCTGCCGGCCGGGCTTACGCCCTCGTACTTGTAGAAGATCTGCGCCGGTGTGCCCAACGCCTTCTCCAGACGGTGTGCCCGGAACATCGGCGTCGGCCTCCAAAGCCTGTAGATGTCCCGCACCTCCTCCGGTATCTCGATGTACCGCTCTGTGCTGAACTCCTGTGTGTTGAGTTCATCAGCGAACAGGGGTGGTGGCAGCCTCGTCGGCTCCTTTGTACCGGGGTGGCGCATGGGTGGCATGGGTTCCGGCAGGTCGGCTTGGATGTTGTACCATTGAGTCGGTATATCCTTTTCGGTCAGAACGATCTTGGTCTCCATATGTACCTCCTTTCTTCAGGCTGACCAAAGGACTGCAACTATGTGGCTTGCCACATAGGGACCTCCTTGATGATGTTATTGAATCAGCGGCGGCTTCCGTCTGATATTGCGCTCCTTAAACTGCTTGCGAAGGCCTCGACCTTGGGCAGAGGGTTCTCCTCGCCCAAAAGCTGCATCAGGCGACTCCCTATGATTACGCCGTCAGCCACCTGCGCTACTCTTCTCGCCTGCTCCGGTGTCGATATTCCGAAGCCGACGCAGAGCGGCGTGGTCGTGTGCTCCCTGACCCTTCTCACGAAGTCCTCGAGCTCGGACGGCAGGTTCTCCCGTGCTCCGGTGACCCCCGTCAGCGACACGAGGTAGATGAAACCCCGTGACCTCGCTGCTACTTCCCTGACTCTCTCCTCCGTACTCGTGGGGGCCAATAGGTAGATTACGTCTACAGAATGCCTCTTCGCCATGTCTTCGAGGTCAGCGCCCTCTTCAGGAGGGAGGTCGGGCACGATGAGCCCGCTGACCCCAACGCGCTCACATTCCCGGCAGAAGGCCTCGACCCCGTAGCTGTGGATGGGATTGTAGTACGTCATGAACACAATCGGTATGCTGGTATTACCGCGAAGGCTCTCGGCGACCTCCAGGCATTTGGCCGGCGTCGTGCCATGGCTGAGAGAGTGATAGCTTGCCTGCTGTATGGTCGTGCCGTCCGCCAGCGGATCGGAGAACGGAATCCCCAACTCGATCAGATCGCAGCCACAAGACTCCAGGACGGGGACTACCTTCAGCGTGGTCTCGATGTCCGGGTAGCCGACCGTCAGATAGGTGATGAGAGCCCTGTGGCCGGGCGTCGTGAACACCTTCCCTATATTGCTCACAGCGATACCCCCAGCGCCCCGGCTACTATGGACATGTCCTTGTCGCCGCGTCCGGACAGGTTGACCACGATGATTTTGTCTCGGGGCAAGTCGGGCGCGATCTTGGACGCGTACGCTATCGCGTGGGCGGACTCCAGCGCAGGCAGTATCCCTTCGGTCCGGGCCAGGAGTTGGAAGCCATCGAGGGCCTCCTCATCGGATACCGCGACGTACCTTGCCCGGCCGATGTCCTTGAGGTAGCTGTGCTCCGGCCCCACCCCGGGGTAGTCGAGGCCGGGCGCGATGCTGGTCGTTTCCTTCATCTGCCCGTGCTCATCCTGGAGAAGATAGGAGCGGGCACCGTGCAAGACGCCGGGCCTCCCGGCAACGAGCGAAGCAGAGTGATGGCCGTCCCCCAGGCCGAGCCCGGCTGCCTCCACACCTGTGAGTTCGACATCAGCATCATCGAGGAAGGGGTAGAAGATGCCCATCGCGTTGCTTCCGCCGCCCACGCAGGCCATCACCTGGTCGGGTAGCCTGCCGTGGGCCGACAGCATCTGCTCCTTGGTCTCACGCCCGATTATTGACTGGAAATCACGCACCATCACAGGGTACGGGTGTGGTCCGACTACGGACCCCAGCAGATAGTAGGTCGTTCGGACATTGGTCACCCAGTCGCGTATAGCCTCGTTGATGGCGTCCTTGAGCGTGCGGCTGCCGGATGACACCGGCCTTACCTCAGCACCCAGCAGCTTCATTTTGAAAACATTCAGCGACTGCCGCACGATGTCCTCTTCTCCCATGTAGACGACGCAATCGAGGCCGAGCATGGCGCACGTGGTCGCGGTCGCCACCCCGTGTTGCCCCGCCCCCGTCTCGGCAATGATACGCTGCTTGCCCATTCGTTGCGCCAGCAGTCCCTGTCCCAGCGTGTTGTTGATCTTGTGCGCGCCTGTGTGTGCCAGGTCCTCGCGCTTGAGCAGTACGGTGGCTCCGCCGAGCTCGTCCGACAGCTTGCGTGCGGGATAGAGGGGCGTTGGCCGTCCCACGTAGTCACGGCACAGAGAATTATATCGCTCCCAGAAGCTGCTATCTGCCCTGGCCTGGGCATAGGCCTCTTCGAGCTCGCCCAGGGCCGGCATGAGCGTCTCCGGGACGAACTTGCCCCCGTAGGGACCGTAGCGTCCTTTGCCGTCAGGGAGCTGCACTTCCGCCTCCTTGTGCTCCCTGCTTCGCGTTCCTGATGAAATCGCGCATCTTGCGATGGTCCTTCTTCCCCGGGACTGACTCCACGCCGCTCGATACGTCCACGGCGTAGGGTTGCCCGACCTCGATAGCCTTACCCACATTCTCCAGCGTTAGCCCACCCGCCAGGATTATGGGTGTGTGGCGACCTATCTTTCGGGCAATCTCCCAGAGTTGCCTCAGCTCCGTGCCGTTCGACCTGTTGCCTTTCTCCTTGTCCAGCATGACCGCCGACACCCGGTACCGCGCCAGTCCCTCCGTCGCGGGCAGGCTCGCGGATGTGAATGCCTTTATGACCTTGGGATACAGGGCCTCACAGAGCCCCGGCCCCTCCCGGCCATGAAGTTGGGCGAAATCGATAGCGCATTCCGACATCGCCTTCCATATCTCTTCGAGTTCGCTGTCCACGAACACGCCCACCGTGGCAACGAACGGTGGCAGCTTGCTCGCGATCTGCTTCACTTCCGCGATCGTCACCTGGCGCGGGCTGGGCGCGAAAACGAACCCCACTGCGTCCGCCCCGCACTCGACCGCGGCCAGCGCGTCATCGACATTGGTGATCCCGCATATCTTGACCCTGGTCATAACCATCACGCCGAACCTGCTCGGGGGCTGCCCAGCAACTCACCTATCTTCGATGCCGGATCCGGGCTGGTCACCAGCGATTCACCAACCAGCATTGCGTCCACGCCGCCCTCCTGGAGCTTCAGGACGTCGTCGCGCGAGTGGATGCCGCTTTCGCTCACGACGACGACATCGGAAGGCACCAGCAGGCGCAGGTCCAGCGTCGTCTGTAGGTCGACGCTGAAATCCATGAGATTGCGGTTGTTGATGCCTATCACTTTGGGCGACAGGTCCCACGCTTTCATCAGCTCGTCCTGCGTGTGTACTTCAACCAGCGCCGTCATTCCCGCGCCGTGTACCGTCTCCAGCAGGGCCTTCAGTTCGTTCTCTGTCAAGATGTTGACGATCAGGAGGACGGCGTCCGCGCCGAAGGCGCGTGCCTCGTACACCTGATACGGGTCGATGACGAAGTCCTTGCGCAGGACCGGGATATCGACCTGCGCGCGCACCGCCTTCAAGTCATCGAGGCTTCCCAGGAAATACTCCGGCTCCGTGAGCACCGAGATGGCCGCAGCGCCCGCCTCCCGATAGACGCGAGCCAATGAGGCGGCGTCCAAGTCCAGCCGAAGCGGGCCCCTCGATGGTGACGCGCGTTTCACCTCCGCGATCAGGCTGATTCCCTCCCCCCGGAGCGCGCCGGCGAAATCGCGGGTTGCCGCCTGGTCCGAGGCGGCCCGCTCGATCACTGCGATGGGCGTGTCACCCTTGCGCTGCTCGAGCAACTGCTTCGTCCTCGCCACGATCTCGTTGAGAAGCACAGCTATCCCTCGTCGGCTGCGGTGCCGCCAAGCACCGTCCTGTACCCGACGATTACTAGAACGACCAGACCTACGGCCGCACCGGCGAACCTGTATTCGGTCGGTATGTACTGTTGACTGATGGCGTAGAAGAGCACTCCTATCCCGCCGAGTATGAGCCCGGGCATGACGAAGTCGGGCCTGTGCCTCGGGAGCAGGCCGAGCAGAACGAAGAACAGGCCGCAGGGATAGGAGATAATGAAGACGTTCTGCTCGTAATGCTGCAACGCCTCCTCATGGGCCTCCCAACCCCGGTCGTAGTCATACTGCGGGGCCTGGTAGAAAGCGGAGATGCCGAACGCCACGAGCATGATCAGGAACGCCGCAATGGCTAGCGCGTAGAAAGTCCTGACTATGGCCATCACTTCGACCGTTCCTCTCACGGGCTCAGCTCCCGACGCTCCTGCTGAACTCGACCAGGTGGTCAAGAGCACGCCTGGCATCACCACTGTCGACAGTCTCCGCCGCCGCCACCATGCCCTCCTCGAGATCGTTGGCCTTGCCCCCCACGACGAGGACGGCTGCGGCATTCAGCAGGACGATGTCTCTGCGGGGCCCCTTCTCGCCGTCCAGCAGGGCTCGTGTCAAGGTTGCGTTGTCCTCGGCGCTGCCGCCCGCCAAATCGCTCAGCCTGGCCCGCGAAAGGCCGAACCCCTCGGGATCGAGTTGATAGACCTTCACGTCCCCGTTGCGGGCCTCCGCCACCCTGCTGGACCCCATTGTCGACAGCTCATCGAGGCCGCCCGCGCCGTGCACCACCAGGGCGTGATCACACCCGAGTGCAAGGAGTGCATTGGCCAAAGCATCGATCAGGCTCTCGTCATACACGCCGAGCACCTGCCTTCGCGCGCCGGCCGGGTTGGTGAGCGGGCCCAGCACGTTGAATATCGTTCGCAGGCCGATCTCGCGCCTCGGCCCGATTGCGTGCTTCATCGCCGGATGGAACAGCGGAGCGAACAGGAAACCTATGCCCACCTCGTCTATGCACTGACTCACCTGTTCCGGGCCGAGTTCGAGGTTGACACCCAGCGCTTGCAGAAGGTCCGCGCTGCCGCATTGGCTGGAGACCGAGCGGTTGCCGTGCTTGGCGACCGCCAGTCCGGCGCCGGCGGCCACGAACGCGACCGTGGTGGATATGTTGAACGTGCCGCTTCCATCGCCACCCGTTCCGCAGGTATCCACGAGATCGTCCCGTTTAGGCCTGATTCGGACTGCGCTCTCCTTCATCGCTTCGGCGCAACCGGCTATCTCGTCAATCGTCTCGCCCTTGATCCTGAGAGCTGTGAGGAACGATCCGATCTGCGCCTGTGTCGCCTCGCCTCGCATGATCTCGCGCATGACGTCTCTTGCATCGGACCGCGAGAGGTCTATCCCCGAAACAACGGTTGATATGGCTTCCCTGATCATGCTACCCGCAAGCCTCCCGGCTCTTGAGCCCTTCCGGGCTGCGTTGCTCCTCCTCTGCCTGCTCGACAGCCTTCTCTAGGGCCTTGAGCTTGTTCAGGGTCTCATGATACTCCAATGTCGGGTCAGAATCATAGACTATCCCGGCCCCCGCCTGCAGATACGCGGTGTTGCCTATCATCACAATCGTGCGGATAGTGATGCACGTATCCATATTGCCGCTGAAGCTGAAGTAGCCTACGGCTCCGCCGTAGGGGCCGCGCTTGAGGTCCTCGATCTCCGTGATGATCTCCATAGCCCTTATCTTGGGCGCTCCTGTAAGTGTCCCGGCGGGGAATGCGGAACGGAGCAGGCTGAAGGCGTTCTCTCCTTCCTTGAGCCTGCCCCGAACGGTTGACACGATGTGCATGACGTGAGAGTATCTCTCGACTGACATGAGCACAGGCACGCTGACGCTTCCGTACTCGCTGACCCTGCCGACATCGTTCCTGGCCAGGTCGACCAACATGGCGTGCTCGGCCCGTTCCTTGGGGTCGCTCAGCAGTTCCGCTGCCAGGGCCTCGTCCTCCGCCTCCGTTGCCCCCCTGTGTCGCGTGCCGGCGATGGGACAGGTCTCAGCCAAGCCGTCCTCTACCTTCACCAGCATCTCGGGGCTGGAACCGATGAGCTGGAAGTCGCCCAGGTCGAGGTAGAACAGGTACGGCGATGGATTCAGCATTCGCAGCGCCCGGTAGATGGCGAAGGGGTGTGCGTTCGTCTTTCGGCGCAGCCTCTGCGAAGGAACGATCTGCAGCGTATCGCCGGCCACGATGTATTCCTTGCACTTCCTCACCGCCTCCTCGAACTCCTCCTGGGTGAAGTTGGACACGAGAGTGCCCGGCTCCACCGGTACTGTGCCGTTCCCCGGTTTCAATGACTCCATGGGCATCGGCTTGCTCAGCCTTGACACTATGGACTCGATCTTCTGCACGGCCTGATTGTAGGCGTAGTCGGCGGGTCCGTCAGTCGGCGTGTTGGCGACTATCTTCATCTTGTGCTGGACATGGTCGAAGATGATCATGGTGTCGGTGAACACGAAGACGCACTCGGGCAGGCCGAGTTCGTCCCGCGAGCACTCCGGCAGTTGCTCGAAGTGCCGCACCATGTCGTAGGACATGTAGCCAACTGCGCCCCCGAAAAACCTGGGAAGCCCCGGCACCTTCACTACCTTCCTCTGGGCCAGGATCTCCTGGACGAGGTGCAGGCAGTCCCTTCCCTCCAGGCTGACCTTCTGCCTGTCCCCATTGCTGTGGATAATGGCCCTATCCCCGGACGCCTTGAGCACGAGGTCGTGCCCCACGCCCATGAAGGAGTAGCGGCCCAGCTTCTCCCCGCCCTCGACGCTCTCGAGCAGGAAGGTTGGTGCTGCCTGCCTCAGCTTGAGGAAAACCGATACCGGCGTATCGAGGTCGGCGGGGAGTTCCCGGAAGATCGGTATCAGGTTCCCCTCTTTGGCCAGCCGCCTGAATTCTTCTAGACTCGGACTGTACTGTGCCGCCATCACTCCATCCTCATCATACAAATGAAAAGCCCCGTCCAAGGGACGGGGCTTGACCTCCGCGGTGCCACCCTTGTTAGCCGCCATCTCAAAGTGGCTGATGGCGACTCACTCGGTTCGGGTACGGCCTCGGATTGAGACGATACCCTAGGCTCTGATAACGGTGCCAACTCCGGCAAAGCCTACTACCACAATCGGGTTCGGTTTGCGGCTCCCAAGTCCATTCACCCCCTGCGCAGGCACCGGCTCACACCTTCCCCGGCTCTCTGAGCCTCGCTTGGGGGCTACTACTCTTGTTCGCAGCCGATCACGTATTCAGTTTGGTTAGGACTCTAGCATATAGCTATCGGCTTGTCAACATGCCGAATTGACTGATAATAAATGTTACCGAAGGTGGTATAGTTGCCTCAGAAAGA
>CAZGDV010000059.1:0-17876 GCA_964524995.1 uncultured Dehalococcoidia bacterium | reverse complement strand
CCACACCATCGTCTACACCGTCTTCGTGGTGCGAGCCGCCGGTGAGAGTGAACGCCGGGGGCGAGGCATACGTTGACAGTGAAGAGAACTCATGGGAGCCCGATCAGGCCTATTCCGAGGGGACGTGGGGGTACTACGGGGACGACAATACCCGCGACCGCGGTGTCGATCGAGAGATTAGCGGGACTTCTGACGACCGCATCTACCAGACTTTGAGGTTCGACTTCAACGGCTATCGTTTCAATCTGCACAGTGGTACCTATGACGTGTCGCTCCACTTCGCCGAGACGTGGGCCACAGACTCCGGCGTGAGAGTCTTCGACGTCACCATGGAAGGACAGCTCGTTGAAGACGACCTCGACATATTCGCAGAGGCGGGCTACGACGCTGCGCTTGTGAAGACCTATCCCGGGATCAGTGTCGAAGATGGAGTGCTCGACATCGCCTTCTCAGCTTCAGCGAACTACGAGATGATCAACGGCATAGAGATCCTCGAAAGTACGCCTGAGCCTACACCAACCCCGACGCCTACTCCGACACCTACGCCCACGCCTTCACCAACACCTACGCCCGAGCCTACTCCGACGCCTACGCCCGAGCCTACCCCCACGCCTACGCCCGAACCTACTCCGACACCGACACCCGAGCCTACCCCCACGCCTACACCCGAGCCTACGCCTACACCGACACCCGAGCCCACTCCGACACCTACGCCTGAGCCTACGCCTACACCGACACCCGAGCCCACTCCCACGCCTACGCCCGAGCCTACTCCGACACCTACGCCTGGCTCGACACCGAGCCCAACACCCTCGCCAACGACCACGCCACCACCAACTACACCTCCGCCAACCCAGCAGCCTAGCGGAGGTAGCGGTGGAAGCGGTGGTACTTCAGGAACCAGTCCTTCGCCTACACCAAGCCCGACTCCGACAATACAGCCGGGTTCACCAACCCCTACGCCAACAGGAGGGCCTACGCAGACGCCGACCCCCGAGGTCACGGTCACGATAGAGCTGAAGAAGGGCTGGAACACGATGTCCTTCAGCGTTATCCCGGAATCTCCCGAGGTAAGCTCTGTGCTGGCTTCCATAGATGGACAGTACAAGGTGGTCAGAGGATACGAAGATAGCTACCTGTCATACTACCCTGATCGATCGCCCGACAGAAACACGCTTCATACGCTCGATCCTTATCACGGGTACTGGATCAAGATGAACACGGACGCTACACTTCACCTAACCGGGCAGCCGCTGGCAACTGACACTCCGCTGGTGCTTTCGGAAGGGTGGAACCTGGTCAGCTATCTGCCGGACGCGCCACTCTCCGTGGGTACCGCCCTCTATTCGATCGACGGACAGTACACCACTGTCCTCAGCTACGACCAGGGTGCGATTTCATACTATCCTTCACTGCCACCCGAGATGAACACGCTCACAACTCTTCAACCAGGACACGGGTACTGGATCAAGATGAGTCAAGAAGGAATGCTCACGTACCCCAGTGTCTAAGGGAGGACATGAAATGGCTAGCAACGACGGCGTCAAGGACGAACTACAGGAGCAAGAAGACGGCAACCGGGACTCCAAACCGGCCAAGGCTTCGCCTACCTGGTCCGTCACCGGTTGGTTCAGAGGGCCGTTCTCATGGCGCAAGCTGATCGCCCCGATACTCACGGTGGCCTTGGTAGCCGCCATGCTCAGCTTCACGGCTACGTTGGCACCTGGAGGAGACGACGGCCGATCAGGCGATGAGCTGCCAGCCGTCTCTGACCCAGAGACGAGTCCCACGCCAACGCCGGTAATGGTGGGCCAGCAAGTGACCGCCACCAGTACATGGGTGAACTTCTACGGCATGGAGAGTACGCTGGACGGCGAGCCGTTGCCTGCCGGGACGCGAGTGACCGTCTATGATCCGCAAGGGGTGCTTTGCGGTGAGTTCGTAGTCACACTCCCTGGACGCTACGGCCTGATGCCCGTTTACGGTGATGACCCTCTAACGGAGGAGGACGAAGGAGCGTCGGCAGGTGACTACCTCGAGTTTCGACTCAACGGCGAGGAGGCAAGTCTGGGAGGCCCCGGGGACGGTATCTGGGCCTCAATGGGCGATCTAAGCCAGCTTGAATTGTCTGGTACCAGCTAGTTGTACTAGGAAGACTCGTGTCGAATACGGGAGGGGTAGCGTAATGCACCCCTCCCGCTGATTATTGCAGCCAACCCAACAATGCACGGTACGCCCTGCTATGCCATATCAGGAACACAGGATTACAGCCAGGTTGCTCGAGACAATAGCCGCCATTGCCAAGGACATCCAAACGAGGATTCTGGGTCTCCCCAGGAGACAGATCCCCATCGCAGCCACGAGAACGACGGCCAGCTTGGCGACAAACGCCGGTGTCGCGCCGACCGAGCTGATAAGCCCCGACATCAAGGGGTTTGCCTCACTCGCACCCAGACTCAGGCCTATATGTGTGGTGGCAGCGTCCAGCGCACTCAACAGGACAAGCAGGCCAACCAGTGCCGCTGCGGCCCTGGACACGCGCAGCCCATCAGACGGGTCGCGCATAGGCCGGACAAGGTTCCGCGGCCTCAGCATGATTCTCGTCCCTCCTCTATCGAATCCCGGGTAAGATTCCCGCCCCGATGTGAGTCTGACGAACAGCTCAGGGCCTGCGATGCCCGTTCTTAGGCAAGCAAGCAGAAAGTCACGACCCCCACGTTGAAGAGTACGATGGCTCCCATGCCCAGGTTGAGCCACTTAAAGAGCCTGACCTTCCGAGTTCTGTATAGTAGTATTGCCACAGCAGCCGCAAACGCCAGCTTCAATGCGTAACCAGGTATCTCCCCCACCGCGCCGCTGATACCGCCCATCACGGGATTGGCTTCCATTGCGCCAACACGCAACGCGATATATGTGGTGAGACTATCCAGCCCGTTGAAAACCAACCACAACGATGCCATCATGCCCTTCGCACCTCAAATAGGAAGCCGACCAACTGATTAGATGGACGGTACAATCGTACGTGGTACTATGGTACGGGGAGTATGAGGTACTTTAGAGCCTAGATTCAGTCGGTTAGAATTCGGTTCGAATTGAGTCTGAATTCAGTTGGAGCAACCTACACGATTTCCCGCCTGGTGTGCCGTGGACGAGCCAAGATGTAATGGTTCGAATCTGATATAATCCGGTCGTGCTTGCGAGGTCCTTCGAGTGACTGAGTTTCTTCAGGGGCTGCTGCTCGGCGCGATCCAGGGCATAACCGAATGGCTCCCGATAAGCAGCGAGGGCGTGAACACCCTGATCCTCGTTAACTTCTTCGACAAGGCCGTGGACGAGGCCATCGCAACTTCGGTCTGGCTGCACCTCGGGACTCTGCTCGCGGCTCTGGTCTACTTCAGGGAGCAGGTCGTCGGCCTGCTGCGACATGTCCCCCGGTATGTGCGCGAGAGGGCAAGTACCGACAAGCCCGGCCCCAACGCCCTCATCACGTTCCTCCTCATTTCGACGCTGTTGACGGGTCTCATTGGCGGCCCGTTGCTGTATGCCGTCCTGGATCTCGATCTCAGCGAGGAGCAGATTCGATCCGGGATACTGATGGCCGTGATAGGAGCTTTCCTGATCATCACAGGGCTGGTACAGAGGATGGCACGCACCCGTCAGGCTGGAACCAAGAGAACACCGGAGGTCAAGGACGCCGTCCTGGTGGGCATCGTACAGGCGTTTGCTGCTTTCCCGGGGCTGAGCAGATCGGGCCTGACAGTCTCGGCCCTCCTGTTCAGGGCCTATGCCTCAGACAGTGCAATCAAGTTGAGCTTCCTGATGAGTATACCGGTCATCCTGGTGGCTGGAATAGGAATCGCCCTGCTGGAGGAAGTAGAACTCGGGTTGTTCGCCCTGAGCAGCGTAGTGGCCGCATTCGTCTTCGGCCTGATCACGATCGGTGTGTTGCTGAGGATCGCCCAGCGGGTCGCCTTCTGGAAGTTCTGCATCCTGCTCGGCGTCGTGAGTTTCGTTCCTCTGATCGTGGAGCAGTTCTAGACCACAGCAGCTTGCCCCTTGACAGCACGAACGTAGCACCCCGGCAAGTAGCTTGTGAGCTCGAAGCGCCGTGTCACCTCGAACCGCTCCACCGAGAAACCAGCGTCCTCCAGAACCCGCCTCAGTTCGGATGTGTCGATCGGGACGTGCCCAGCCAGCTGGTTGAGAACGCCCAGCGAGCTGGGGAACAGCGCATCTTCGAAAGAGAACACGCCCCCGACCTTGAGGACACGGCAGGCCTCATGGATGACCGCGCGCCAACCATCGATGTGATGGAGTACTCCGAACAGGAACACGGCATCGAAGGCGCAGTCCTTGAACGACAGTGTGGACGCGTCCTCACATATGAACTGGATGTTCCCATTCTTGATATCCCGGGCCCATTTCTGGGGGTGGCGGATGTAGTGCCGGGCGACTCCGATCGTCTCCTGGTCGATGTCAACACAAACGAGGCGGCGGCAGTAGGCATATTGATTGATGAGCAGGGCACCAGTCCCCTGGCCACACCCGATCTCGAGACATACGCCCGTTTCGGGTATATCCAGGTCGGACAGCACTCTGGGAGCTTCGAATCTCCTCTGGAAGTAAACCCTGAGATGGCTGAAGTTGAACCGCTTCTCTAGCGCCTTGAGTCGCACTTGTAACCCACGAAACCGCTGCTTGTCATGAGAACTCTAGCATCCTCCCGTGTCTTTTGCAATTGTAGGGTGCTGATCTCCCACTCGGCAGCCCAGCTTGACACCCAATCGGGCATTCTATACACTTGGCGCTGGGTCGAAGGAGCATCCAGATGAAGTGTCCTGCCTGCCACAATCTGATGATAGTCGTAGAGCACGAGCACATCGAGCTTGACTATTGCGTGGAATGCGGCGGCGTGTGGTTCGACGCGGGTGAACTCGATCTGCTGCTCGAGACCATGCAGCTGGGGAGTGACGTCCTCTCTCTCGACGAAGTTCTCACGAAAGCCGAAGCCCAGGTTGAAGAGAAGAAGCGCAAGTGCCCCATATGCGGCAAGAAGATGAAGAAGGCTGCTATAGGCCACGATCCAGAGGTGCTCATAGATGCGTGTGGGCGCGGCGACGGCCTGTGGTTCGACAAGGGCGAGGTCGGTCAGGTAATAGCGCAGCTACCAGACAAGTCGACAGCCGAGAGCGACTCGCAGGGCAGAATCATTACATTCCTCGGCGAGGTATTCCAGGCGAAGGACTGATTGCAGTCCCTGTGCGTTGTGTGCCGTGGCATCGGCCTAACGCACCCAACAAACCTTGGAGGGCCAATATGATTGCAGTCTGGGTCATCATAGGCATCATAGTAGTCTTGCTCATCCTGATCGCGGGCACCTACAACAGCCTCGTGAGACTGCGCAATCAGGTGAAGAACGCCTGGGCGCAGATCGACGTCCAGCTCAAGCGGAGGCACGATCTGATCCCGAATTTGGTGGAGACAGTCAAGGGCTATGCGTCACACGAGAGGGAGACGCTGGAGGCAGTCACCAGCGCCCGGAATTTGGCACAAGCGGCCATCGGCAAGGGCGTTGGGGCCCAGTCCAAGGCCGAGGCTGAGCTGTCGGGCGCCCTGGGCAGGCTGCTGGCCGTCGTCGAGGCCTACCCCGACCTCAAGGCCAATCAGAACTTCCTGGCCTTGCAGGAGGAGTTGACCTCAACCGAGAACAAGATCAGCTTTTCAAGGCAGTACTACAACGACGCAGTCCTGGGCTACAACAACAAGGTCCAGATGTTTCCCTCCAACATCGTTGCCGGTATGACCGGCTTCAAGGAGGACGAGTTCTTCGAGGTCGAGCTGGAGACCGAGAGAGCCGTGCCCAAGGTAAGCTTCAGCTAGCGGGTCTATAAACATCCATGTGGGAGCAGATCAGATCCAATCAGATGCGGTCCGCTGTACTGGTGGCGGGCATGGCCGTGTTCCTCCTGGCACTGGGCTACGGTCTCGGCTGGGCCTTCACGGGCAGCGGCATCGGCGGCCTGGTCATAGCCTTGATCATCTGGGGCATCATGAACCTTGTCGCCTACTTCCAGGGCGACAGTATACTGCTGGGCCTGGCCAAAGCCAAGAAGATCAGCAAGCAGGACCACCCCCGGCTCTTCAACATCATCGAGGAAATGACTCTGGCGTCCGGCCTGGAACGCATGCCGGACATATACATAATCGACGACCCGGCACTCAATGCCTTCGCCACGGGACGTGACCCGAAGAGAGCGTCCGTCGCCATCACCTCCGGCCTTCTGGAGAAGCTCAACCGCGACGAGCTCCAGGGCGTTATGGCCCACGAGATAGCCCATATCAAGAACCGGGATGTCCTGCTCATGGCCTGGTGCGCTGTGCTCCTCGGGACAATCGTCATGATCTCGTGGTGGGCCATGCACATGATGTGGTTCGGCGCGATGACCGGGGGGCGTAGGTCTTCGGGAGGAGGCGGGGCGGGCCAAGCCGTAATCCTGCTGGTGGTGCTGGTGCTGGCGATACTGGCACCCATCTTCGCAAAGCTGATCTACTTCGCGATCTCCAGGAGGCGAGAGTATCTCGCGGACGCCAGCTCGGCCCTGTACACGCGATATCCCGAGGGGCTCGCCTCGGCGCTGGAGAAGATCGGCGGCTCCAAGCTACAGCTGCAGTCCGCCAATCAGGCAACGGCGCCCATGTATATCGCCAACCCATTCCGCAAGAAGGGCAGGGCAGCCGCCGATCTGTCCAGTACGCACCCGCCGCTGTCGGAACGCATTCGAATCCTCCGGTCAATGGCCGGTGGTGCTTCCTTCGCCAACTACGAAGAAGCCTACGAGACGGTGCACAAGGGTGGTGGACATGCCTTGGGTGCTTCCACGATCTCCAGCGCCGGCGCTGTAGGACTGCGCGCGCCCTCCCCTGAGGCCGCGCGAGAGCCCGAGCCCAGCAGGCTCGAGCGCCACAGCGAGGTATCAGACGTCCTGTGGAAGAAGAACGACTACCGAACGATCGACTGCAATTGCGGTACCAGGCTGAGGATACCGCCAAAGCTCAAGGCGAACAGAGTCAAGTGCCCCCATTGCGGCACGGTCCACAAGCTCTAGCCTGCCGCTGAAGGCGGCGCTAGCGCGTCGTCAGTCCGGTTCCTCCAGGCTCTCCAACGTCCTCTGTATCAGCTCCGGCAGCGACGGGTGTATGTGCAATCCCTCGGTGATGCCACGCGAGTTGGCCCCGGTAGCCATGTCGTTGGTCACCTCCTGGATCAGGATCGGCGCATAGGGCCCGACTATGTGGAAACCCAGGATGGCATCGGTGTGATGGTCGACTATCGCCTTGGCGAAGCCGTTCTCCTCCATCATGGCCTCGCCCTTGGCCGTATCCGAGTACTTGACCCTTCCAACGGCAATATGGTAGTGCTCGGCTGCGTGTGCCTCCGTCATGCCAACAGCGGCGACCTGCGGGTGGGAGTACACGGCATGCGGGATCGCGCTGTAGTCCATCGCCACTTTCTTCTTGTTGTAGGCATTATGCCAGGCGACCTCAGCCTCCTTGTTGGCCACATGCAGGAACATGTGCTTGCCATTGGCATCTCCAGGGGCGTAGATGTTCCGCTTGCTTGTCTCCATGAACTCGTTGACCTTGATGAAGCCCCTCTCGTCAACCTCGACGCCGGTGTTCTCCACCTTCAGAATGTCGGCGTTCGACCTTCTTCCCACCGCCACCAGCACCCTCTCAGCCCTCACCTCACGTAGTTTGCCGGTGGTAGTGTCCTTGGCAACTACGATCGCCCCACCGTCGGCACGGCGCACCTCTTCGGCCGTCGTTCTGGTGTGGATGGCCATGCGCTTGCCAAGCTCCCGCTCCAGCAAGGCCGATATCTCCGGCTCCTCCGACTGGACCAGCCTGTCCATCATCTCCAGAATCGTGATCTCGGTCCCCATCGCAGCGAAGAAGTGACCGAACTCCACGGCAATGTAGCCGCCGCCGATTATCACCATGCTCTGCGGTCTCTCCGTGAGTTCCAGGACTTCCTCGTTCGTCAGATAGTCTACTGAGTCCAGGCCCTTGATCGGAGGGATGAACGGCCGTGAGCCGGACGCGATGAACACCTTCTTCCCCCTCAGCCGCTCTCCGCTGACCTCCACAGTGTAGTCAGACACGAAATGGCCCTCTCCCTCGTAGAAGTCGAGCCCCTGAACGTTCTTCACCTGCTCCTTCAAGAACCCGTGTGACTCCCTTCTGCCCTTGCGCATGCGCTCCATGATGGCGGAGAAGTCTATGTCCCTGATCTCGGCGTCGATGCCCAGCTTCTTCGACTCCCGTATCTCCATGACCCTGTCGGCGGCGAAGACCAGGACCTTGGACGGAATGCAGCCCAGGTTCAGGCATGTGCCGCCGTACGGACCCTTGTCCACCAGCGCAACGCTCAACCCCTGAGCCATCGCCGCGTCGGCTATCATGGAGCCGCACCCGGACCCGATCACGAGCACGTCGTATTCCTTCATCTCCCTACGCACCTCCTTTCATCTTCGGAGCCACATAACCCTGCGCGGCTCTACCATCCCGTGTCGTAACTAACTTCACGTCGCTGCATCGGCCTGCTGAGGCCAGCGACGGAGCATCCTTCGCAACACTATCGGAGTCACGATCGCTGTGACGGCCGTGACCAGCACCATGCCCGAGAAGACGTCAGCCGGTACGGCCCAGTCCCCCTGGTTCAACCCTCTCTGCATTATCACCATAGCGATCTCCGCCCGCGGAACCATGCTGACGCTGAGAAGAAGCGCGCCCGTCCACCCAATGGGCACGATGGCCGGCCCGGCGGTGCCGACCACCTTGCCCAGGACTGCTACACCCAGCAGCACCCCTCCGATGCCAAGACCCGACGCCAGAGACCCAGGATCGATGTTCAGCCCGATCCCAATGAAGAAGAACGGCGTGAAGAACTCGTAGAGCAGCCCGAAGGGCGTATCGACCTTCACGGCCTCCGGGTCGCGGCTGAAAACAAGCCCGGCGAAGAACGCCCCGATCGCAACAGAGAAGCCCAGCAGCCCTGCCAGCGCCGCGATGATCAAGCCCGCGCCAGCCACCATGAGGGTCTGACCGGGTGCTGGCTCTATTCTCTTGAACAGGCTCGTGAGCCGGTGCTCCAAGTATCTGGAGAATATGACGCAGACGGTGCCGAATGCGGCCGTCTTGAGCAAGAGGAAGCCCAACTCTTTGGCCAGAGCAACACCCAGGGATGCTTCGGCACCCTCTCTGAGCAACGGGACCACCGAGAAGAGCAGCGCCATCAGCACCATGGCAGAGATGTCGTCCATCTCCGCCACGTCCACCAGCACCTCGCCCACGCGGGACTGAGTAGCCTTGGCCTCCTGCCACACGCCCACCGATATGGCCACGCTGGTGGCCGTGAGAGCGACCGCCACAAAGAGGCTGGGTATCTGCTCCAGTCCAAGCAGGAAGTACGCGGCTACATACCCCAAGAAACCGCTGAAGAAGATGTTCCCCGCCCATATGACGCTCGCGGGCTTGAGCTGGCGTCTGAGGCCTGCGAGATTGCTCTCCAATCCAACCCTGAAGAGCAAGAAGACCACGCCGACGGTGGCGAGGAAGTCGAAGATGCCACCAACCTCTTCCGACAAGAATGACCAATGGTCATCTCCAACACGGAGCAAGAGGCCGAGGATGAGGAACCCAACCAGCGAGGGTATGCCGATCCTGTTGAGACCGGCCCTGAGCAGGATGGAGAAGATGATGACCCCACCCAGTATCAGAATCACCGTCGGGAATATGTCTTCGAACTCCACCATGCCCCCACACAACAGTCACTCGGGGATGCCAGTCATCGGGAGGAGTGCAAGCGCGAGCAATTCTATCACCCGTTTCGAGGAGAGGTCAATTCGACTCTCGCTTGACACGGCACAAGCATGCGATGATAATCGTAGCTGGCCGCAGCCGTGCGAGAAATCCTATTCGCCTTCGGCGGAGGTGAGAGATGGCTAAGAACGACTCCAGGATGTTCGGCAACCTTGTAAGAGTGCTGATGCTCGCATTGATAGCAGCAGCCATCTACACGGAGATGAGAAAGCCGCCGGAGGAGCGGGAATGGCATGGCAGACTCGCGAACCTAATCCCCTACGACTTCCGCTTCCCCACCGCAGAGCGCATTCGCGAGCGCATGTGGAACCCCAATGACCCGCACATTTTCACTGAGCATGTCTTCGGAGTCGGCTGGGTGATCAACTTCCACACGCTGCTGGACAGGCTTCAGATGCTGAGCAAGGAACCCGAGACGGAGCCCGTCCAGGAGGCGAATGACCTGCCGGAGGATATCCCCTGATGGCTGGGGCATTTCGCCAACCATCCACTAGCGCTTGAAGAGCTTGAGGAACCTGTCCTCGTACTCGTCGAACAGGCCCCACCTGTCGAGCTCCAGCTTCAGGACCGAGGGGTCCATATCTCCCTTGGCCACCTGAGCGAAGAGCTGTTCGATAGAGAGCCGGGCGTCCATCGGGACGCCCCTGGCGTCGGTGTCCAGCAGACCCCGACTCCCCAACTCGAAGACGTTGGCACCGAGCGAGTAGCTGGTCATCTCGAATATGAACTTCAACAGTGATACGTCCCACAGTTCATCCACACCCTTGATTATCGCGGACAGCGAATTGCCCTCTCGGTCCAGGTCTTCCCCAATGCGGCGCACCACCGAGGTCATGTCAGAAGACACGACGTTCATCTCCTTCGGCTCGTTCTTGTAGCCATAGAACAGACCCGGTGTGTGCGGACCATGCTCCTGGACAACCATCTCGAGGTATTTTCTAGCCTCTTCACTGAAACCCTCGACGTTGGCCAGGTATGAAGGAGTCACAACCCTCGGCCGCTCGGCAAGCACCCTGCCCTCCCTGACCACCGTCTCCTCGTCGCCCTCGACCAGCTCCTTGTACGATGGCTCCGTCACCATGTAGTAGTAGACGTTAGTGGTGCCGAATGTAGCCAATGCCTGCTTCGGCGTCCGCAGCACCTCAGTTGCCCGTATCGCCCGCTCTATTCTCTCGTCTTCGTCGTGCGCCATTTTTTCGTTTTGGCCGTCCTCGCCTGCCCTGTTTCTGAGCACCGCTCAAGCGTGCAGCTCGACGATATCGCCGTCCTCCAGAACATAGTCCCGCTTGACCCGCTGCCCATCGAACTTGCCTGAACCCCAAACCTGCGCGTACTTCAGGTTGGCACGAAAATCCTTGTGAACCGACTCGGCTGCATCCTCGAGGGTGCTGCCCTTCTTGAGAATCACGGGGTCCTCCATGTCAGCCTTCTTGCCCGGAGTCTTCGTGTACACCCTCATTATGTCAAGTCGCTCAAAGATCGTCCTCCTGAGACGCTCAAGCCCGGAGTCGTCCAGAACCGACACACACTCCACAGGCAACACACCCTCGAAACGCGATCGAAGGCGTGCGCATCTCTCGCCAGCCTCGTCCAGATCGTTCCGCGAGCCGAGGACAAGCGCACACTTGCGCACGGTCCCAATGGGCAACTCATCATCAGGCATAACCTGCACCTTCATTGCGGCGAGCTCCGACAGCAGAGTCTCAATCTGCAGAACAGGTTCTTCGCCAAGGTCCACCACCAGGACCAGGGCATCCGAATTGCGCAGCAGATGGGCGAACCATGGCCTGGCGTCGCGATCGGTTATCGGCGGCATGTCAAGAAGCTGTATCTGGATGTTCTCGAAATGCATCATGCCGGGCAGTGGCTCCTTGGTTGTGAACGGGTAGTCTCCCACCTCGGGGGTGGCCTCAGTCACAGCAGCGAGAAGCTCCGACTTCCCGACATTCGGCAGGCCCACCAAGACAACCTGCCCGGCTCCCTCCTTACGTATATTGTACGCGCTGCCCCTTCGCGCGGTGGAACTGCGCCGCTGTGCTTCCTCCGAGAACTTGGCTATACGGGTCCGCAGTTCGGCCCGCAGCTTGTCGGTGCCCTTGTGCTTGGGCATGATGGCGAGCATGGTCTCCAGGGCCTCGACCTTCTCTTCCGGCGTCCTGGCCTGCCTGTAGACCTTCTCAGCCTCGAAGTACTGGGGGGGCAGATTCGCTGGCATTTCTTGCCTACGATACCCGGATGGTCACCGGTTTCTGACCGGTCTTGGACACACTACCCACCTCGCCCAGCGGCCTCTTCACGGAATCGAGGCGATCTCTTGCTTATACTCGTCCAGTAGCTTCAGGTACTGGCCATCCAACTGCGCCAGTGCCCTGCGCCACTCCTGCTGGAACTGAGGTTGGCTCTCTAAATTCATCCTCGCCTGCGCCGGATAGCCCTGCTGCTGCGCAATCTGTCGCAGCTTGGCCTCGACGTCTGCTTTGAGCTCCTCGTACACCTGTCTCCTCTGCTGCTCGCCTTCCTGCTCATAATGGTTGAACACACGTCTCAGCTTTGTGTACGCGTTCTCGACAGCTACCTTGTCGCGCTTGAGTTCCTTTATCGCCTCCATGGCCTTTCTGGTAGCCCGTTTGGTAGCCTCGTTCTTGGGCAAGTCGATACTTCGAAGCAGTATCTCCAGTGCAGCCCCTACAACGTACGCCCGAGCCTGGTCGTCATACTTGCCAACCTCCGCGACCAGATCACACTCATCCCTGAGGTGCATGGCAGCAAGCTTCTCCCCCTCCGGACGGTATTTCCACTGCCTCTGATCCTCTTCGGAGGCCTTCCCCAGTCGATCCGCCCTCTCCATCGCCCGTTCGAGAGCCGTCTTCATCTCGTCCATGCGTTCCTCCGTGTCCATCACTCGAGCGAATAGAACCCCACCCCATCGCTACGAGTGTCCTCTCTGCCCATTTTACCACCTCCTCGTAGGTGCAACAAAGAGAGCGCTCAAGCGCATCGCCAAGTTGACACAGCCTCGGCTGCATGCTACGCTAGGTTGGTGAAATCGGGCCGCGCCAATACCGTCCGACCGTTCCGCGGCCTTCGCTACAACCCCCAACGGATTCCGGACCCCTCCGCAATCATTACCCCACCCTATGACGTCATCTCTCCGAGCGAACGGCGCGCCTACCACGACAAGAGCCCCTATAGCTTCATTCGACTGGAGTTCGGCGAAGAACTCCCGGGCGACTCCGAAGACGCAAACAAGTACACACGTGCCGCCGTTACACTGAGTGACTGGCTGCGCGACGGCGTGCTGATCCGAGAAGGCAAGCCGGCACTATACATCCTGGAGCAGAGGTTCAGGTACAGAGACCAGAGGCACATCCGCCAGGATCTGATCGCCGCCGTGCGCCTGGAGGATTTCGAGAGCGGCCGCGTGCGGCCCCACGAGCAGACCACCAGGAAGCCTGCAGAGGACCGCCTGAACCTGCTCAGGGCCTGCGGGGCAAACCTGAGCCCGATCATGGGCCTGGTCTCGACCGGCGGCAGGCTTGTCGACCTCCTCCAGAGGTCGGCACAGGGCAACCCAGACATGATTGCGAAGGATGCCCTTGGCGTGGAGCTGCTGCTGTGGGTCGTGTCGGATGACTCGGTGATAGAAGGCATTGCCGGGCTCCTTGCCGACAAGCCCGTCTACATTGCAGACGGACACCACAGATACGAGATGGCACTGCGGTACAAGACGGAGCAGTGCGCTGCCACCCCCGGTTGCACCGGTGAGGAACCGTTCAACTTCGTCATGATGAGTCTCACGGACTCCAATGACCCGGGCATCGTCATGTCACCCACCCACCGCCTGGTCAAGGGTGTCGACTTGCAGCCCCTCGCGAACCTGGCCGCTAAGATACAGCCATACTTCGACACGAGTGAAGAGATTCCGGGACACGATGATCCAACTCACACTGCCGATCTTTGGCTCCGTACCCTCGAAGTGAGGCGAGCAGGAGGAGTCGTACTGGGACTATACGCCGGCAAGAGCGAGGGGCTCCGCCTCCTGAAGCTGCAGCCGGATGCCGACCTTCACGACCTAATGGATGAGGATGAGTTGAGCCTGTGGCGCGATTCGGATGTCATACTACTCCAGCGGGCAATCCTTGAGAAGGGTCTAGGAATGGACAGCCCGGATAAGCTGGACGCTCATATCAGCTACACGCGCGACGCAGAGCAAGCGATCGAGTGTGTGGACTCGGGTGAGTGCCAACTGGCTTTCCTGCTCAACCCAGCGCCCGTCTCCAGCCTTATCGAGGCGGCTGACGCAGGCAAGCGCCTGCCACAGAAGTCAACCTACTTCTTCCCCAAGACACCGGCCGGGCTCGTGATCAACCCGTTGTGGGAGGACTAATCCACACATCAGGCATCAGCCAGTGCTGGCCTTGCTTCGCCCGCGCCTCCGCTTCCATCCCAGCATCGCGAGCAGCTCTCCTACCGCGGCATCGCTCGGCTCATCCTTGATCGGCACGTCAGGGTCAATGCGATACCGGTTCCGTCTACCCACTTTCGCCTTGGTTATATACCCGTCCTCCTCCAGGTCCCGGATGATCTTGTGAGCCGCCCTCTCTGTAATGCCCACCTCATCGCCTATCTCTCGGGCGGTGCTGCGGGGCCGCCGGGCTATAGCAGCCAGTATGAGGCCGTGGTTCGTTATAAAGCTCCAGTCAGGCATGTCTCACTTCTCCACAAAAAGGCTTCCCGGGGTACTTGACAAATCCACACCAATATGCATAATGACCTATGAATTATTATTCATGTTATGAAAACGAAGCATCATTACGGTAGTATGAGTGGTAAGGCAATACTCTTCATCATTGTTATGTCATGCGTCATGCTTCTTGTATTGCCTTTCCTGAAACATCATGCCAAGAGTATTCCACAAGACGGACGGCCTGTCAAGGCCCCCCGTCGGGCACAAGCCAGGGCTGAGGCCCAGGAAGTAGCTTCCGGGGCCAATGCCCAGTAAACATGAAGTCATGCCAGCAGTCACTCTCGCGAACGGCTGGCAGGCTAAGGTCCGGGGTTGATGCCCCCAAAATGACACACAGGAGGTGAAGGACAAGTGGCCAAGACCATCAAGCCACGCAGACCCGGACCCAAGAAGTAGGACACACAGAGACACCAGGGGGTGGGAGCGAATCCCACCCCCTGAGAATGAATTCAGACTGTCGAATCGACTGGAAAGCGACAAAGCGAATGACCACAGCAAGCATAGCGCCAGAGAACACCGAGTTCGTCATCTTGAGTTTCGAGGGGCCGGACCTGTACTCTCTCGCCGGCGGGCTCGGCGTGAGGGTTAGCAATCTATCGGAGGCGCTCGCCGACAGGGGTTTCCGCACCCACCTGTTCTACGTTGGCGATCCGAAGCTGAAGGGTGAGGAAACCAGGAAGAACGGGAACCTCGTGCTTCACCGGTGGTGCCAATGGCTGAGCGAGTTCTACCCGCGAGGTGTTTACGAAGGCGAAGCCGACAAGGTCCGAGACTACTATGAGTCTATACCCGCATATGTCAGAGACCGGGTCGTCCGACAGGCCACTGCGCATGAGAGGGCAGTGGTCATCCTGGGCGAGGAGTGGCACACCGCCGGGACAATGTGCCGCCTCAGCGAGGTTCTGAGTGAAGCGCGGCTCCGGAACAACGCAGTCATGCTTTGGAACGCGAACAACACGTTCGGGTTCGAACGCATAGACTGGCGAAGGCTCAATAGGAGCGTAACGCTGACAACCGTGAGCCGGTACATGAAACAGATCATGCGCGGCATGGGCCTGAATCCACTCGTCATCCCCAATGGAATACCATCGTCTCTACTGAACGGCGTTGACGAGAGGCAAGCGAGCAGGCTCAGGAGCCTGTTCAGCGCGGACATCATGCTCACGAAAGTCGCCCGCTGGGACCCTGACAAGTGCTGGCTGATGGCAATCGAGGCATTAGCGCGACTCAAGGCCAGGGGCGCGAAGCCGGTGCTACTGGCTAGAGGCGGCATCGAGGCCCATGGTGAAGCGGTACTGCAGAGAGCAGAGTCGCTCGGCCTCATCGTGAGAGACGCAGTCGCCACCGGCAGTAGCGTCGACGAGCACATGAACGCCATGGCCGCGTGCAGTGATGCGGACATGGTGAACATCCGGTTCCACTGCCCGCAGGAACTTCTCAGAATCATGTACCACGCCTCCGACGCGGTGCTGGCGAATAGCGTCCACGAGCCCTTCGGGCTTGTGGGACTGGAGGCAATGGCCGCCGGGGGTGTGGCCTTCACCGGCGGCACGGGCGAGGACTACGCTCTCCCGTTCTACAATGCGATCGTCCTCGAGACAAGAGACGCGGCTGAGATCGAGACATATGTGCTGTACTTGGCAACCAACCCCTTGGAGGCAGACAAGCTGAGACGCGCCGGCAGGCAGACAGCCGCGCTTTATACATGGGATGAGGTCCTGAAGAACCTGTGCCAGAGAATCGAGTTCCAGGCACGGCGTCAAGGGCTGCTCGATTCCGTCGCGGTTGTTCGTGATGCCAGCAAGGAACGGCCGATAAGGGATAGCAAGGCAGAGCCACAGGCCACTTCCAGGACCTGAACAGCTAGGGCACGAGGAAGCTGTGTATATGTCAACGGAACGGTTTCGAGCAGGTGACCCCAGCACCGGCAGGGGCGTGATCGTAGGGCTAGTGTGCTTTGCTTTGATCTCTCTCTGGTGGATACTGGGAACCCTCATGCTCATGCTGGCAGAGGTAACGCCGTGGAAGCTGTGGCTTGCGCTTGTTCTTCCCACAGCCGGATGGGGTGTGCTGTGCTTCTACCTTGGCGAGAGTGTGGCGTCTCACAACCAGACCAGAGCGATGTATCTGGGGGCAATAGTCGGGCTCGTCGTACTGCTCGCGCTGGCTGCCTACCTGGCTCACGAGTTCGCGCAATGGCCATTCTGACAGTGGCGGGCCCAGCAGGAACAGGCAAACCACACCGCACGGCGGTGAAAGGCTGGAGCATCTTTGGATTGGAGGTATGTTTAGCATGGCTAGGATTTTGAAGCAGGATGCGGAGCAGCTCTTGGCTAGTGTACCCGACGACCAGGCCTTCTGGTGTCAGAACGGCAAGAAGCTGAGCAGCATGAAGGAGCTCAAGGATGCGCTCCCCAAGATGGCCAACGCTGTCTTCTCAGCCCACTCGAACGAGACGAAGTCGGACTTCAGCAAGTGGGTTGCGGACGTGATCGGCGACGAGAAGCTGGCCAGGGACCTTGCCAAGGCCAGGGACAAGGCCGAAGCAGCCAAGGCTGTCAAGTCCAGGATCGAATTCCTGTCGGCGAAACTCTAGCTGGATGCCGGTCTGCTCGGGTCATGCCGCTACAGACCAAACAGCGTCCGGGCGTTCGACGTCGTAACCTCGGCAACGGTTGCTTCTTCTACGTTCTTGACCTGCGCCACCGCTCTCAACGCGCGCAGGGTATCCCGGGGTTGAGCCTGGAAACGTTCCTCCCTGCCATAGGTCACCGGCGAGTCCGTCTCCAGCAGTAAGCTCTCCAGAGGCGATTCTTTGACAGCTCTCCGGTGCTCGTCGTGATACTCGGCAGCGGGGGTCGCCGAGATGAAGTAACCAGCGGCGAGTATCTCCCGCAGCACGCTCGAGAACCCGGTGTACCAGTGGAACACCGCCTTGCCGACCCCGGAAGCTCTGACGAGCTCGAAGCCGTCCTTCCACGCGTAGCGAGTATGTATGCTGACCGGCTTGTCGTATCTGCGTGCTATATCGAGGACATCGCGAAAGAGGGCCTGCTGGCGATCCTTGTCGACGGACGCCCGGACCTTCTTATGGTAGTCGAGGCCGACTTCACCGATCGCGGCGATGGGCTCGATGTTGCTCTCGATCTGGTGAAGCGTCCTGTCCACCTGTCCGCCGTCCATTGCGGCCAGGTTCCACGGGTGCAGGCCGAGTGCCGGGTAGACCATGCCGGCATGTTTGGCCGCC
>CAZGDV010000058.1:0-17941 GCA_964524995.1 uncultured Dehalococcoidia bacterium | reverse complement strand
GAGATTTGGAGATTCGTCAACCCCATGCTTGGTTCCCGCCACGGCGGGGTTAGGTGCTGCTAATAACGGGGGCATCCCGGGTTCACTCGCAGGAGGCACCGGCGCTTCTCCACCCTGCGCCGTGGGCAAAGCTTCTGAAGGGAGCAGATCGGCAGAAACCCTGTGGGACTGATCAGGCTAAATCTCGAAAGGAAGCTGGCTTTGTTTCGCCGTTGCTGGCTCACGGTCAACATCGACATCGAGCACCTGAGCGAATTCTTCGGGCGTTGCGGGATTTGGCCAGGTCAAAGCCCCCTTGCGTTGGAGAGCTTCAAGCCCCTTTCCGATCTTCCCTGTCGAGCGGACATAGACAGGTACAAACTGCAGCTTCTCCAGTTGCTCGATAGCTCCGGCCCACGTCCCGCCTTTTCCATAATCCGAGTTCACAACAAGGGCCGCCTCCGCCAGGGCGTACATCAGCTTGTTCCGCTGCATGGCATGACCGACATTGAACCCGGCCGCAGGGTCGTAGGGTGAAATCAGGGCCAGTTGTCCATCCATCAGAAGACTGCGGTGGTCGCGGTTGAGAACAGCCCGCTCGAGGCTGTCGGCCAGGACTCCTGTCACCTTGCCGCCCGCTTCCAGTGAGCCTCTCATAGCTGCCTGGTCGACGCCACGAGCACCACCGGAAATCAAGGTGCGCCCCGATTGGGCGGCCAGTCGACCGATGCCTGCTGTGTATTGAAGCAGCGTATCATCGACTTGCCTTGACCCGACGACGGCCAGACCGCCGGTATCCAGGATGCCGGCATCCCCGCAACCATAGATGACCGGCGGCGCATCATCTCTGAGGTGGTCCTTCAGTCTCCTCGGATACCCGGCGTCAGCCCGGCTCACAACCCAGATCGCACGCGCCTGCCATCGCTCGACCGCCTGGCTCAATAGAAAGCCACGCGCCAGCAAGCGACCAAGCCGGCCGCCGTCAAACACGCTCTGGCACTCACCAACCAGTGCCTCGGCGTCGGGACCCAGGAAATCGGCCGGTTGGCGTTGCCTTTCGTGAAGGAACCTTGCCAGCTTCCTGTACTCCCACTGGGCAAGCAGCTCTGATGATGGTGAGGCGCGTCCCACAATCAGGGGCGCGGTCAACAGGAGGATTGCCTGTGTATTGGGGGAGATCGACAGGCTCATTGGCCCTGTCCCGTCCAGGATAGCGCCAGTGGCCATACCTCGCCGCTGCCATGGGAGCGCAGCAGCCACACGGCAACCGTCAAGGTCCAGCGGGAATCGACCATGTCATCCACGAGAAGGACTGGACCCGCGGGCAGCGGCTGGGTTGCCACGGCCATCGAGCCATCGAGATTGCGCGCCTGCTGCGTGCTGTTAGCCATAGACTTCTGCTCCGGGCGGTCTCCTGTCTTCTTGAGCGCCTGCACGTACGGCAGGTTCAAAGCCTTAGCCAGTCGCTGGGCGAAACCTGGCACCAGGTCCGGGTGACGGAGTGACGGGATGCTGGTGACCCACGCCGGCGCCGGTTGCGGATTCCATTCTATCACCAGCCTGGCGCAGGCTTCCACCAGGTCGTCCGCGTACCGCCCGTCGCTGTATTTCCCCTGGCGTACCAGGCCCCCCCATCCGGCATCCCCCCACAGGCAGAGAGCCTTGCCTGGTTGGGACTGGAGGTCAGCACGGATTCGTCCGTTGACTCCATATTGAGGCATTCCGCCGGGGGGCCACTGCTTCCGAGGCTCGATGGGCAGGCTGGTGCGGCGCAAGAATGCCACCGCCTCCCACACAGTCACAGGGTCCACGCTCGACGGGAGTGCGGGCAACGCCGGTGGCTGGACATCGCCGGGACCACCGTCCAGCGCACGGATGAGGAACTCCATGTGCCCGGATTGCAGGCCGACGTATTGTTGCATCTGCTGCTGCTCATACCGTCGTAGCTCGGTCAGCCGTTGCGCCCGCTGCCAGAAAGCCTCGCTCAACTTGGCCGGCGTCAACTGCCATTTCGTGCCCTGCTTGGCAATCGGAGTCGGTGATTCCAGGGAAAGCAGCGAGATGGTCTTCTCTATGCGGCCCCGGCTGACGTTCACAGCGCCCGTCAACTCCGGTATGGACAGGCCGCTTGGGGCTCCCTCCAGGGCCTCCAGAACACGCCTGACTTCATCCCGCGTGGGGAAGGCGCTGTCGATGAAATAGTCCGTGATGTCCGTCTCTTCTTCGCCGCTGAGCAACACCCCGTAGGCGGCCTCCAGTGCCCGGCCGGCCCTTCCCACCTGCTGGTAGTATGCCACCACTGATCCGGGCGCCTGGTAGTGGACCACGAAGGAAAGGTCCGGCTTGTCGAAGCCCATGCCCAGGGCGACCGTGGCAACCAGGGCCTTCAGGCGGTTCTCCAGCAGTGCCTGCTCCAGTTCGGGACGTTGCTCCCCGGTTTCGCTTGTGTAGGCCGCCACGTTCACTCCACGCGACTTCAGCCATTCGGCAACCCGTTCCGCATCGCGTACGGTGAGAGTGTAGATGATTCCATGGCCTGGCAGTGCCGGGACCTGCTCGGCCAGCCAGGCCAGGCGCTGAGCCTGGTCAGGCAGCCGGATGGTCTGCAGCGCGAGGGACGGCCTGTTCAGGTCGCCACGGGAAATGCCGAGATCGGGGCCAAGCACGGACTGCAGGTCGTCCATCACGCGGTTGTTGGCCGTAGCCGTGGTCGCCAGGAGCCTCAGGTTGGCTGGCAATGTGCGCACGATCCGCTCCAGCAGGCGGTAATGCGGGCGGAAGTCGTGTCCCCAGTCTGAGATGCAGTGGGCTTCGTCGATTACCAGCAGGGCGATGCGGCCGGCCATCCTGGCCAGCACTCCCGTAGTGAAGCGCTCATTGGCCAGCCGCTCGGGCGAGATAAGCAGGATGTCTACCTCGTTACGTAGTATCGCGGCTTCGATGTCCGTCCAATCGTTCTGGTTATCCGAGTTTATGGTGACCGCCCGAACGCCCATGCGCTCGGCCGCGGCGATCTGGTTGCGCATCAGCGCCAGCAACGGCGAGATGAGCAGGGCCGGACCACCGCCCGCCTCCCGCAGCAGCTTGGTGGCGATGAAATAAACGAAGCTTTTGCCCCAGCCGGTCTTCTGCACCACCAACAGCCGCCCGCGTCCTTCGACGATGTGGCGGATGGCTTCTTCCTGCCCAGGGCGGAAATGGGCGTCCGGAAGCTGGCAGCCCGCTCGGAGAAGCTCAAGCGCACGCCGAGCGTTGTATGTCAAGCTTCGGCCCCCTCAAGCACGGATTCGAGGCCCGCGCAGCCTCGTCGGTCATCTGGTACCATCTGTCAGTCGTTGCCTTTTCGTCCCTCGGTCGACTCATGTTTGGCCCCGGGCGGTCTGCCGGCGACGGCCCCCATCACAACAAGTCGGGCCACTATCCGAAGTGCCGGATGCCCTCGGTTGAGCACTGATCATCCTCCGGCTAGGCGGTTCCGATGTGGTGTCTGCGGACCGGGGAACGACATGCGATTTCGTTGTAGGCTGCGAATCGTAGGAGCAACGTCGTGAGTCCTCTTGGCGGCGTTCGTGCCAGTGCCGCGAAGGATGAGCTTCGACATGTACGAAGTGGATGCTGGCCTGTCAAGAGGGCTTCTGAGACTGCATACAGGGCGTTTATCTGCATCAAGTCAAGAGGATAGTAGTTGAAGAGCCATAGCGGGTCACAGATTCTGGCCTGAACCCATGCACAAGAAACAGAGAGTATCTTAGCCTTGAGTCACCAGCCCGATTTGTACTAGGAAGTCGCCAGCTCTCTCCACTTCCTGCTCGCTCAGCGACCAATTGAACTGGCGTGCCATTTCCCTTATCTCTGTTGGGTAGGCTGTGCCGCCTTTCTGCTTGATCAAGAAGTGAGCTTTTGCTGCAGCCGCGAGCCCCATGTAGTCGAGCGATCCGCCCTTTTCAGCCTCGACCATCTTCTGAGTTGCAGCCTCGATCGGCTTCCACTCCTCAGTGAATCGCTGCCTCTTCTGCTCCGCGACCTTCTTTCCCGCGTCGGTTAATTGGTAGTCATACCTAACGATCTCAAAACCGTTCGGGCTTGTCCTGCCCCAGTAATTGGCAGACTGTTTGACGTAGCCGAGGGATTTCAGCTCAGAATTAGCTCCTGCGACCTCAGAGGAGTACGGTCCGTAGTAATGTGCTTCGAAACCAGCCTCAAAGCCGGTGATCTCACCAAGGAAGTAGATTTTTTTCTGGAGGGCGGTCTTGCCACTGACTTCCCCACCCAGGGCCAGGTATGCCAACAGCAGGAATTCACGGGTCTGCATCATCGCCTCCTTTGCTGTAGAAACCGGCCACCGCCTCCGTAATTGGTTCATCAAGCAAGTTCAAGAGTCTCTCCTTATCGTTAGGCGAATCATACATTACGGGTGCATACACGTCAATGAATGCCTCACTCAGACTTTCATCGATGGATTTGAAAAGGACAGATTCCTCTTCGAAGAACCTGGGCTTGGGTCGTGCATCAACCATGATTGACCCCTCGTCATTTCTGGACTGCGTCCGAACCGACCTGATAGTGTAGGCATGAGCTATGACAAAGTTGCGGGCCCTCTCCTCTTAGTCAATTTGCGCGCACTGGCTATCTCTTGTCACTTCGCACAGCACGTCATACAGAGCACTCTCCAACTGGCCTCGTTTGCACCGGTTCTCAAAGCTTGATACCTGACTAATAGCATCACCTAACTCTCCTGGCTGAAACTTGTTGACACTCTTGTGGTAGACACGCTTGAGCAGTCGCCTTTCTTTCAGCCTGGAAAGAAGGTCATGGCTGTGCTTGTCCTTGAACCTGTCACTACTGAAATCAGCCAGAAATCGTGAGTCATCATAGGCAACATATCTCTCCACAAACTGCTTGGATCCGTCGTAGCCGTAGAGCTGGCTTAGCTCGTCGATGCCGTCTTTGTCGATACCCAACACGATCGCCCTCACGAGCATCTGGTCCGTGATAAGACGGATGGGGTGCCGATACACCTGAGTGGTGATGTAATACTTGGCCAGAACAAATTGCTCTACGGCATGGATTCCATCCTCAGAAATCATCAGCTGTTTGCCGCCGATGTCATCTTTTGCCTTGAGCTCGCGATGGAGCTGCCCTATGTCAAAGAGTCCGTACTTCACCCCACAGAAATGGCTGTCGCGCAGCAAGTAGTCCTGTTTGTCAGCATCCAGAGGGCCGGAAATCAACGATCGCAGTATCGGTTCGCTGAAACCTTCGCTCAGCAGCTTGCATATCTTGTCACGGTCACTGGCGCCGATGATCCGTTCCAGATTGCGGTCATTCCTGATGATCTCTGTTGTCACCAACTCGTGAATCTTCTCCCTCTTCTCGATCAAGCTGCCCAGGCTATCGCGATCCGCATAAATCTCGAGAGCCTCCTCCGAGACATGTGAGAATGGTCCGTGGCCTATATCGTGAAGCAGAGCTGCCACTCGTACCAGTCGGCGATCCTCTTCGTTGTCCAACAGCAATTTGGCCATCATTCCGGAAACGTGGCAGACCCCCAGAGAGTGATCGAACCGCGTGTTCAGAGCGCCGGGGTATACAAGGTTCGCAAAGGCCAGTTGGCGGATACCTCTCAATCGCTGGAAAACCGGCGTATCGACTATTTCAGCCTCTTTGCCGTTGATGGGTATGAACCCAAAGACCGGGTCCCTTACTTGACGTCGCTCGCTCATTTGCTCTCAGTTAACCATCTCGATCGGTCTGCTTGGATTCTGAGGACGCTATCACAGCATGTATAGTCTGACGCAATACTGCAATGGCATAACATCCAACCTGCCAACGCGCCATCGAAATCCGTGTCATCATCGCCGCCAGCAAGCCACCGTCCCTACCCCTCCCTCCCTCCCAGACGCCGGAGCAATCCCTCTCCTTCACGGGCGACTGGGAAAGCATCCCTCACTCCGCCCCGGAGTAAGTGGCCGCAAACACCGTGTCCTCCAGCCATCGGCGGAAGGCGGGGTTGTCACTGAACAAGCCGTATAGCTGGGTGTGGTCGCTGAGAAGCTCGTTCATCACCCGCTGCAGCGCCCTGTCGTGCTCAACCCTGGCGTTCTGCCTGTCCGAGTTCCTGATAGCGTTCCGGTATGCCCTGTCAGCGGCCACCTTGGCAGGAATCTCCTCCGCGATTGCCTTCTGAATCTTGTCGGCATCCTTCCAGTCGATGTTTCCGAACTGCTCGTTGAACTCCCTGATTATCTCGCTGAGAAGCTTCATCTGGGGTTCCTGCTTGCCTGCCACCGTGCTTGTCGGCACCGGCCCGACCTGGCCGTCCTCATCCTGAAGCCGGATTGCCAGCGAGGCCTCGACCTCAACACGATAGCTCTCCATGTCTATGGTCTCCAGCACACCCCTGGCCAGGTCTTCCTCCTTCGGTGCCGGCAGCTTGGGGACGAGGAAATTCAAAAAGATGGACAGCTTCTCCCATGTGGCGTTGGTATACGGTAGGATTGACGCCAGGAACCCATAGGTTCGCACGAACGCTTTCGCTTTTCCCTTGAAGTCCACCTGCTCGTCCTCGTTCAGACTGTCAAGGTAGACAGCCGCACAGACATCGAGAATCGGGTCAAGCCGGTCACGGTAAGCGCCACCCAAGTACAACTGAACCAACTCCTCCACCTGCCCCCAGGAGTACACCTGATGCCGGTTGAGGTCGGCCTTCAGATCGTGAAGCTTGTTGGGGTCGGTCTCCTCGCTGAGGATTGTCGTCCTGTAATAGGGCTCAAACGCCTCCCGGATCGTCTCCGCGTCGTTCATGAAGTCCAGGACGAAAGTGTCGTGCTTCTGCGGATGCGCCCGGTTGAGGCGCGACAGCGTCTGCACTGCCTTGATCCCCTCCAGTTGCTTGTCGACGTACATGGTGTGCAGCAGAGGTTCATCGTAGCCCGTCTGGAACTTCTCTGCGCAGATCAGGAACCGATACGGGTCATCGCGGAATCTCTCTGGAATCAGACTGCCCGCGAAGCCGTTCAGTGAGGTCTCCGTCACCCTCCGCCCCCCGTACTCGTGCTCGCCCGAGAACGCCACTATCGCCTCATATGGGCTCTTCTGTTCGGCCAGATACTCTACGAAAGCATGATAGTATTGGATGGCCCGTTGAATGCTGCCGGTCACCACCATCGCCCTGGCCTGCCCGCCGATCTTCTTTCTTGCCAGCACCTGCTCGTGGAAATGGTCCACCATGATCTCCGCTTTCTGCCTGATCGCGTGCTCGTGCGACTCCACATACCGCCGCAGTTTCTTCCTGGCCTTCCTGGTGTCGAACTCGGGGTCTTCAGCCACCGTCTTCATCAAACGATAGTAGCTCTCCACCGGCGTGTAGTTCTTCAGCACATCCAGTATGAAGCCCTCCTGTATCGCCTGCTTCATGGTGTAGCTGTGAAACGGACGGTGCACCACCCTGTCCCCTTCAGGATACGGCTCGCCGAAGATCTCCAGGGTCCTGTTCTTGGGCGTGGCAGTGAAGGCGAAGTAGCTGGCGTTGGCCAGCATCTTCTTCGATTCCATGATCCGGTTGATGATGTCCTCGTAGGTTTCCTCTTCCTCTTCACCACCCCGCCCGGAGAGCACAATATTCATCTTGGCGGAGGTCCGCCCGCCATGGCTGGAATGGGCCTCATCGATGATGATGGCGAACTTCCGTCCCCTGTGCTGGTCGCCTATCTCGTCGAGGATCTCAGGGAACTTCTGCACGGTGGTGATGATGATCTGCTTGCCCGACTCGATGAACCTGCGGAGCTGTTGCGAGCCCTCGGTCACTGCCCCGACCACGGACGACACTTGGGCGAACTGCCTGATCGTATCCCGGATCTGCTTGTCCAGGACCCTTCTGTCGGTGACTACGATCACCGAATCGAAGAGCGCCTTCTCGTCCCTCTGCAGTCCCACCAGTTGATGGGCCAGCCAGGCGATGGAGTTGCTCTTGCCACTGCCGGCCGAGTGCTGGATCAGATAGCGCCTGCCGGCGCCCTGCGCCGCCGCATCGGCCAGCAGTCTGTGCACCACATCGAGCTGGTGAAAGCGCGTGAATATCTGCCTCTCCTTCTTCCGCCCCGTACGTTCGTCCTTCTCTTCCACAACCTGGGCGTAGTTCTCCAGGATATCGGCCAGCCCCTCCCTGGTCAGTATCTCCTTCCACAGGTAATCCGTCTTCAGGCCGTGGGGGTTGGGTGGGTTGCCCGCCCCATCGTTCCAGCCCTTATTGAACGGCAGGAACCACGATTTCTCGCCCTTCAGCTCGGTGCACATCCACACCTGTTCGTCATCCACCGCGAAATGGACCGCACACCGGCCAAACTGGAACAGCAGCTCCCTGGGATCTCGGTCGCGCCTGTACTGCTGGATGGCATCGTCATAGGTCTGCTTGGTCAGCCGGTTCTTCAGCTCGAAGGTAACGATGGGCAACCCGTTGATGAAAAGGCAAAGGTCGAGCGCCAGTTGGGTCTCGTCCCTGCTGTAGTGCAGTTGGCGCGTCACGCTGAGAATGTTGGCCTGGAAGAACTTCTCGGCTTTGGCATTGCCGGGAGTGGGCGTTCCGTAGAAGAGGTCTACGGACGCCGGGCCGTGCTGGATGCCCCTGCGCAGCACGTCGATGACACCGCGCTTGGTGATCTCCCCTTGCAGGCGGGCCAGGAACTGCTGCCGTCTCGGGCCGTCGTCGTGAAGGCCGAGCACTTCCATCACCTCCGGCTGGGTGTCACGCAGGAACGCCAGCAGCTTGGCCAGGTCCACGGCGTGATCGCGGTCGTAGTCCTCCCGGTCGCCCTCCACATAATCGCCCGCTCTCCCGTAGGGGGCTCTCGGGTCACGCACGGCCTTGGCCTCGCCGGACACGTCGCCGGCGCCAGCCGTTAGTGCCGCGACGATCAGGCCTTCCAGCGCTTTTTCACTGGTATCGCTTGTCTTCACAGCTTATCCTGCAAAATACGGTGGACTCGCACGAAGGTTGGGAGGTGCTCACAGAGAGTGGCCGGCTCAAGCTTGCCCAAGACCTCAAACGAGCGTTTCCCCTTGGCATAGGCATTCGAGCACTTGCGGGTGGCGTGAGTCAGCGCATGCTGGACGACGTCTCGCGGCCGGTTCTCCAGATCGACGAGTGAAGGCAGTGCCGACACCTGAAGCCTGCTGCCATAGTGCTGGCGAAGCGTATCCCGGTCGCAGACAATCCATGTCTCCATGCACGTGGTCATCAGCAACACCTGTTCGTCACCGGCTTGGTCCGGCCTGGGCCAGCCATCTCGATCTCTCAGATGCGCCCACGTCGCCTCGATGTCCACGACGGGTTCTTCGCTGTCGATCAGCATGGCGACGTAATCTCCCTGGCGTCTCGCTGCATGACAGGTGCGGAAATCGTCGTAAGTGGCTGTCCGTCCCCCGGAAGCCACCAATCTGGGCATCCGACCCGAGAAGCCGCATTTCTCCAGCAGCTTGCGAAAGCCCTCACGACAGCGTATGTGAAGCTCCTTGGAATCGCCGCCACCTTCGAGACATATCTTCGCGCTCACCAGCGATTCCCTCCCAACTGGCCCTTGGTCCAAAGCTGGCCGAGTCGGTACTTTTCCAGCCACTGGCTAAGCTCGGCGGGGTCAAGCCGCCGCAGGGTGGTATGCCCCTCGTGCTTCTCACATAGCACGACGGCATCGGGACGCTCGGTCAATGCGTCCACCAGGATGTCGGAGTGGGTGGTGACAATCAACTGGGTGCGCTCAGCGGCACTGATGAGCAGATCGGCCAACCTGGGCAGAATGTCCGGGTGGAGGCCCAACTCCGGTTCCTCGATACAGACCAGCGGCGGTGGCTGCGGATCGCACAGGATCGCCACGAGGCAGAGGTAGCGCAACGTGCCATCCGACAGGCGGGTGGCCGGGATGGTGAAGTCACCCTCGCTGAAGAAGACCTGCACCGTCCCACCTGCGATGCTGACATCAAAGTCGTCGAGGCCTTCGTAGAGGTCGCGGATTGCTGCAAGAATCGCCTTCTTTGCCTTTGGTATCCCCCGCAGCCGGTTCAGGAACAGCCCCAGGTTTGAGAAGTCGTCCTCCAGTCGATCATTCCTCATATCGGTCATCTGGGGGACACGGAACACGCTCTTCCGCCCAAACTGCCATTCGCGGTAGATGCGGAACTTCTCATAGGAGTCTGCCAGGTAGGCGAAAACGGGGTAGTCTTCCGGATGGCGAAGCTGGGCGAGGATTGAGAGGTCGGGAGAGACGGATTCGCGTGCCAGTTTTCGCCCCAACTCTGTGGGGGTGTTGACAATCGGCTGTCCGCGTTGGAAGCGGTAGTAGAAGTACGTATCAGGATGATCGTCGTAGGGCCTCTCGTTCTCGATGCGCTCGTCATCCACGCGGAAGCCGAGTCTCTCCTCGCGGAACGCCAGCACGTGTCGCAGCGGCTGCTGGCCCTGGGGGTTGCTGACCAGGACCTCGATGGAAGCTGTCTGCCCGGGACTTCCTTTCCATATCCATTCGCCCACACCCCCACCCTCGCGAATGACAGAGCGAATGTCATTGGGGGCAGCGCGCAGCAGCGAGATAGCCTCGATCAGATTGGACTTGCCTGACCCGTTGGGACCAATGAGGACATTCAGGCGGTCGAGCCGGAGGGGCTCCGTTTCCGGCCCGTAGGACAGCAGGTTGCGAAGCCTGATTTCACGTATGAGCGGACCGTTCTCTTCTCGCTGGTAGGTCATAGGTCATCCTCCCTTCCGTTGCCGTCGAGCTCCGGTCCTTCTTCTGCTCCGTATCCCGGCTCAGATATTCCTTCCCAGTCTGCCATGTCCTCTCCCTCAATTGAAGCATGGGTGTCAAGCTGCGTCTCGGGTTCGTCAGCCTCGTCGGGCAGCCGCGCTGCCGCCTCGCGCACGTCCAGCTTGCCCGTGACCACGTCGGCAATCAGCCGGGTGCGGTACTCGCGCAGTAACGCGATCTCACCTTGAATGCACGAGGCAGCAGTGGTGAGTGTTTCTGTCTGGCCTGAGATGTAGTCGATGATATCCTGTTGCTCTTGCAGGGGGGGCAAAGCAACCGAACGTGCTGAGGTACTGGATAGGTTGATTCTCAGGCGTGTTGAGCCAGTAGAGAGCCAAGCTGTCGCACCAGCCGCCGTTGCCGATAGATGGTAGGCTAGGTACGGCCCAACAACGCGATCCGGCTTGAGACGAAAGCGAAAACAATCGGCCTTGACCATTGCAGGCCCAATACCCTGGGGTGCTACGCACGCGCGGCCAACAGGGATATTCTCGTCACCCAGTCCGGCTACCAGCAGATCACCACCAATGACACCGTGGTTCCCAAGTGACGCGTAGTGCTCGTCTGAGATGAAAGCGGCATCAACATCGCGAAACAGGCCACTGCCAATGTTCTGAAGACGAACAACCCGAACGCCGGTGGGAGTATAATGCACGGATTTCAGGCCTGAACCGAACGGTCCATCGCAGCGGGACGTGCAAACCTTTCCCAGCGCTACTACCTCCCAATGCTCCGGCACATTACCCATCCATTCTACACCCGAGGGCTTGAGGCGCACGCTCGGGTCGAGGCCGCGGGTGACGGGGTGGTGGATGATGACCTGCTTCTGCTCCTCCAGCAACTTGATCAGCTTCTGCTTGGCCCGAATGTAGCGCCGGATTCGGCGGTCTATGTGGTCAAGGAACTTGACGATGGCGGATTGTTCGAGGGCGGATGGCAAGCACGCATAGATCATCTTGAAGTGCTCTGGGCGCAAGCTCCACATATCCGAGGTAATGCCATAGGACCAACGCTCTGCCTCCTTCGCGAATGCCGGAGTTCTTAGCAAGTAGTGGAGGTAACGCGGGTCCGTGCCTTGGCGTGGACGCTGCACCACATAGGCCGGGCTGATGATTCCTCGGAGGGCGGAGAGGCCGATTGCGCCCTGCCATGCCCGCATCTTGTTGTATGCAATGTCGCCAGGCCGAACGAGCTTGTAAGCAGACTTATCCTGGTTTGATCCGTCTTTCTTCGAGCTATCTGCCAGCAACGCTTGCTGAAGAATGACTCCTTTCGTGATCGTGACAGACAGCATCTGCTCATCAGGATGCCCACGTTCTTCCACTTCGGTGAACAGCGCCCGATTGGGTAGGACGTCCCAATGCTCGGGCACATCACCCAGCCACGGCACGCCTGAGTCCTTGTAGGCGGGATATGGCTTGAGATCGGCGGTCATAAGTTGTCAACTCTCTCGTCCTCGCTAGTCGCAGGTGTCTGCCAGTTCTTAGCGATGCGCGGCCAATCGGTGTCACGCGAGATGGGATTCCCTTCGTCATCCTTGCCGACCCAGACACCCCAGAACTCCGGGTCGTCAGACCGAGGTTGTTGGGAATGTGGCAGGTCATTCATTCTCACCATTACGGGCAGTTCCGAAGCCCATCCGAGGAGTATGCCACTTTGGGATGGCAACGATGGCAGCTCACGGAGTAGCCCCCTCAAGCTATCGGGAACCAGCCGGTGAACGAGATCCTGGTCACGGTCATTGCTGATCCGGTGGAGCAGGAATGTATTGCACTGCGACAGCACAGTACGTGAAAGCTCCGAAGGCTGTTGTGAGGAGAGGACAAGTCCAAGCCCAAACTTCCGTCCCTCCCTCGCGATACGTTCGAATACCTGGCAGCAAATTGAAGCTGCATCCTGATCCTCGAGATCCTCCCTGTAACGCTTGATGAATGTGTGAGCCTCTTCCATCACCAGCACAGTCGGGAGCGTAACTTCGTTTATCTCAACGTAGCGCTGGAGTGCCTCGAAAACCATTCGAGCAATCACGGCTGTTACGACGTGAATGACGTCAGAGGGTACCAGTGAAAGGTCGATCACCGACACGCATCCGGCACCAGCCTTATCCCCCCCAATATAGTCATTGAGCCATCGGTCAAGCAATATGTCTTCCTTCCCTCCCAAGACTGGCTTCATGCGTACATCAGTTAGAAGCGCGCGAATTCGGATCAGCAACGTTTCAACATATTCGGAAACGTTGAGCATTTCAGCTGCAGCCTCAACAGAACGAAGTAGAGAATCCCCGTCAAACGGGCACGGTGCATCTACGTCTGGTGGTAGTATGTCACTGTCAATTCCTCCAAAGGCAGCATGCGCATCGCTCACTGACTGGAGTAGCGAATCAACCTCCTGCAGTGTGAAATCATAATGAGGGTACTGCTTTCTCCGAGGCATGCAGAGCTTGTCCATCTCCGTGATGAGCTTCTGCAGTCTCTCGTGTGGGTCACCTGAAAAGGAGGCTAGCTCCGATTCAAGCCCTGTCTTCCACTTCTCCAACTTCTCAGAGAAGGATTTTGGCTTCGGGTAGCTTCCCCAGGGACTTCCTGAGTTCTTCTCGGCCCGCATTACTGCCACGATCGTTCGCAAGAAGCAGCGCATCTCGTGGCCAGGGTCTTCCGCTGGCTCGGTTGCCCCCGCCCGCACGAGGCGCAATGCATGAATGAGGGTTGGCCTCTGTGTTCTAGCACTCGCCTGGGTGAACGAAGTCCACTCAGCACTGTTCCAGAACCACAGAGGTACCTTGAGCGCTAGTTCTCCAGTGGCCGGATTGACCTTGAAGACTCGCGCTTTGCAAGGGGAATCGTTGTCATTATCACTGAACGCTCGGGAGTACTCCCCGTTTGGGTCCAACACGATGAATCTCGCGTTGGGCCGCCCGGAGCAAGCATTCTGGGCCTCCTCGAGGCACCACCGAATCAGCCCTGCGACCGAACAAGACTTCCCGCTCCCGGTGTTGCCCAGTACGGCTAGGTGGCGGCCGAACAAGCGATTCGGATCGACCCTGACTTCAGCATCGCCGGCAAGGGGGCTGGTGCCGATCTTGACACGTCTCCGCTCCCCAGATTCTACAATCGAGCGAAGCTGGCGCTCGGTAGGAAGCACAACCGCAGCGCCGATTGAAGGTAGTGCATTAGCTCCTCGACGAAATGTGTATTCCTGGGCGCCGCGCGGACGCTGCCGCAGCATCCCGAGCGGATTAATTCTCAGTTTGCGCAATGGGTAGGGCAGATCCACAAGGCCAAAATCCTGAAGGCCGCGGCGTTTCGGGAATGCTGAACGCTCCACCATTACCCATTCGATCTGTCCAACGAGAAAGCCATCATCTACGGGAATCAAGAGGTAACTGTTAACCCTGGGAAACGGCCGGGTGCCTCCCGCGTTTAGTGCCACCGACTCGGGAGCCTCAATATCGAGGGTGACTTTGATCTCATCTGGAGACACGAAGTCCACAGTGCCGATTCGAAGGCTCCCAGCCTGCTCGAACGGGGCTTGGTTCATGAGATTAACCCTCCTCCGCGGTCGGCGCCTTGTTGTCGATACCGCCCTCAACCTGAGCAGCACCCCACCGGGCCTTGAGAAGCTCCGCCATGCGGAACATCGTCCGATCGATTGCTGGCTTGGGTAGATAGTTGTCTACCACAGTCTGTAATTCACCGAGGTGGTTTCCGATTAGCAGTGTCATCTGTGCGTGCCTCCCCAGCCGCTCATAGGTCTGCATGATCCGCCCCAGTGGGTCGCTATGCGCTATGACGACCAAGTGCGCTGATGGAATGGTCAGCATATCCTCGATGACCCGGTTGATGTGCTCATCGCCAAAGCCATAGCCAAAGCACGTCAATGTGCTGTTTGGTCGACAAGCTGCCGCGGCGAAGTCACGAAAGAGCTCGACATAGGGATACGACGCTGTCTCCCGATCTTTTGCGGCGTTAGGATAGATCATGAGCTGCAAAGCCTCACCTCCCAGCCCGGGAGCTGACAGGTACGGCGCGATGTTCCCAGCACCGAACGGAAGCCCAATGCGGCGGATGGTTTTGTCGCACTGCACCCAGTCCACGGATCCGTGCAGCTTTGTGAAACGAGCCACCCCCTCCAAGTAGCGCGGCTCGCCCCGAATGCCGGGGGGGTTGTAGTGCATATCCACGTCGAGACGTGATGACCGGAAGACCGGTGCCAGCATGCCAACGAAGCGATCGACCAGGCGTAATCCAGCCACATCCGCCCCGGCTTCAATAGCGCGGTCGTAGTTCGTCGTGAAAAGCTGCAGTCTATCCCGCGTGCCCGAACGGCTTGCGAAACTCATCAGAAAGCTCACGAGATAATTGAACGCTTGTTCGCGCTTGTCGTCAGGTGCCAAAACTAAGCCAGACTCGCCCTTCAGAATCAAGGCCGCGAACTCGCCGAGTACGCGCTCAAGTCCCTCTCTCAATATACAGGCCTGTTGATTCTCTTCCGCGTCCGCCTTTCTTGTCGAGGCGATGATCTCAAGGCCGCGAAGCAGTTCATTGGCAACACGAATCTGATCCTCGAAGTTTCCCGCACTACGACCCGCGGCCTCAGCCGAGCGCTTTGCTTCCTCTGCAATCTCGCCATCGAAGATGCCGAGTCTGCTGGCGCTCATTCCCGGCAGCGACTCGCCGGTTGCCATGCGATGAAGCGCGTGGGTCAAGCCAGAACCCACGAGCAACGCGAAATGCTCCGACTGGCAGAGAGCGGTTAGCCATGGCTCTATGCGCGACCGGAGCTTGTCGGGACCAAAGGCCTCATCCGGTCTTGCCCACGAACACGTTGACCCCTCCCGCAGCTTGAACGAAGGAGCACCTGCAATCGTGTCGCCATCAGCATAGAACAACACCGGGGCGTGATCGTCACGGCACTTCAGGATCTGGTTGGTTTGTTCTTGCGTCATGATTCACCTCCCCCGATTATCTCATCCAACAGACCCTCCGTCTCCTTCTCCAGGGCCAGGATGTCGGCCTTGATCTCTTCCAGCGTGCGCAGGGGCTGCGGCTTGTAGAAGTAGCGGGTGAAGCTGATTTCGTAGCCGGTCTTGATGCCGGACTCGTCGATCCAGGCATCCGGCACGTGGGGCAACACCTCACGAAGGAAGAAGGCCTCGATGCCGCCAGGCTCCAGGAGAGCTACCTGCTCCGTGTCGCGGAGCTCGCTGTCGGGCTCGTACTCCACCACGCATCGCTTGCCGTCGATAGCGGTCTCGAACAGTCCATGCAGTGGGTCCGGCTCTGCCTTGCCTGTCTTGTGTATCTTCCTGATGACCGGTGGGGCAGTCTCGTCCGCCTTGGCCTTCGCCTTGAGATCCTTGACCTCCTTGGGGCTGTATGCCCTCTGTGGGTCAATGTCCCTCACTCGCAACGGACGCTCCACCACCACTTTCCAATAGCCGAAGGCGGCGTTGGGGAATATCTTCGATTGCTCCGTCTCATCGAAGGCGAGGAAGGTGTCGCAGATCCGCTTCACATCCTCGGACGACAGCTCGCAGTTCTTCCGGCCCAGATTCTTCCTCAATGGCTTGTACCACGCCGTGGCGTCGATAAGCTGGACCTTGCCCCGGCGATGTTCCGGCTTGCGGTTGCTCAGCACCCAGATGTAGGTGGCGATGCCGGTGTTGTAGAACGTGTTCAGCGGCAGGGCCACGATAGCTTCGAGCCAGTCGTTCTCAATGATCCAGCGACGGATGTTGCTCTCGCCCTGGCCGGCGTCCCCCGTGAACAGCGAAGAGCCATTGTGTACCTCGGCGATGCGGCTGCCCAGGGCGGTGTTGTGCTTCATCTTGCTGAGCATGTTCACCAGGAACATAAGCTGGCCATCGCTGGAGCGGGTGACCAGCTTGAAATCCGGATCTCCGGCATGTTCAATGACAAAGCGGTGGTCCTTGATGTCGCCCTTCCCGCCCAAACGTTCCAGATCGGTCTTCCAGCTCTTCCCATGGGGCGGATTGGACAGCATGAAATCGAATTCACGGGACGGGAAGGCGTCCTGCGACAGCGTTGAACCGTACTTGATGTCCTCCGCCTCCTCGCCCTGGCCTTTGAGCAGAAGGTCGGCCTTGCTGATGGCGTAGGTCTCCGCATTGACCTCCTGGCCATACAGGTGAATGCCAACCTCAAGTCCGTGTTGCTCGGCCAGCTCGGCCAGGGTCTCCTCCGCCACGGTCAGCATGCCGCCCGTACCGCAGGCGCCGTCGTACAGTAGATAGGTGCTGGACCGTATTCGGTCGGCAACGGGCAGGAACACCAGGTTGGCCATCAACCTCACCACATCCCGCGGCGTGAAGTGCTCGCCCGCCTCTTCGTTGTTCTCCGCGTTGAAACGCCTGATGAGCTCCTCGAAGATGGTCCCCATGGCGTGGTTGTCCAGTGGGTGCAGCCTGACCGTGCCATCCTGTCCATAGACGGCCTTCGGACTCAGGTTGATCGATGGGTCAAGGAACTTCTCGATGAGATGGCCCAGAATATCGGCCTCCACAAGGGTGGGAATCTGGTTGCGCAGTTTGAACTTGTCCAGTATCTCCTGTACGTTCGGCGAAAACCCGTCCAGGTAGGTCTCGAAGTCAGCCTTGAGCTGCTGCTGCTTGCCACGGGCCTTCAGATCGCGCAGGGTGAAGGGTGAGGCGTTGTAGAATGCCTGACCGGAAGCCTGCTTCAGGGCGGCATCCTGGTTGGTGATACCAGCCTTGTCCAAGCGCTCCTTCATGTCGAGGACGGCCTTCTTGGTTGGCTCCAGCACTGCATCCAGCCGGCGGATGACGGTCATGGGAAGGATGACATCGCGGTACTTGCCGCGAACGTAGACGTCCCGCAGAACGTCGTCGGCAATGCCCCAGATGAAATTGGCGATCCAGTTGAGATTGTTGTCTGCCACGCGATGCCCCTCCCTTGCTGCGTGCCAAAGCTCTGGCCTCTGCGAGGGCTATGCCTGCTCAGCCCCCAGCTTGTTGATAGAATCTATCACATGTGAGGACTTGGTGCAATACCACGAGCCGGCGTCCTGAACGGCGGACGGAGGACTTCTCCCTGTGCAGCGTCTCGCAGTGGTTTTACTAATGGTCTCACTGCATTGGTGAACAGGCTCCGGTACTCGTCATTCGGTTGCGCTACTGGTCTCGTCTT
>CAZGDV010000057.1:0-18961 GCA_964524995.1 uncultured Dehalococcoidia bacterium | reverse complement strand
GGGGAACGCTTATGTTGAGCGTCTGCCCCTGGGTCTCAGCCACCGGGACCATGCGGCCGGCCGTCTCGCGGAGCAGCTGTACCAAGTCTACTGAGTCCACCTTCAGTTCCAACATACCGGTCTCCAGCCTTGCCAGGTCCAGGAGCTCCTCGATCCTGTCGTTGAGATTGGTGGCACCCCAGTTGATGTTCTTGGCCAGGCTGGCAACCGGCTCCTCGTGGAGTTGGGCGATCAACATGTCGCTGGAGGCGAGGATCGAGGTCAGCGGGGTCTTCAACTCATGCGTCAGCGCCCTGGTGAACTCTACCCTGCTCTTCATCTCGACTTCGAGCTGCTCGCGAAGCTGTTTTTCCTTCTCGTACGCCTCTTTGAGCTCCTCTCTGGCCTTCTTGCGCTCCGAGATATCGCGCGCGACACCGAGTATTTCCGTCCGACGGAAATACTCGTCGCGCATGACGACCGCCACCACCTCGGTCCACACTGTGGAGCCGTCTCTGCGCTTGAGCTCTAACTCGAGTGTGCGTGATCGGGAGACTGTCCTTGAGTGACCCCTCTCGATTCTCCGTTCTTCCTCGAACACGCCTATAGCTGTGGCGAACGACGCGGGTGTCAGCAACTCTTCAATACTTGTCGCCATTGCCGCCTGGACGCTGTAGCCCAGCAGGGGCGTAATTGATGGGCTGACGTAAGTGAATCGCAGGTTCATGTCGACTGTCCAGATCACGTCCCTTGCGTTCTCTGCGAGGATGCGGTAGCGTTCCTCGCTCTGGCGCAGGTCTTCCTCAGCCCTCTTGCGTTCGGTGATGTCGCGGAAGTTGACGGTTATACCGCGGACGGCGGGGTCATGGAGCAGGCTCTTGGCAAGGCACTCGACAATGTGCCAGGAGCCGGCTTTGTCGATAGCTCGGAGCTCTATGTACTGCGTCTCGTCGGGGTTGTTCAGGAGCCTCTCGAAGACGGCCTTGGCGCGGCCGAGGTCGTCTGGGTGTACGAACTCGAAGCCGTTCTTGTCTATGACGTCTTCCAGACCGTAGCCAAGAACTCGTCTGATCGATGAGCTCTCGTAGCCTATGGTGCCGTCATCCCGTATCAGGACGATGACGTCCATGGCATTCTCAATGAGAGACTTGTAATATTGCTCCCTGTGTTGGGCCTCCAGTTCAGCCAGCCTGCGGTCTGTGACATCGCGGAAGGTGACTATGACCCCGTTCACTACGGGATCGTTTAGCAGGTTCTGGCCACGGGCCTCGACGTAATGCCAATCACCCCTCCAGAAGCCGCGAAACTCGCCGGTGACAATTCTGCCAGGATTCTCGATGACCATCGTGAATCTGTCTCTGACTATTGCCGTGTCTTCTGGGTGGATGAATTCGAATATGCTCTGCCCTTTTCTCTCTTGCGGGTCGCGACCGGTCAGTGACTTCAGCGATGGGCTCTCGTAACGGATCGAACCGTCCCTGTTTATGACTGCAAAGACCTCTGTGGAATTCTCCACCAGAGCCTTGAAGTATTCCTCCGCATCCCTAAGGGCGTTCTCTGCGCGCTTGAGGTCGGATATGTCGATGAAGCCGCCCAGCAGCGCATCCTCGCCTTCAAAGGTCAGCGGCTGCGTCGAGACGAGCAGCCAGAACTCGGGACCGCCCGGGACCTGGCCATGGAACTCGTAGTTCAGGAGGCAGCCTTCGGCCTCCATCTCTTCGAGCAAGCGGTTGCGTTCGGTGCTGGCGTGATAGAAGTCGGATGTCCCGTGGCTGAGAATATCGTCTTTGCCGAGGCCGAATGTATTGAGGAAATGCTTGTTCGCGTAGAGGATCACGCCATCCGACCTGCGCGTGATGACTATGGGGACGGGGGTAGCCTCTGTGATTGCGCGGAAGCGCCGCTCGCTTTCCTTCAGTTCGCTCTCGGTATTCTGGTGTTTCTCAATTTCTTCATCGAGCCGTCTGTTCACAGTGGTGAGCTCTGCTGTTCGCTCCTCGACGAGCCGCTCGAGGCGCCGGCGATAAGAGTCCGGGTCCTGTTCGTCAGAGGACACACCAGCGCGAGAACTCTCCAACTCAGCGATTCTCTGGCGCAGGACCTTCAATTCGTCGAGTAGTTGCTGCTTGGTCTTCTTCTTGTCACTCAATCGCGCATCCGCCATTCCAGTCGAGTCCGCCTGCTGGACGCGAGTCGGCAGTCGTGTTCCCTGCTGATAATCGCTGGGAGTGGCCCGAGGGATCACGTAATTGATTGCCCTTAGGAGTACATCTTGGGGGCATATGATTGCGTCGCGGCGGAGGATGACCGCCAGCCTGTCCTCTTATGTCGTGGACATATTCTAGCACACTCGTCTGGGAATGCGGAAGCCCCTTGTTCATAGAATTGACTTCTCTTAGTGCTGTCCATTCTTGTACAATATCCGGGGCGAGAGCATGAGTTCAATGACTCCGATCAGAAGCCAGTACCTCAAGATCAAGCGCAGCTACCCCCAGGCGATAGTGTTCTTCCGCCTCGGCGACTTCTACGAGACCTTCGACGATGATGCGAAGGTAGTATCGAGCGAGTTGGAGATCGTCCTGACCTCCAGGGAAATGGGGAAGGGCAGGCGCTATCCGATGGCCGGCATACCTCACCACGCACTGGACAGCTACATGGCGAAGCTCATCGGGAAGGGGTACAAGGTAGCCATCTGCGAGCAGGTTGGGGAGCCAAGGCCGGGAAAGGGTTTGGTCGAGCGCGAGGTGGTTCGTGTCGTAACGCCGGGTACGGTCGTCGAGCCCAACATGCTGGAGAACAAGTCCAACAACTACCTCGTTGCAGTCGCGGTCGACGGCGGTGTCGCAGGCGTGGCATATGTTGACATAACCACGAGCGAGTTCGCTACCACGCAGCTTACGTCCGACAGAGTGCCCACGGAGCTCGAACGCCTGCGGCCTTCGGAGATAGTGGTGCCACGCAACGACGAAATCCCCTCCTCGTGGAGGGTGGCGCCATTGACGCAGCTTGACGACGGGTTGGTCGATCTTGACAGCGCTCGACGGAGGCTCGCCGAGCGACTCGAGGTGTCGTCGCTGGAGGGTTTTGGCTGTGAGCACCTGCCGCAGGCGATCAGGGCGGCCGGGGCGGTTCTGTGCTATCTGGAGGAGACCCAGAAGGGTGCGCTGGACCAGATTACCGGCCTAACCACATATCACACCGACTCGTTCATGACATTGGACGCGGCGACCCGGCGCAACCTGGAGCTTTTCCAGAGCAGTCGTCTCGGGTTGAGCAGTGGTTCCCTGCTGTCGGTCATAGACCTGACCAGAACGGCGATGGGGGGCAGGCTGTTGAGGAAATGGGTTGGGCAGCCCCTCCTCGATATCGGGGAGCTGCGGAGAAGGCAGCAGGCGGTCGAGGGCTTCCTCACTCCCCGGCGCGGCGAGGTCATCGGCCTGCTGTCCGGGGTCGGGGACCTGGAGCGGGTGGTCAACAGGGTCAGGTCCGGCATCGCCATTCCCAGGGAGCTGGTCTCGTTGCGGCGGAGCCTGGAGCTGGTGCCGCAGATACGTGTGCTCCTGGAGCAGGAGAAGCGCCTCGATTGGCTTCATGCGGAGTTGAAGCCGTGCAAGGAGGTTGTGGCGCTGATCTCCAGGGCCGTCACGGATGATCCGCCCTCGGCGGTCTCCGACGGAGGCGTTATACGCGAGGGCTTCTCCGCCGAGCTGGATGAGCTGCGTTCCGCGTCGTCGGATGCTAGGAAGTACCTCGCGGACCTGGAGCGCACCGAGCGCGAGCGCACGGGGATCAAGCCGCTCAAGGTGGGATACAACAAGGTGTTTGGCTATTACATCGAGGTCACCTCGCCGCACGTGGACAAGGTGCCCGAGGACTATATCCGCAAGCAGACCCTGGTGGGAGCTGAGCGCTACTTCACTCCTCAGCTCAAGGAGTTCGAATCACTGATCTTGAACGCGGCATCGCGGATCGAGGAGCTGGAGGGAAGCATCTATCGCCAGTTGTGCAGGCAGATTGCGGGGTCGGCGGAGAGAGTCATGCGTGTGGCGGCCGCGCTGGCGCAGGCGGACGTCCTCAGCGCCCTTGCCGAAGCGGCTGCCAGATACGGCTACGCCAAGCCTGAGCTGACCACGGACGATTCGATCGAGATTATCGGTGGCCGCCACCCCGTCGTCGAGCGTGCGCTTGTCGATGATAGATTCGTTCCCAATGACGTGTATCTGTCGAACAGGGACGCGCAACTCGTGGTGCTGACCGGCCCCAACATGTCTGGGAAATCAACGTACCTGCGCCAGGTGGCGATAATAGTGCTCATGGCTCAGATCGGGAGCTTCGTTCCGGCCGATTCTGCCAGGATCGGGCTGGTTGACCGCATCTTCACCAGGGTTGGCCTGCAGGACGACCTTGTCACCGGGCAGTCAACCTTCATGGTTGAGATGCTGGAGACTGCGAACATATTGAACAATGCCACGTCGAAATCGCTGATTATCCTCGATGAGATCGGCCGTGGGACCTCCACCTATGACGGGCTGTCGATTGCCCGTGCGGTTGCCGAGTACATCCACAACCACCCCCGGTTGGGGGCGAAGACGCTTTTCGCCACCCACTATCACGAACTCACGGCGCTCTCCGGCTACCTTCCCCGTGTCGCGAACTTCAATGTGGCAGTCGCGGAGGATGGCGGCGATGTGGTGTTTCTGCGCAAGATAATCCCCGGCGGCGCGGACAAGAGCTACGGCATCCATGTCGCCAAGCTGGCGGGCTTGCCGAAGGCCGTTGTCCATCGCGCGAACGAGGTGCTGGCCGAGCTGGAGGACCGCGCTCGTGCCGGTGATGCGGGGCCCCGCCCCTCTCGCGGCAAGCGCAAGCCGCCCGAGCCGCAGCTGCCCCTATTCGGCGCTACACCGCCAATCCTGGAGGAGATTCTCGAGATCGATGTCTCCTCTATGACGCCTCTTGAGGCCATCACGAAGCTGTACGAGCTTCAGGAGAAGTCCAGGCAGGCCTCCGGCGGCGAATCCTGACGCAGGTACCTTGACCAGAAGTGCCCTGTCAAGCACCTTGGTACCATTTGCCCCCTGCTGCTCCCCGAAAAGGGCCATTGTATACCTGTATGCACTTGCATTAAGGTGCGAGCAGAATGGAGGAGGTCTGGGGAGCAACCGTGGTCACAACGGGCCGCTATTGCTCCAGACACGGAATCGCAGGGGGGAAACGATGCTTGCCAAGAATGCTGCGCGTGCGCTTCTGGTCATCTTTATGATTGTTTTGGCTGCGGGTGCCTTGCCCGCCGTCACCTCGGCGTATGGATACATCGATCTGACCCTGGTCTACGTCGGGAACACGATGGTCGACATCTCCTGGAACCAGAGCGACTACGCCGACTTCGCCAAATACGAGATTCTCAGGGACGACCAGCCAGTCATGACCATATCGGACAGGTCGACTACGTTCTACAGGGATGAGGACCTGGATTATGGAGACAGTCATACGTACATGCTCCGGCTGTACTACCGTGACGGCGACCAGCTCAGGTCGATGGACAGCTACCCTGTCTCGGCGACGCTGGGCAGGGTAAGCGGCACGATCACCCAGGACACGGAATGGTCGCCTCTGAACCACAGCACATACCTGATAACGGATGATGTCTACATCGGCGCCGACTGGTTCTCATCGACGATCGGCATCGAGGTCGCCGAGGACGCAACGCTCACGATCAAGCCGGGGGTCACTGTCAGGCACACCACCATGGGGCAAAGTGCCACCTGTCTGCACGTCGCGGGCTCGCTCGAGGCGACAGACGTGACCTTCACCACGGAGTCCGGCGAGCAGTCGGACTACGGCGTACACGTCTTGTTCGAGCAGCATTCCGGTGGCAGGCTGAGCTCATGCACTATCGAGGGTGGCAGCGTCGGCATCTGGTGCTGTCACGCCGACCCTGAGATATCGGGGTGTACCATTGCCTACAACGGCACTGGCATCAACATGCAGGCGGGAAGCCCGACGATAGAGGGATGCACGATATCCGACAACTCGGTCACCGGACTATGCATCTACCAGGGCGCTTCACCGGTGATAACGGGCAATGCGATTATCAACAACCGCGACGGGATCAGCATCGGGCCGTCCGGCGCTAGTCCGGTCATTCATCATAACGATATCTGGGGCAATCGCGCGTTCGATGTAGGTAACCCTTCCCCCTCGGTGATCGACGTCAGAAACAACTTCTGGTGCAGTGCGACCGGCCCGTGCAGCTCGGGCATGGTGAACTTCGAGCCGATGCTCGAGGAGCACGTGATGGTACCCTGCGACGGCGATATGGCCGTGAGCGACATCCTCGTGGTACAGGCTATCGAGGGCGGGAAGCTGGTAGAGGGCAAGGAGACCGCCGTCAGGTTGTTCGTGACGGACATGACGGGTGTGGGGACCGTGCACGGCGTTAATGCAGTGCTGTACGTCGATGGCGTCGAGTTCCAGCCCGACAGTAACAACAAGACCATATACAGTGATGTCCATATGTACAGCGTGAGGGACAGGATCAACTGCGAGGACACCTTCAACTTCCATATCGGCAAGCTCGACGCCGGCACTCACACCCTGCGTGCGGTCGTGGACCCGGGCGAGCAGTTGGCCGACCAGAACCGTCAGAATAACGAGATGACCGAGGACGTGCTGGTGACCGACACTGTGGGGCTTCGACACCTGTTCAGGCAGATCTTGTCGTCCGGCTACCCCAACACTGTTTCACTGTCCGCTTTCGTCGGGGAGGCGGGCACGTTCTTCGCGAACACCTATCCCATATCACCCGACGAGTACTACCCGCTGCTCGGCCGGCCGCACACGCCCGGCGCCCTCAGCTCTACGGGAGTTCAGCTTGCTCACTACCTCAACCGATGCAGGATGACCTACAACGCGAACAACAATCCGAACTTGGACTTCATAGTTGGTGTCGTCCCTGCCGACTACCTCGGCAACGGAGTCTATGGAGAAAGCTTCCGGGGAGCTCGAAGGGCCCCTCTGGTAACCGACGACTCGCCGGAGTCGCTGTCCCACGAGATCGGGCACTTCTACGGGCTCGACGATGAGTACAGCTCGGGGTTCGAGGAGCTGGTAACCGGCGAGGTGACACTGGGCAAAGTCATATACAATCAGACGGTGTACGACGGCAGCTTGAACAAACTCGAGTACACGGTCAGCGGGCAGAAGGAATACTACAATTTCATGGGCAACGCGGGCCTGATCGCCGGGTGGGTGGACAAGACCACCTACAACCACCTTTATCACAAGCTGGTGACGGGCCAGGTCGACCCGGACCCGAGGGTGATCTTCATAAGTGGCATGATCTACGCAGACGACACTGTGGATTTGGACCCTTCGTACGTATTGGAGACGGAGACGGAGGCGGTGGAGCCGGGAGACTATGCTGTGAAATGCCTGGCGGGCGATGGTTCGGTGCTGTCCGAAATCAGCTTCGCCTCGGGCTTCGAAGACCAAGAGGCGTCGCCGTTCGCACTGCTGGTGCCGTGCCCCGAGACCACTGCGAAGGTTGAGGTCTGTCACGGCAGCGCCGTTCTCGCAGAGGTCATTCCCAGCACAGGTGTGCCGGCGGTTGGCGTGGTCTCTCCGTCGGCGGGAGAGGCCCTGAGCGGGACGTACGATGTCACCTGGACCGCGAGCGACCCGGATGGGGACGACTTGAGCTACACGCTGCTCTACAGCAACGACGGGATCGGCTGGGCGACGGTGGCACTCGATCTCGATCAGGAGACATTCACTGTTGACCTCGGTAGCGTGCCTGGTGGGGCCAACTGCCTGTTCAAGGTTGTCGCAACCGACGGATTCAACACCGTTGAGGCGGTGTCCGATGAGTTCTCCGTGGCGAACCAGGGGCCGTCCGTCGCCGTGATTGCACCGGGGGATGGCTCGACTGTAGCGCCGGGGATGGATGTCCGCCTGCATGGATATGCATACGACATGGAGGATGGTGAGATAGACGGGGCTTCCCTTTCCTGGGAGTCCAGCCTCGACGGGGCGCTGGGAACGGGAGAGTATCTGCAACTGTCGAGCCTGAGCGAGGGCACCCATCAGATCACCCTGACCGCGAAGGACTCCTCTGCATCCACGGGAAGTGACACGATCTCGCTGTCCGTGGTCGAGGATCAGGTGCCGCCGACGATCTCCTCGGTGAACCTGTCCCAATCGACAGTCAGCCCCGGCGGGAACGTGACGATAACGGCCGTCATATCCGACGACGTTGGCGTAGACCCGGCTTCGGTCACCGTGACCGTGGGCGATGTAGTGGGATACCTGTCATACGCAGGCGATTCGGGGCTGTACGAGGGAATGGTCCAGGCTCCGGCCACGGAAGGGGACTATGAGGTCGTTGTCAGCGCGGCGGACCTGGTAGGCAATCCCGCGGCCAGTCAGATCATCGTGCTGTCCGTCGAGGCGTCGTCTGGTGAAGACGATGGGTTGGACATTCCGCTCATTCCGGTTGCGGCAGCAGTAGGTGCCGTGGTTGTCGCCATGGCTATCGTCATGCCAATCGTGATCAGGAGGAGAAGGAACGGGCGTGGCTAGGAAGCAATCGTCCGTTCGGCGGGACCGGGTCTACTCGTAGACCTTCTCTTCCTCCTCATCTGCACTGACGGCGTCCATCTCGAATTCCCTGGTGTCGACGTCGCGGGTCAGCAGTTCCCTGTAGTACTCGTGCTGTATTATCAGGTTCATGACCTCGTTGGTGCCGGTCCAGATCATCGCCAGCCTGGCGTCCCGCAACATGCGTTCGATGGGATAGACGTTGGTGTACCCGATACCGCCCATGATCTGCATCGCGTCGTTTATAATCTCCCAGGCCATGTCGGTAGCGAAGCGCTTCGCCTCTGACACCATGCGCCGGCTGACGTTCGCATTGTTCCCCTCGTCTATGGTCCTGGCCGTCGCATGTACGAGTGAGCTGGCGGCATCTAGCCTGGTAATGCTATCCGCCACCTTGAAGCTGACGGCCTGGAAGTCCCGAATCCTGCGGCCAAACGCCTTCCTTTTCGAGCTGTAGATGGTGGCGATCTCCAGGGCGCTCCGCGCCATCCCCAGTATGCCGGCTGCGCTGGTCATCCTCTCCGGTATCATCATCTGGTAGAATATCTCGCCGCCCTGGCCTTCGGTGCCGATTATGTTCTCCGCCGGGACGCTGGTGTCGCGAAACAGGATACGGCCCGCCCCGCCGCCCCGGGTGCCCAGCAGCCCGTAGAGGTGACGCACCTCGACCCCCATGTCCTTCTCCACTATGAACAGACTCAGAGACTGCTGTGGCGGACCCTCGGTGTCGGTCTTGGCATATACCAGGAAGTAATCGGCGCCCTCCGCGCCAACCACGAACCGCTTCTGCCCCGTCAGGCTGTAGTGGCTGCCTTCCCTTTTGGCTACCGTTGTAGCGCCGAAGAAGTCTGATCCACCGCGTGGCTCGGTCAGCGCCTCAGCACAGCACAGCTTGGCTTGCAGGGTGGGGGCCAGGTACTTGCGCTTCTGCTCCTCCGAGCCGAACTGTGACAGCGCCTCGCCGCAGATGCTGACGAGGGAGTACAGGCATCCCAACGAGAGGGGAAGCGTACCTATCTCCTCCAGGGCAACGATCTCGTCGGCCCAGCTGAGCCCCCTGCCTCCGTATTCGGACGGGAAGCGCAAACCGAGGAGGCCGCGTTTCGCGGCTTCCTCGAGGTACTGGCGAGGGTACTTGACCTTGTCGGCGTCCATATCCAGGAGGAGCTGGCGCGGTATTGACTTGACGAACCCTCTGGCCTCGCTGCGCAAAGACCGCTGGCCCTCGGTGAGCATCGCCTCGATCATGACTGCCTCCTCCCCACGAAGTGCATGGAGCATAGCCCACGCTCCGGTTCGATGTCAACACCCGGGGGACGATGCCGCCATCCGGCGTTGGGTGGAGCCCACCCACCCGCCCACGGGAGCTGCGCTCCCGGTCTCTAGCTCAATTAGGGTAGCCAGGGAGCATCCGCTCCCTGGCCGGGATGGTGGTGCATTCCGCTGCGCTGCATGCACCCTACGCGGTTTCGAAATCGGGCTAGGCTTCAACGGTATGCGCGGTTCTAATGGAGGAATGGGGGTTTCGGGGGCGCAGCCCCCGAGAGGTATGCGGGAGGGAGGGTGGGAAGAACGACGTTCGCCTTTGGCCATGGGGGATGTTGGGCGCTGCCGCCATTGGGCGTTGGATGGTGCCCACCCTGCCCACCCACGGGAGTTGCACTCCCGAGCCCTTACCTTTAGGGGTAACCCGCCGCTAACAGTGATCCGCGCTGATATGCAGTGTTGACAGCAGGCAACCCCAGGGCTTAAGATTCAACTACCCAGCCTGGATCGACTTTCGTGACCAAACCGCAGCGTGGAACACCACGCGTCCTTTTGATCAATCCACCCTATCCGCTTTCCGAGGTGCCGATCATGCCGATCGGCCTCGCGTACATCGCCGCCGTTCTCGAGCGTGACGGGTGCGACGTGAGGCTCGTCGATTGCCTGGTCTCGCAGTACACCGCCGAGAAGATCAAGAGGGCGGTCGAGGAGCACCAGCCCGACATCGTGGGCACGACGTCTGTGACCCTGAACTACCCGGTGGCGTCCGAGATACTCAAGTACTGCAAGGAGGCCAGCCCGGACGCTGTCACTGTGATCGGTGGCCCGCATGTGACCTTCCGGCCGGTCGAGACGCTGGCAGAGGCTCCCTGGATAGACGTGGTGGTCAGGGGAGAGGGTGAGCAGACAATCCTGGAGATCGTCGGGCGCAGGGAGTTGGAGGAAATAGCCGGCATAGCGTACAGAGCGCCGGAGGGCATACGTCTGACGAAGGACAGGGAACTGATTGGAGACCTCGATGCGCTGCCACTGCCTGCCAGGCATCTGTTCCCCTTGTCGAAATACCTCGCGCTCGGCTGCCACTGCAGCCTCGTGGCTGGCAGGGGGTGCCCGTTCAACTGCGTCTTCTGCGTCGGCTCGAAGATGGGCGGCAGAAGGGCCAGATACCGCGACCCCAGGTTGATAGCCGATGAGGTGGAGACGGCGATCAAGTATGGCTTCACGGAGATCAACTTCGAGGATGACCTGCTGACGCTGAACCATGACCATGTCAGGACATTCTGCGATGAGGTGCTGTCGAGAGGGCTCCGGTTCAACTGGAGCGCGTTCTCCAGGGCCGATACTGTCAATGCTGAGATTCTGCCGAGAATGAAGGCGGCTGGCTGCACCTGGCTCCTGTACGGCGTCGAGAGCGGCAACCAGGAAGTTCTCGACAGGGCCAAGAAGAAGATAACGCTGGACAGGATCAGGCAGGGCGTCGAGTTGGCCAAGCAGCATGGCATCGAGGTGATGGCATCGTTCATTATCGGGCTGCCCGGCGAGACGCGCGAAACGCTGCAGGACACGGTGGATTTCGCCAAGGAACTCGGCACGTTCTATGGCTTCAATGTGCTTGCCCCGTTTCCGGGCACGGAGGTCTGGGAGCGCGCGGCTGACTATGGCATAGAGATACTGACGGATGACTGGACGAAGTACGATGCCAACCAGGCAGTGTCGCGGACGAACGAAGTCGGCCCCGATGAGATCAACGAAGTGCTGAGTGATTACTATGAGGGGCTGGGTGTACCGCCGATTGGCTCAGATGCGCAGGGTGACCAATCCGGTGGTGGGTCAGCACGGCGCAAGCCGCGCAGTCCCCTGGCCTGGCACATTCTCCAGAACGATGTTATAGAGAGCCTGGGCAGGTTGAGCGCGGGCGCGGACCCTGTCGAGGATCTGGTGAACAAGGTTGCCGAGCGCACACAGTATCCTCGCGATCACGTAGACGAGAACATCAGGAGATGGGTTGGCGACGGGCTGCTGAAATACGACAGCAGCGGCGACCTTGTCGTATGGCGCTGGAGCTGACGCCCAGTCTCGTCGCTGCTTCAGTTACTCTACCCTGACCTGCCGCCACGGCTCTTGCTCTTCGAGCCGAGAACGCCAAGCAGGTCGCCGACGGCGGTGTCTCTGTAGGTGGAGTGGCGGAGGGGAAGGTCGGGGTTGACGCGATAGCGGTTGCGCCGCCCCTCGCGTTTCTTGGTAATATACCCCGCCTCGGTCAGGTCGGCGATTATGCGTCGGGCGGCCCTCTCAGTGATACCCACGGCATCAGCCAGGTCCCGCGCTGTGATCCGGGGATGGCGGGCCATGTAGCTGAGGACTAGGGCATGATTGGTCAGGAAGAGCCATTCAGACATGGTACCAAAGTGCCCCTAGAATGCCCTTTCGGAGTCTTGACAGCTACGACAGCATGACATATAATACATGACACAAATAGCATGCTTAACACAGCACTATAGCCGCCGCTGGTTGGCGGTCTCCATATAGATAGCACAAGCGGGGGGGCGAGTGCAACCCCGCTTGAACATAGGTAGGTGGAGGCGAGAGATGGAGGAAATCGCGGACGCCCAGGGGAGGAGGCTTGGGGCAGGAGGGTACGAGCCTGGTGGAAGCTCAGCCGGGCTGCAGACCGAGTTGCTTGCGTTCTGGGGCAGGTACCCGTGCGGCAAGTTCACTATCAGTGCGATCTGTTGTGCGCTGGACAGGAGAAGGTTGGAGGTGAGAAGGTCCTTGGCAGAGCTGGTTGAGGAGGACCTTCTGGTGGCGGAGACGCTGGGAGACTTGACTCTGTATTCCCTGGCGACGGGGAGCGAGGTGCGAAACCGTGTTATTCAGGAGCTATCGCGGGGGGACACGACGAGGCCTCGGCGGAATGCTAATCATCACGAGGGCTTGACCGGACAGGGAGAGCCCAGCGGGAGTGCAGCATGATAAGGTTGATGCACAGAGAGAGAACGCATCCGAAGCGCATTCCAGAGACAGTGCGCGAGTACCTCCGTAAGCGATTCATGATGCCGGGTGCCTACATTGAAGGGTTCAGATGCATCGAGACAAGCCGGTTGGTCGACGGTAAGATGGCCAACTGGATTCGCGTTTACGAGCCATCTTTGGCCAGGAGAAAGGGACTCGCGATACGCGATGACCTGGACTTGGATCAGCATCCCGAGGTCGTGCTGTTCGAGGGGTATGTGACAATGGAGGGACGCATCTACCTGGCCGATCGTCGACAGCCGAGAAGTGAGTATCGCGCCAAGGGGTGCTGTTGAAGTGCTTGCAGGGCTGTTGGTGGTCTCAGCGCTTAGAGAACAGAGACGTTGGCCGCTCCGTTCGCTGAGGAGATGTGTCGTCAGATGAGCTGGTATGCTGTCGGGGCACTGGCGGCTGCTCTGACGAGCTTTGGCTTCGTGCCGCAGGTCTGGAAGATGTGGCGCAACAAGTCGGCAAAAGATGTCAGCGGTCTGACGTTGCTGCAGTTCGGGATTGGTGTGTCCCTTTGGACCGTCTATGGAATGCATCTGAGAGATCCGATTGTCATAGCCGCCAATCTGGTGGCACTCGCGACCGTCACGCTGGCGCTCACGCTCGTCTTCCGGTACGCTGGAAGAGCTCGTAAGTCGGATCAAGCCGGGCCTGTGGCGGGGATACGATCCGGCACTGACCTCAAGTAGCCACTTGCGCCGCGCGTTCACCTGGGTCTGACCCCTTCCTCCATCTTCCCCTAGCTTCAAATCGGCCTGCCTACTTGCTCGTTGTGCTCCTGAAGTCATCGTCTGTCTATCGCTTCGGCTATCGGGGTGCTCGGCATCTGGATTGATCAAAGATGCGTTGACAGCCGTCGGGCCTCCTCCTAACATGGAGGGCACGGGGACGCGACAGATGGTCAAGTACGTGCATGGCTACTCGGCGCGCGAGACCGAGCGGTTGTACGACCAGTCCTCCATACTGGAGGACATACTGCACACTGGCACGGTATATCCGCCGGGCAGCCGGGTGTTGGAGGTGGGGTGTGGGACGGGTGGCCAGACGGTAATTCTGACGTCGAGAAGCCCCGGGGCCGAGATTACCTCTGTGGACCTGTCTCCAGATTCACTGAGCAGTGCCAAAGCAATGCTGGGCAACAGAGGTGCGAAGAACGTGGCCATGCTTCGGGCTGACGTGTTCCACCTTCCCTTCGAAGACCGGAGCTTCGATCACGTGTTCGTATGCTTCCTGCTGGAGCACCTTGAGGACCCGGTCGGGGCCCTGGCGGAGACCAGGAGGGTGATGAGGGATGGCGGCAGCATCACGGTAATTGAAGGGGACCATGGGTCCTGCTTCTGGCATCCGCACACCGAAGAGTCGCTGGGAGCATGGGAATGCCTGATCAGGGCGCAGGCCGATCTGGGGCACGATTCCCTAGTCGGGCGGCGGCTCTACCCCTTGTTAGTGGAAGCGGACTTCGATGTCCTGGATGTGTCGCCGAGATCGGTCTACGCGGACGCAAGCAACCCCGTTCTGCTCGACGGGGTTGTGAACAGGATAATGGTGCCGATGGTCGAGACCGCCAGGGAGCGTGCCCTTGAAATGGGGCTCGTGGATCGGGCCACCTGGGAGAGGGGCTTGGAGGACCTGCGTCGCTGTGGCGATCCACCGGCGGGCACCATCTTCTATACTTGGTTCAAGGGCATTGCGCTGAAGGCGTAGACGCAGGCGAGCGGCTTGGCTGCGGCTGCCGTCGCCGCGGGAAGGGATGTATAATGGACCAAGCATCGCAGCTCTCCAGACTCCTGATCGAACTCTTCAAGTCCCAGAGGCTGGCGGCCCTGTCCACTCAGAGCAACGGGCAGCCATACGGCTGTCTGGTGGCCTTTGCCTCTACTGACGACCTGAGGGGCCTCCTGTTCGTGACTGACCGGGGTACGCGCAAGTACCGCGAGCTGTCTGTGGCACCGAGGGTGGCAATGCTCATCGACAGCCGGTCGAACCAGGAGGTCGACTTCGGACAGGCCATGGCGGTAACGGCCATCGGACAGGCAGCAGAGGTAGTCGAAGCCGAGCGGGACGCCCTGACAGCTGCCTACCTGGTGAAACACCCTAACCTCGCCGACTTCCTGGAGGCCCCCAACAACGCCTTGGTCAAGATCGATGTAGAGACCTACATCGTCAGCAGCTTCCGGGAGACCGCGACGCTGCAACCCTAGCCCGCGGCGACCCGCGTTTCCAGAGTGGGCTCGGCTAGCAGGATTCTGGCATCCACGACGGCGTAGCCCCTGCCCTCGGGCAGGACCTTGACCGGGTTCAGATCGAGCTCGGCTATCTGCGGTATGTCCTCCACGAGCGCGGATATCCTCAACAGCAGCTCTTCGAGCGCACCTATGTCGCAGCGTGGCGAGCCTCGCCAGCCCTCAAGAAGCTTGTAGGCCTTGACCGAACGCACCATATCGTGGGCATCCGCATCCGACAGCGGGTGGATGCGGAAAGTCACGTCCCTGAATAGCTCGGTGTAGATGCCGCCGGTTCCGAACAGTATCAGAGGGCCGAAGGACGGGTCCTGGGTAACGCCTACTATGACCTCGGTCCCCCCACCGACCATCTGCTGGACCAGTACGCCCTGCATCTCGTGGACCCTTCCCAGTTCCTCCAGGCGACCTCTGATCTGGTTATAGGCCTTCTCCACTTCGTTCTCTGAGTGGATGTCCAGAACGACACCGCCGACCTCGGTCTTGTGTGTAATGGTCTCGGATAGCAGCTTCAGGGCTACAGGGAATCCGATCTCCCGCGCGGCCTTCGCGGCCTCTTCGGCTGTGGTAGCTGGTCTCTCCTGTACGAGGCTTATTCCGTAGGCTCTCAGCAGTTCGCTGACAGAGGGGGCATCCAACCATCGAGGCTCTGCAGTCTTCCGGCTCAATGCCGACTCGATCAGACTCATCGCCTTGTCCCTGTCGATCCCCTCGAGGTGAGGGATCGTGCCTTCCGGCCTCCCCAGCCAGTCAGCGTAGTCGCAGGCCTTGGCCAAAGCGGTGGCGGTGGCCTCAGGGAATGTGAAGCTGGGGACGTAGCCTTCCTCTTCCGAACCCAATTCCGCCGATGCTCCCCGGGACCCCATGAAGGACGCCACCAACGTCTTGCCACGCTTGCGGAACTCAGGAGCTATATCGCGGATGGCATCCGCGACGGATTCGGCCTGGGTAATCATGGGGGGGACGAAGATCGCGATTACCACGTCAACTCCGTCATCTTGCGCGAGGAGCTTGAGTGCGCGGCCATATTGCTCTCCGCTTGCCTCCGCTGTCATGTCGACCGGGTTCGCGGTGCTGCTGCCGGTGGGCAGGAACCGCCTGAATTCGGAGACCGTGTTCTCGGAAAGCGTTGGCAGCTCGAGCCCTCTCACAGCACACGCGTCGGCTGTGAGGATTCCCGGGCCACCGCCGTTCGTCAGGATCGCTACTTTCCTCCCCGACGGCACCGGCTGATGGGACAGCAGCATGGCGACGTCGAAGAGCTCTTCCAGGGTGTCTACCCTGATCAGGCCTGCCTGCGCGAACAGAGCCTCAGAGCCTATGTCTCCGGTGGCCAGGGCTCCTGTGTGGGATGCGGCTGCCCGGGAACCGGCCGGCGTGCGACCGCTCTTCACTGCTACTATCGGCTTGGTGCGCGACACGCGACGGGCAATGCGCGCGAACTTCCTCGGGTTACCGAATGACTCGAGGTATAGCAGGATGACGTCCGTGTTGGGGTCCTCCTCCCAGTACTGCAGCATGTCGTTGCTCGATACATCCGCTCTGTTGCCGATGCTGATGAAGGTGGACAGCCCGATGTTCAGGGTGTGGGCGTACTCGAGAATGGCGAGGCCGAGCGCGCCGCTCTGGCTGCACATCCCTACGTTGCCAGCGGGCGGGAAGACCGAGGAAAACGTGGTGTCCATGCAGACGTCGGGGGCCGTGTTGATGATACCCATGCAGTTCGGCCCCACCAGCCTCATGCCGTAGCTCCGGGCCGTCTCCACCAGCTTCTCCTGCCTGGCCACACCTTCCGGGCCGGCTTCTGCGAAGCCTGCGGATATCACCACCACCCCGTTGACACCCTTCCTGCCGCATTGCTGAATCACTTGCTGAACGTTTTCGGCCGGCACAACCACAACGGCCAGATCGATTGGCCCCGGTACCTCGAGGACCGTAGGGTATGCCCTCACGGAGGCTACATATTCCGCGCCTGGGTTCACCGGGTACACAACGCCTTTCAGCTCCTGCCGCAGGAGGTTGCGGAAGACCTTGTTGCCGATGGCCGTCTCGCGCTGCGTAGCTCCGACAACGGCCACCGACTTGGGCTGCAGGAATGCCCTTAGCGATGCTACAGTGGCGATCTTCTCTCTCTCCGCCGACCGCTCCTCGACGACCGGCGTCGGGGCTACGGGCAACACGACCCTGTACACGCCGTACTCGAGCTCCTGAGCTATCTGGAAGCCGCTGTCGAGGAGGACTTTCATCATCTGCTGGTTCTCAGCCAGGATCTCCGCCTCGAACATGCTGATACCCTTGTCTCTGGCGATGACGGCGATATGCTCGAGGAGAAGGGTACCGATTCCCCTGCCTTGATATGAGTCTTCGACGACAAGTGCGACCTCAGCGCTGCTGCCCTTGGGAAGCCTGTGGAAGCGCCCCACCGCGATGATTCTCTCCTCGATGTCCTCGCCCATAGTCCCGACGATGGCGAAGCTGTTCTCGTAGTCGACGATGCTGAAGCGGCGCACCTGCTCTACGGTAATGTTCTTGAGCATGTGGTGGAAGCGCAGGTAGATAGTATGGGGGCTGAGGCGCGAGAACAGATCGAGCAGTCTCTTCTCGTCGTCGGGTCGAATAGGCCGTAGGTACAGGGTGGAGCCGTCCTTGAGGATGACCGTAGTCTTGTACTTCTCCAGTTCCGGGCTGGCGCTGCTGGTTGTCATGGTCTCGCACCTCCCTTAGCACAAGCGCATAGCCGAGAACTCGGTCTGGGGTTGGCCGGGTCTATCTGCGCACCGGCCTTACGAGGAGAACCGGATCTGATACGCCCCTCAGGACCCGTTCGGCCACGCTCCCGAATGCCCATTTACTGACGCCGGAGCGGCCATGGGTTGCTATGGCGATTACACTTGGGGCCTGCTCATTGGTGAAATCGATGATGGCGTCAGCGGCCTTGCCGACGAGTACTTCGGAACGAGCGTTCACGCCGGCGTTCTTGAGCCGCTTCACTACCTTCGTGAGGTATTCGCTGCTGGAGCGCTTGCATAGTGTCACGTGATGGTCCCAGTTCAGCGGTATGTCCGGTGGGTAATATGATGGCAGTAGCATTGGCTCGCAGACACCGACGAGCACGACCTCTACCGGTTCGCCGTCCTTCTGCTTCGCCAAAGCCTGGACGTGGGGCAGCACCGACTCAGCCAGCTCGGAACCGTCGAGCGGGACCAACACTCTCATGCCTGGCCAATTATTGCCTATCGCCTCGCCGGAATCCTGGGCGCGCACGAGCCATACGGGGATGCTCGATGCCCGCAGAACCTTGTCCGCTACGCTGCCCAATCTCCAGCGTTTGATTCCAGAGTACCCATGAGTGGCCATGACTATGACGTCTATCGCGTTGGTCTCGGCGTATTGCACTATTTGCTCGGCCGTATGCCCTTCTATGAGACTGGTCCGTACGTCTATCGAAGGAGGCTGGCCCTGCTGGCGATCATTGGACTCCGGCATCTGAAGCCCGCGTCGCATCCTCTCCGCGACGCGCTCCATGTACGCCTCTCTCATGGCGACTTGCTCGCTCCCGTCCGGCTCGTAGACATGCAGCAGCACCACTTCCAGGCCGAGCCTGAGGGCGAGTTCTTTGGCGTGACCGAGCGCCAGCTCGGCTACCTCGGAACCGTCCAGAGGAACCAGGATTCTACTATACATCGGCGTCCCTCCATAATGTGAGCCAACAGGGATTATACCACGCACACCATGGAGGCGTGGCCTTGGACTGCGATTACAGGAAGTCCGTCGTCCAGCGACCGGTGAGCCAACAGCGGGCACCGTATTGCGTCAATAGAAACTGTTACCGAACGGGTGTTGTTGCCTCAAAAGCG
>CAZGDV010000056.1:0-19734 GCA_964524995.1 uncultured Dehalococcoidia bacterium | reverse complement strand
TTCGCTCAGGAGATTTGACCAAGATCGCCATCTTCGTGGCTGCCTTAGCAAGGGTGTCCTTGTCCAGGTCCGAGAGACCGCCGGTGAGCTCCGCGTAGGCATCGTCGATAGCTTCGTGGTCGATGTGGAGATCTATTAGCCGGGGTTCGAAATGGAGTGGCTTGGTTGCCCCGTCGCGGATCGACTCCTCGAATCCGTAGCGGCTCATGTAGCCATGCTCATCCTCCTCGGCACCGAAAGCATAGAAGGTGTTCCGATCGCGGCGATTGATGGGTGTGCCGGTGAAGCCGAAGAGGAAGGCGTTTGGCAACGCCGCGCGCATCTTGCGTCCGAGGTCCCCCTCCTGGGTGCGGTGGGCCTCGTCGACCAGAGCGATGATGTTGTCCCTATCATTCAGGACCCCACCGGCTTCCGCGAACTTGAAGATGGTGGTTATGATCACCTTGCGCACGTCCTGAGAGAGGAGCTTCTCGAGATCGTCTCTTGATTCAGCCTTCACCAGGTTCGGGACATCGGCAGCATTGAAGGTAGCGCTGATCTGAGTATCAAGGTCTACACGGTCCACGACAATGAGCACCGTGGGGCTTTTCAGCGCTGGGTGCATCCGTAGCTTCTGAGCGGCAAACACCATAAGAAGCGACTTGCCGGACCCCTGGAAGTGCCAAATGAGGCCTTTGCGTGGATGCCCGGCAACGACGCGTTCAACAATCTGATTCGCCGCTTCATACTGCTGATAGCGTCCGATGATCTTGATCCGTCTCTTCTTCTTGTCAGTGGCGAAGACTGTGAAGTTGGCGAGGATGTCCAGAAGTACTTGAGGCCGGAGCATCGATCTAACAGTGCGTTGCACATCCGTCAGTGCACTTGAAGGCTGATCTCCAGCATGAATGCACCAAGGCCCCCAGAGGTGGACAGGCATACCTACAGAGCCGTAGCGAAAGTCCTTACCCTCTGTAGCGATGGAGAGCACATTTGGAACGAACAGCTCCGGTACATTCTGCTGATAGTCATCTCTCACTTGGAGTGCGCCATCCACCCAGCTTGTAGCCTTCCGCACCGGCGTCTTGGCCTCGATCACCACCAAAGGCAGCCCGTTAACCAGGAGCACGAGATCAGCGCGCCTCTCCGCGGGGCCAGCTCGCACACTGAATTGTTGGGTCACGACATATTCGTTGTTCTCTAGATCCTCGAAGTCGATGAGCCTCACTGGGACATGCTGACTATTCCTTCCGAAGGGCATGGTACGGTCGCCGCGCAGCCAGGTTGAGAATTCCTCGTTCGCCCGGATGAGACCCTCCGTGCGCACCGATATGAGAATTGCCCGCAGCTTGTAGATGACCTCGTCAGCTCGGTCAGGGTTTTCACTGATTTCTGGGTTGAGACGGATGAGCGCCTCACGAACGAAGTGCTCGACCATGATCTCGTGGGTTTGTCGGGGGAGATGCTGGGCAGCAAGGTAGTGCCAACCGAGACCTGAGAGCGCAGCATCCTTCCGAGCTAGACCCGGCCCGACGGCAGTGTGATGGATGGCTCCACCGCAGAGAAGATCTCGGATGAAGGCTTCGACTGTGTTGGACTCATCAAACATGGCCTTGAACCCTATTGGCTGACTTCCTGGAGAAGCCTATTCTTGAATGCCAGAGTCTGATTCCCTCGACTCAGAAGAGACCGACGTGCTGCCTCCAGTTCATTGAGTCGGGCCAGCAAGACATCTTGAGACTCCAAGTCTGGCATGACAATCTCTTGTCGTCGTATGCCCTCGGCATTGATGTTGTAGTTTCCAGCACTGGATCTGACATCTGCACGCAGCTTCCGCCGCGAACTGGGAGAGTTGATCACAGCGGCAAGATACCCCGGCCTCAACATCTGTGGTCGAACACGAAGGCGGATCAAATAGCTTGCATACACAGTCTGCTCCGGGAGACCCTCAGCAACTACACATCGACCGACATAGTCCGGATTCCCATTCGTACGCACCATCAGAAGATCGCCGTATTCAACCGCAAATCGGTCTAGCTCCTTGTCATTCAGTTCAACCCGTTTCAAATCGGACAGGTCGATTTCGCCGCGCAGGACATTGGGGATCCTGAGAATCGGCACGCCCGACGAATGGTAACCTGCCCGTTTAGAGCATCCATAGCTCACGTCGTCCAAGAACTCTCTGAGGGGAAACCTGGAAAACCGAGTGCCAAGCGCTTCGATTGTCTCCTCAATGAGAGCTGTCCTGAGTCTTTGGACTGATGCTTGCATCTCACGTGTTGTTTCCAACGATCTTTCCAGCGCCCAGAGTGCGTCTGCAATCCGCCGCTGCTGGTCCAGGGGTGGGAGAGGGAACTCGTACCACGCCAAATCCGAGAAGTTGACATATGGGTTCACGGAACCGCGGGACTGTTTCACCGAATGGCGCACAAATGGCTCAGATTGCATGATGAACGGCAGGAGCTCCGGAATCAGCTTGGCTCCCCTGGGCTCTAAGACGAAGGTGGTGTTTGCGCACACGCCGTCGAAATCTGCAACTGCCACCTTCCTCAAGTACGTTCGCCGCGAACCGTAGAGTACTTGTCCTGGACGGAACCTCATGTGGAAGGCAGGCCCAAGGTATCCATCACCGATGGCTCCCCAACGGCGTAGGTGCACATCATCAGTGTCCATGTGGTCGCCAGCAACGTAACGCTCAAGGCCTGAGGTCTCTGGATCAACTTTCTCCTTGCACTGCTGGACTACATCCCCGAACTTGACCAGAGTCCAACCTTCCTTCACTGTGGCAGCCTCAGCCACGAGATTCCTCCCCGGGATTGTAGCCCTCCAGCGCCTTCGCAAGTGCACTCATCTCCTGCCAGAACACCTGGCCGGCTAGCTCCCACTCATCCCATGCTTCCTCAAGGCTCCGGTTCTCGCGGTGTTCGGCTGATGCGCGGCGCACATACAGTGGGATATTGAGGTTGCTGTTATTGGTGGCTACCTCATCCAGAGTGACAACCTTCGCAAAGATAGGTTCGTCACTGAAGGCTCTGTAGGCAGCTAGTATCCGTTGCTGGTTGGCTTCGGTGAGGAAGCTCTGCGCACGTTCGCGCTCAACCTCTTTGACCGCGTCGATGAGCAGGATTTTCCCCTTGCGATCAGGCGACTTGCGCGTGCGGCAGACCACGACGCACGCCTCCATCGGCGAGTTGTAGAAGAGGTTGGGTCCGAGGCCGATTACCGCGTCCAGCTGGTCAGATGCCACCAGTCTCTCCCGCATCTCGCGCTCTTCGTTCCGGAAGAGCACACCGTGAGGAAAGAGTATCGCGCAGCGACCAGTATTCGGGTTCAGGCTCGAGAGGATGTGTTGAAAGAATGCGTAATCGGCTCGGCCTTGAGGAGGTGTGCCTAGAGTATTGCGGCCATAGGGATCGCTGGAGAAGACCTCGCGATTCCACTGTTTGATGGAGTACGGCGGATTGGCAAAGACCACGTTAAAAGTCTTCAGCCGATCCCCCTCTAGGAACTTCGGGTGAGCTAAGGTATCCCCTCGAACGATCTCGAAATCCTCTACACCGTGGAGAAAGAGGTTCATGCGAGCGATAGCTGAAGTCGTCAGGTTGATCTCCTGTCCATAGAGCTTCAGCGTGCGGTGTTCCCGCCCCTGACGCTTGACCTCGATGAGTGCCGAAAGAAGCATACCGCCCGTCCCGCAAGTGGGATCGTAAATGGTCTCTCCTGGTTGCGGGTCAAGTAGCTGGGTCATTAGATGGACCAGAGTCCGGTTCGTGTAGAACTCGGCTGCCGTATGCCCACTGTCGTCTGCGAACTTCTTGATCAGGAACTCGTAGGCTTGCCCGAATTCGTCTTCCGGAACACTTCCCAGTGACAAGTCTCTAGTAGAGAAGTGTTCTAAGAGGTCGCGCAGCGTTTTGTCCGGAAGACGGTCCTTGTTTGTCCATGGGGCATCACCGAAGATAGCGTGCAGTCGATCCGGATTCGCCTTTTCAATCCCGCGCATCGCGTTCTGAATGGCAAGGCCAACGTTCTTGGGCGTCTCACGCACGTTCCTCCAGTGATCGCCGTCACGAATCTGAAAGCGATGATTCTCTGCAAAGGCAGCATAGTCCACATCGCCACCGGATTCTGCAAGGGCCTGTGCGTATTCCTCATCGTAAACGTCGCAGATGCGCTTAAAGAAGAGGAGCGGGAAGATGAACTGCTTGTATTCGCCTGCATCTATAAGTCCGCGGAGAAGAGTGGCCGCGCCCCAGAGGAAGCCTTCCAGTTCCCGTTGGGTTATCGGATTGGTCATTCGAGCCACCCCCCTTGTATGATGACCCGACGGAGCTGCTCTTCAGCGTCTCGGCACCGCGCGAGGGCGGCCTTGAACTCAGCAGTTGCCTCGGCTACGGTGGGGATATTCTCATTCAGGGGTGGCAAGACGTAGCGCGCAATGTTCAGCGTCCAGTCCTCTTTCTTGATTTCATCAAGATGCACGACTCTCACACTGTCCTGCACATCCCTGAAATTTCGCACCCATGACAAGATCTCAGCGACGTGCTCCTCATTAAGGTGGTTCTGAGCTTGCCCTCTGTCGAACAGAGTGGAAGCATCTGCAATCAGAACGCGATAAGCGCGCCCGGCAGGTTTTCTCACCCGGAGAACCAGGATGGAGGCCGCTAGACCAGCGCCATAGAAGAGGTTCGGCGCGAGACCGATCACAGCCTCGACTAGATCCATCTCCAGGATCTTGCGGCGGATCTTCCCTTCGATACCCTTGCGAAAGAGGGCACCTTGGGGCAAAACCACGGCTAGGCGGCCCGTCACGTCAGCCATCGACTTCGTCATGTGCTGCACCCAGGCAAAGTCCCCGCTCTTCTTGGGAGGCGTACCAGCGAAGTTACGACCCCAGGGGTCGTTCACCCACACTTCTTCTCCCCATTTCTCCAGCGAGAAGGGGGGATTGGCAATCACACAGTCAAACGTGGCCAGGCGACCAGCGTCATAGAAGGCCGGATTCCTCAGCGTGTCACCACGGACGATTTGGAAGTCTTCTATGCCGTGGAGTAGGAGGTTCATCCGCGCAATGGCAGAGGTAGTGAGGTTCTTCTCTTGCCCAAACAGCTTGCCCCAGAGTAGCTTGATGTCCCCACGACTCTCCCGGACATGCTGCACCGCCGCCAGGAGCATGCCACCCGTACCGCAGGCCGGGTCATAGATCGTCTCGCCCTCCTGGGGATCGAGTATCTCAACCATCAGTCGCACGATGCTTCGTGGCGTATAGAACTCTCCAGCCTTCCGGTTCGTGGCGTCGGCGAACTTCTTGATCAGGAACTCGTATGCATCACCGAGCACATCTGAGGCTAAGTTCTTGTTTCCCAATAGGAGAGAAGAGAATTGCTCGATGAGATCCTTGAGCAGAGCGTCTGACAGGAGTTCCTTGTTAGTCCACTGGGCGTCGCCGAAGACGCCGTAGAGGGTATTGGGGTTTGCCTTTTCAATCTCGCGCAGGGCACGTTGGAGAGCCATGCCCACGTTGGCGGGAGTCTCGCGAACGTCCTCCCAGTGGCAACCCTCTGGGACCTGGAACCGATGTGATTCAGGGAACAATGCGAGTTGGGGATCTCCGAACTCGTCGATGACTTCCTGAACCTCCTCCTCCCAAACGTCAGAGATGCGCTTGAAGAACAGAAGAGGGAAGATGTACGTCTTGAAATCGGCCCTGTCTACGGGGCTGCCTCGGAGAATGTTGGCCGCTTCCCATAGATGACTCGATAGCGTGGCAAGATCAATCGTGGTGGTCGCCAACCGCTGTCCCCCGATCTTGAAGCACCCTCACAGAGCAGTAGTCCCCTCAATCGATCCTACCTCGAATAGGCTGGTTCTTCAAGTCTTCAGTGCGGTCAGACAATGAGGCCTTGGGATTAACCTGGGCGGGTAAGGGGATCGCTGTCGTCGTGATTCGCCCCCAGCTGAGTCTGCGTGCCGACCCCTTCGTCCCGGTTAGGCAGGTGCGCGTCAGAAGAACCGGTAGCAATCCGGTAGCAGGAGTCCTGAACGTGTTGTGGCACAATGGGTTGAAAACTGACGTTGGGTTCGGGACCCAAAGGTCAGGCTGACTGGCGTCCCCTGTGGCGGCCCGTCAGGCGATCCCCACATTGACCCGTCACAGGAGACCCCGACTGTGCCACGCGTCTTCTTCGGTCGCCAACGGGGTATCCTGACTTGGAGATCAGGCGCATGGAGCGGGCTTGGCTTCCCCTACTAGGCGTATCTCCTGATTAGTTCCAACAGTGATCTTTGACTGTAGATGGCTACCTCGTTTGCACCTGAGAAGTGGCCGTCTTCAATAGCATTATCCCAGAATAGTCTGGCCTGTTCGTAGTGTGGCAGATGAAGCCGCCGGTAGATCTCCACCCACTCGCGGATGCTGTCCACTCGTGGTCCCTCGGATTCACCAGAATGATACGCGCCCAAATCAAGAAACGACAGCAGGTAGGCAATGCCATTCGGTCCGATCACCTTGGGAAGATCAACGTCGGCATGGCCTCGCTTCCCAGCGTGATGATAGCAGTTGTCGCTCGGTCCACGCGGGGAGTGCGGAGCATGATGGACAATCCTGAAATCATGCACACGGTCGAACTCCTCAGCTAGCCATTCAAGATAGCCGTGGTCCGGTTCCTTGATTCTCTCCCCACAGAAATCGCATTGCCACTCGGCCAGAGGTTTCCAGACAGTCATCGTGGACTCCTTTCCTTCAGGCTTGACGCAATCATAATTCTGGCTCAGGGAGGCTCGCAGGAGACCCGGGCCTCATGGTGTCTACCAGTAGATACACACCCAGGACGCGCCGTCGACGATCGGCAGGCAGCTCCTTGCACAGAAGGGCGGCAAACCCGCGCAGTGAGTTCAGCTCCTCCGTTATCTTGTTGTCCAGCATCTCGAATGTCTGGCGAGCGCTACAGAACGCGAAAGCCTTGCCCCAACCTTCTATGACACGATTGAGACTTGCTAGCGTCTGGACATACGTTCCTCGCCCGTTCCTCTGACCCTTGGCCGCCCGGCGCATCGCCGTTTTCCCCCGGGCTATCTCCTCCCGTACTTTTGACATGAGTCGGGCTCTTGCGGCGCGAGAGGGCTGGACGATGCCAGGGGAGACTTGCACCCCGAGGAATGTGATGACCTTCGAGGTTGACCCCTCGTTTGCTTTCTCGGGTTCAGAGTCTGGGTCATACGCGGTCATTCCGTGGTCGCCTAGAAGAGAGCTGGCCCTCAGGAATGCCTTCCTCACATGAGCCCTGCTGGGACCGAGGAGAATGAAATCATCAATGTATCGTAGGCAAGTGATGCCTCTGCCATTCAACTTGGTGTCGAAGCCTTCCAGTAGAAGGTTTCCCATCAGTGCGGAAAGAGGGTTCCCCTGCGCGACACCATGAGTTCGTGTGGGGAAATACTCTGCGTCCTCGCCCAGCTCATCTAGGTTAAGCAAATCAGTCTGCGTAGCAGCATCGAGAAGGGCTGAGAACTCCAAATCGTGTACGAGGTCCTGGATAGCCCGCAGTGCCTTCTGCCGGGGAATCGCGGCGAAAAAGTCCGCAATGTCTGATCTAAGGAAGTAGCGAGCACCGTTCGCAATGCCTCTATTCAACATTCCGATAGCGTCCACGACTCTGCGACCTTCGAGTCCACCGAAGCTCGTGGGTGCAAGGATTCTACGTCGCACAGCCGGGTGTTTCTGGAGAACTTGGAGGAGAGCTCGCTGAACGACGCGGTTTTCAACGGGAGCTAGAACAATGGGGCGGGGCCTTTTGCCTTTCCTTTGCTTTGCGATCCCAGACTGGGCAGCGAAATGGAAGGAACCGACTCTCAACTGCCGTTGGATTCGCTGGATGTTGCTGACGGCACGCTGGTCAAACTCAGCGATGTCACGACGCGTGTCTCTTGACAGCGACCGCAATCCGTTGGCACGGATCTTCTGCCATGCCTTTAGCAGGTTCTCCTGTGAGCGGACCTGCTTCGTCAGTCCACCTATGGCCATAGCAGCTGCTTTTCGGGACTCGCTGGCAAACCCGTCCCGACTGCGGCAACGACTTCCGTTCCTCGGGGGCGTCATCAGCGACGACGCCGACCCGGACGGAGCCCTCAACGATGACCCCGCGGCATCCTTCCCTGAATCCGGCGTCCGTGAAGAACCCGGCCAGGGAGGAGGCCAGGACGAGGAGGGCCACGATCAGAGCCAAGCCCCCCCGTCGTGCCCGATTGGCACGTTTTTGCTAGGGCAGTGAGTCATGGTCTTGCCTCCTTCGACCGTACCCTTTTTGCCTCCGAAGGCAAGCAGAATCGACACGCCCACCTCCCGGCCCTATAATAATGCCCACTGACCGTCCAACGAGCCCCTTGCAAGGAGTGGATTCCGGTCATGGTGTGAGCAGTCGGGCAGGAGTTGTGCTCCTCGGGGGCGTCATCAGCGACGACGCCGACCCGGACGGAGCCCTCAACGATGACCCCGCGGCATCCTTCCCTGAATCCGGCGTCCGTGAAGAACCCGGCCAGGGAGGAGGCCAGCGCACACAATACACGTAAACCAGCAACCTGCTTTTGTCAAGGGCAATCGGAAACAGACTAGCAGGAACTGCCCGCTCGGCCTGTCATTACGCCTCGGACAACCCCGGCAACCCGACGTAGGCACTGATTGGGACTGACGGGGAGACGATACGGGGACCCCATCCAGGGGGTCCCCGTACTATTTTCGTTAGCAAACCAGTAGCAGCACTTCACAACCGATTGTGGCCCAGCGGATTACGGAGTGAAGTTGGGTCCGTGACCCAAAGGTCGGGAACCAGGGATGTTAGACAAGCAGCGAAGAAAACCATGGGGTGGGGCAGTCGCAGTCGTGGGAAGCCTGACCTGGCCCGCCATCGACGGGCTATCTACTGGACTCGGGAGCAGGGAAGATTTCCTCGAATCTCTCTATGAATGTCTCTTTCTTGTCTTCGTCGCTTCCAAGATCCGTGAAGAACTGCCCAAGTCCCTGATCCAGGTCCTCGAAGAATAGCACGGGGCTAATCTTCACCAAGTCGCGCTCGGCGATGAACCGCCGGTCGAGGGTCACCTCGATTCCGCCTTCCTCGATCCGAAACCCGTGTGACAACGCACAACGGCACTGGATCCAAAGGAAGTCGAGCAGGTCCAGAGTCCTGCCAGAAGCCAGTGTCAGATTCCTGTTCCACTCAGGCATGTACTCTTGGATGAATTTCCGGAACGCCTTGCGGCCGAAAACAAACATTCCGTTCTCGTTCCTCAACGGGACACCACACAAGTGACCAAAGCCCTCGATACCAGAAAGCATCGCAGAGAAGACAGCTACGCCGAATTTCCCATAACGGTCTCGGGCCCGCGTTCCTAAGTTGTATTCAAAAAAGTCAGCGGTGGATCTGTCATAAAGCCTTCTCAGCGGTGTGAGATAGAGCGACTCAACTCGGCGCTGGAACCACTTGACCTTCCCTGAAGGCGATAGATTAGAAACCTGTTGCCTCTCAAGCTCGTCATAGTCATAGAAGTAAGTGAAGGTCTTGCCCTCGATGGTTCTCCTTCTGTCGTCTGCATCCGCGGCGCGGTCTTTTAGCATCGCCAATTCGTCTTTACGCTCCTTCCACTCGCCCCCCGTCTTGTCAAGGTTCTTGTCGTCATCGATGCAACGAATTGCCTCCCTGAACCATTCGGCAGACTCGTCGAAGTGCTCGCGCGACCAGGATTCCAAGGCCAATGCTGTGAAGGTCTCCCAATGACGTCGGTCCCGTTCTACGGCATATGGTCGGAGCGCCTGTGCCAGGTTGTTCTGCACTCGGCGCAGCTCTGACTTCAGCTCCTCCTCGCTGCACTCGTCGGCTGCCCTCACAATCTGGGGCAACGAGAATGCAGCCGTCCTCCTGATCTGCTTCTCAATGGCCAGGGCGTACGGTGCACACAGGTCGTTGACCGCCTGACGAATGTATGAATCCTCGAGAACCGGCAACATGCCCACGACACCGTACTTGATGTGCATCAGCGCTGACGTGTGTGATACATCCGTGGCCAGGAATCTCTGTGTGTCCTCCAAGTTGCTGCACTGAATACACAGATCTGAGTAGAGGGTCTTGGTCTTCTCTTCTGGGAGAGGTGTTGTAAGGAGCACCTTGGTGAGATTCACCACAAACACGGTCCGGGAATGGCAACTACGATTGTCGCTATGCGGCACGAGAAAAGCAAAGACTGGGACGGGCTGCCGACTCCAATACTCCAGGTCCTCTGTCCTGAACCGGCACCTGGCCCGCCGGCCGTCGTCCAGAACGCCGACTTGCTTCCCCGACTTGACTTGAACCCAGAAATGGAGGAACGGGCGGTCATCTGCAGAGCGCGACTCGCAATACAGGTCTATGCCCACGTCCGTACCTTCGGCCACAGGCCTGACCATGCACCCAGCGTTCTCTAACAGCGCCTTGACTTCGCTCTGAGCGGCATCGGCCTGTCCTCGCCGCGGTGATTGCTTGAAAGCCACAGCCTCGATACCTCCATGAGCGCAAGTTCTCTGCGAATGGACTGCGCACGTAACGCGAGAATGGGAATCCTAGAGTATGGCCCCTCACAACAGTCCGGGGGATCTGGGTTCGTTCCCCGGACGCTGCAGACTGTGAAGCAGCGTGGCCCGAGTAGGTTTCCGTCGATCTCCAGGCTAGTCTCCCGCGGACTCGTCAATCCATTGTTTGTCAAGAACGTCACTGACATACAACAGAAAGAGCAGCGCCTTGAGGCTGTTGTGCTGCGTGTGGTAGCTCAAGTCCAGGCCATGCAGAATCGCGTGCCTGTTCAACCTCCCCGGCGTGCTCGAATCATCCGTTGAGTCTGAGATAGGCATGGGGCTCTTCAGAGGTGCGAGTACTGCTTCAGCGAGAATGCCGGTCGCCATTGCAGCAAGCACATGCGCGATTGCGGGGTTGCCAGAGCGCCTTCGGTAAACCTGCTCGCCAATCCGGTCGTGGCAGACGCCATCTGCTTGTGCAAGAAACACAGGGATCGAAAGGGCATACTCTCCACGTCGGTGCGCCGCGCAAGCCTGACGTAGCATTGGAGCCCTATCCGGATGGCGCCCCAGGAGCTCCTCCTCGATTCTCTCCAAGTGGTTACTGTAGAATGAGACCAGATACTGCTCCACTTCGTCCACGCGTCCTTCTTTGGCCTGCTGCGCTAGCTCAACGACTGCTGGTTGAGTAATGATCCACATGTCCACGTACCAGCCTAGCTGCGCCAATGTGATCATAGCTGTTTCCAGGCTAGCGTTCATGCTGCGAAGTGTGCTTTCAATGCTCGCCCGACCTTCGTCCAGATTGGACTGGACACGCTCGAGGAACTGAAGAAGGGACTTCTCTCCAGCCGCAAGGAGCTCTTGGACGATCGCCGCCGGGGATAGCCTTCTGAGAAGCTCCTGCCGCAGCGAATGAGCCACACTCAGCAGAACGCCTGGCGGCTCGGTCGTGGAGTGGGTGGCCTGGAGAGCTGCTTTGCTCCTATCTGGCGGTCTTGCAGCTTTGTCTACCATTGGCTGTTACTCCTGGGGTAGCGCACAAGTCGGGTTTCAGGAGATCTTGAGACGCTGTCTGCCAGTCGACGGCCCCTTGTTCCTCACGAGCATCTAGTTGTTAGCTGCCTCTGGAACTCTCGCAGCGGCAGGATCGTCTCACCAATCGTGTCAATGAACCTTGCCAATACGACACCCAGATCTCGGCACTTCTCGGCCGTCAGGTTTTCACTGCTAAGCCCATCGATCGGCAGACAGAAGTAGCGGTGCGTTTCGTCGCTGAATGTCTCCTTGCCTGGCCCCGCTCCCGGGAACTCGGATTCCAGCTGCGAGAATGCTGGGAGGGCCCGCTTCCAGATGGAGCCAATCCACCCAATGTCCTGGCCATCCTCCTCGATCAATTCGAATCGAATATCGAACGTATCACTCCTGGTTGTCCAGAAGAGACCGCAGGAGACAGTCTTTCTCTTTGGAGAGCGGAAGTGGAAATCGAATGAGAAGTTACCCGGTCTTCGTTTGTGCCTTAGCTTCCTGGGAGTTCCGGGTCCGAAACGATTGGCCTGCGGATCCTTGCCTTCGGTCCACCTCTTCCAATGTAGCGACGTCCCAATCACAGCACCAGGGAGGTTGTTCTCCGCCACGTCTGTGACTCTCCCTACGATGTCGTCCGATAGCCCAGCCATGCCGATCCTCCTCGCGATGCCTGCCCTACGAGACGTACAAAAAGCCCGCCCGCCCGGTATCAGCCAACATTCCCTCCGCCACCTCCACGAACCGTTTGATATCTTCCGGTCGAGGATCCGGTTTGTGCGGCACACGGATGTTGATGACCGCCGAGTGCGCAAGGAGGTTGCCGAGTGGCTGTCCAAGCGGTAGCTTCCAGTCGTTGACCTCGTCCGCCTTGACCTCGACGGCTAGGGTACTACCGTCTTCGTGTCGGTAGAGAATATCCGTGTTCCGCCGCCACCAGAACCCGAACATGGTATGGCCGCTGTCTTGGCATTTGTAGCCGAAGCGGCCGAAGACGGGTGTGAGGAGCCTCTCGATCTCCGGTTCTGTAGCTACAGAGTCGCCCTCGCGTCTTCCCGCTTTGAGCTTAGGAATCGCGCCGCGCTTCTTGGCTTCCCGCAGTACCGGCTCCGCAGCAGCACAGAGCTCCTTCAGATCGACTGCGGGGCTCCCGATACCCCAGTTCTCAACCGGAGCATAGGACCCAACCTGGTCTCCCTCGAGATCCGTGAAGGCTACACGGAACGTGTGCCAGAGCATACCCTGCCACCGACGGCGGATCTGATCTGTCGGACGCGTCTTGACATTGGTGGTCGGGGGCTCGACTCGCCCAAGGGCAATGCAAGGTAGTCCATATCTGAGTGCGTGATAGATCGCACTATCGGGTAGGTTGTAGGCGTCCGAGCGCAAGACACGCGATAGGAGGGGGATATAATCCCTGCAGAACGGGCAAGACAACCTCTCCCGCTCGATTGCCGTACCCTTTCCCTCAGCCACGAACCCATCCCCGGTCTTTTCCTGACTGGATTTCCAGGGATGGCCTGCGCCTTTGTCCGCCATTTCCTTCAGAAGGGCTCGGACTCCTTCTTCACACATTGGCTCTTCCTCTCAGGGAAACATCCTATTCTAGGAGAGCCCAGCCGCCCAGACAAGGACTTGTTGCGAGAATCAGGAGGGACCGCTAGCCAACGTCGTCGTCTCGCAGACAGAAACCAACCGTTAGCAGACTGGTAGCAATGCTCATCAAAGCATTGGGAGATAAGGGATTAGCATCAGGTGTTGGCTGTTCAACCCGAAGGTCATTCTTTATCGGGCTGGCTAAGGTGGCCATATCGCGCCCGTTTCAACATCCGAGCCAACACTGGCGCCACCCAGGACCAACGCTGCCGGGCGGTATCGCAGATGCCACACGACCGTGGACGGAGAGACCATCAGACTATGTTTTTTCTTTCTTCTTGACGCGACCTTGTGTGGATATTAACATCGTGTAGACGCGTGCCGCCTCGGAGCAAATGGCAGAACATTTCGGCCGTGTGTTGTCTTGCAGCCAACTTCTTAGATGGCCTCTGCTGCGATGCTTCGCCGAATGGTCGGGGCATTGAGGCTGATGCAGACGCTGGTTGCCTCTGCTTGACCGTGAATGTCTGCCATGCTTGGTGGCCAACGGCGCTACCCGTTGTCTGAATGGGGCGCTACGGAGATGGAGGAACCTATTACCAGCATGCCCCCTTCCACCTGTACGCACCGTCCATCCCACGAGTCGCCGCTACTCACACTCCATGATAGCGAACTCGTCTTGGCTTTATGTCCGCCGACTACCTTGGATGCCTGGACATACGGGCCTGGCGAGATCAGGGAAGCTCTGCGTGGCGAGCGTCTGCTTTGTCCTTCTATTGAGCTCTCGAATAAGTGCAATCTGAACTGCCCATACTGCTATGTAGAGACGGTCAACTCAGCCTGCAAAGCAACATACCCTGATGCTCTAGATGGAGAGCGTCTGGAGTATCTTGTCCGTCAGCTGGCCGATGCAGGGGCTAAGACAGTCAATATCATTGGCGCTGGCGAGCCAACAGTGGATCCAGAATTGCCCGCGATCCTTGAGCTCATCGCCACGTTGGATATGCGGCCCCTCTTGGCGACAAATGGGATTCTGCTTGCCTCGCGCCCAGACTTGGTCCGTCTTCTGGCTGAAACGCGCGCAAGTGTTGTATTGAAGTACAACTCCGCCAACCCTGACATTCAGGACGCACTGGTGCGCTGCTCCGGATACACTTCTGTGCGAGACGAGGCATTGCGTGTTTTGTGTGAAGCGGGATTCAATGATACGCGCCCGACACGTCTCGCTCTGAACACTCTCCTCATGAAGGCAAACTACCCCGAGGTCCTGTCGATCTTCGAGTACTGTCGGAACGAGAACATCGCTGTTATCGCTGGGGACTATATGCCTACTGGAAGGACTCCCGATTCCGAGTTTCGCGGAAACGCGGCACTCAGCTCGGATAGACAGTCAGAAAAGCAGGTCGCTGCTGATCTTTACCAGTCGCTAGACCAGGAGGAGCGAGAATCCCTACGCAGGGCTGCCGTCAGCCGTGACATTGAGCTTGGTCTTCCAGTTCTGCCAAACCCTGCATATGTCTCGGGGCTTCCCTGCGTCCAATCGCTGGGCGTAACGGTGGACAACCGAGGGACCATTTGGGCATGTCCTGCCCGAAACCAGATAGTCGCGGGGGCGCTAGTTCCACTTCCTGTCGGCGATCTGAAACAGGTAGTGTCAATTCGCGATATATGGTCGTTTAATCCCTACCTGCGCCGTGTCCGAGATGAATACGACGGAGGGTGTCCCTACAAGAAACTCGCAAGGACTGCAAACCTTGGTCGCCAGGGGGTATGAGAGAACATGTCCTCGTCGAAACGATTTCTAAGAGAGTTCTCAAGACCAATCGGGTGGAGTCTTTTCGGATGGTTCATCCTTAACTTCATTATCTGGCTGATTCGATCCGCCGGTCCGAAGGAGACAGTGACACAGGCCACTGATGGCCTGCTCGATCTGGGACAGGTGTTCGGCACTCTGTTGCTGGCAACGGTGGCTTTCACTTATCAGATGTACTGGCGCTATCAGCGGAGGATCGACAATGTGGAGGAGTGCTACGGTGAGACCATAAAGACACTGGAAGCCCTGAACGGTTGTGTGAAGAACAGGGCAGTCAGCAAGTTTGCTCTGACTTATGTCCAAGATTTCATTCTGGAGTCGAAGAAGACCATAAGCGGCATCATATCAGGAACGGACGACATTCTCTGGGAGTGCAGATATCTTGATATAGATCCTCCTGGACCGGACGGCGTTCGTAGCGCAAGGCGGCAACGAGTGACACGAATGTGTACCCATCTCATCGACGATGACCTAGATCACTTTTTCGCAACGGAAACACTCTCGCCCCTGGAAATGGGGGAAGCTGACCGCGACTTCCGGGCTCAAGTGATCAGAAAACTCAGCGATGATACCGACGCCATGCGTCTCCTGATTCTCCCGCTGGACAAGCTTCTGGCAGCGATGGCTGCCGAGAAGGAGCTGGAGGATTTCTTGCGTTGGCACAGCAGTCCTGCGTCATTTGTGTCTGGGCGGAGAACAAGGGAGATGGCGCTCCGTATACTTGCTGTACGTCCAGATTCGAATGGCGGGTACGCTAGGCAACTGAGGGCGTATAGCACTCCCGCCATCAAGTTCCTTGACTTCGCCATCTATGGCGCCCACGATGTCTTCGCACAGGACTCTCATAGAGTCCAGTTGTTCGACAATCTCGAGATGGAGTGCCAGCGAGACATCGAAGCGTATGTCAACTGGTTCATCAAGGTCTGGGGGGGGGGAACTACTGAAGGATTCCGACAACCGGAGATAAGCATACTCCCCGGGGAACCTCCCATAGGTTTTGTATCGGGGGACATCGTTACCATGGGAGACGTTCGCACGCTGTTGGGGGAGATTGGTGAACGGCTAGGGCTAGTCAGTGCAGCTGACGTCAGGAAGCTGCTCGATCCAGTTGCACTGCGTCTCGGCATCAACGACGACGGTGACCTGCGGTTGTTACTTGGCGATGCAGCTGCACTGATCGAGTTTGCAAGGCCATAGTCTGACGCCGTGTCCCCTGTCATTGTGTCCATCGGGCTCTGGAGTTTGGCGCCGCTTTCCCTGGCGGCTTTGTTTCATCCCGAGTATTCACTTGGCCTGAAGCGCATCGAAACCAGTGTTGGCGAATACACCTAGGAGTCGACAGCAAAGGAGGAGGCGACATGTGGTTCTACAAATGTTACACCATGAGGTTGGCAGCATGTTGCGTGTTGGCACTAGCTGCGCTGCACGGGTGCAGCGGTGGAGAGAAGGGGGTCTTGGTCGCGGTTAATCAGTATGTGCATCATCCTAATCTGGATGCCACATATGCAGGATTCCGGGAAGTGGTTGACGACTGGGCGGCCCGGAAGAACCAGAAGGTAGTCTACGAGCTGCAGATTGCAAATGGCGACGTGTCGGTAGCAAACCAGATTGCTCGCCAGCAGGTGGCAAAGAAACCAGCACTTGTCCTGGCATTGGCTACGCCGTCAGCCCAGGCAAGCATCAAAGCTACAAGTACTGTTCCAGTGATCTTCGGAGCGATAACAGATCCGGTCGCAGCCGGGCTCGTTGAATCAATGGAAAGACCGGGTGCAAACGCCACGGGAAGTAGCGACCGGTGGCCATACGAGAGGCAGTTCGATCTGATAAGAAGACTGCGCCCAGATGCCAAGACCATCGGAATCGTCTTGAATCCTGGGGAGGCAAATACCGTGGCTTCGATGACACTGATTGATCCGATTCTGCAGGGGTTGGGTTTTAGGAAGGCCGAAGCCCCGGTTTCGAATACATCCGAAGTCTTCGCAGCCGCACAGTCCTTGGCGGGCAGGTGTGACGTATTCTACGCCCCAGCGGATAACACGGTACTCTCTGGCTTGGACGCATTCGTGAAAGTAGCTGAGACGAAAAAGATTCCGTTGTTTGCGGGTGACGAGGGTAGTGTCAGAAAGGGAGCGGCTGCGACGTATGGGATCAACTACGAGGATCTTGGCCGCGAAACGGGCCGCCTTGCAGTAAGGGTACTAGAAGGAGCGTCTCCTGGCGATCTGCCTGTGGCGGTTGGCACCGCCGGCCGTCTCATCGTGAACCTCGATGCTGCTGGCAGACAAGGGTTGACTTTTTCGCAAGAGCAGCTACAAGAGGCGATTGTCGTGGGGCAGCAAGATGACTCTTGATAGCCTGTCTTTTACAGTTCAGATGGGTTTGCTCTACGCGATCCCAGCAATGGCTGTGCTTCTTGCGTTTCGGGTTGTTGGTTTTCCCGACCTCACACCTGACGGGTCTTTCACGCTCGGAGCGGGGGTGAGTAGTATCCTGCTACTGCAGGCATGGCCGGAGCTGGCAGCTACTTGCGTCGCCGTGGGTGCAGGCACTTTGGCCGGAATCGTGACGGCGCTATTGCATACTCGGCTTCGGATATCAAAGCTCCTGAGCGGGATACTCGTGATGACCATGCTCTATTCCGTGTCGCTGAGGGCCATGGGGACCTCGAACCTGTCCCTAAGAGGCGTGTCGACGCTTCTCGGGTCGCTCAGCAGCAGAGCCAGCGGCCCTCTGCCGATCGCGACAATCACTCTAATCACAGGAATTGTCTTTCTCGGCCTGTGGACCTTCCTGAAGACGGGGGTTGGGCTTCGGCTCCGGGCAGTTGGGGATTCGGAGAGTGTCACCGAACATCGCGGGCTACGTCGCGAGCCCTTCTACATCCTTGGATTGGGGGCCACAAACGGATTGGCGGCACTTGGCGGAGCTCTTGTGGCCCAGTACCAGGGTTTCGTGGACGTCTCAATGGGAACTGGTCTTGTGATCATATGTCTTGCAGCCGTGATAATCGGGGAGACCATAGTCCGCCCCGACCGTGTCGGACTCCTCATGGCAGCACCCGTCCTAGGAATGATCATCTACCAAGGCGTTATTGCAGTTGCTCTTCGCATGAATCTGGCAGCCGCGGATCTGAAAGTGGCCACAGCTGCGCTCGCCTTGCTTTTCGTGGCAATTGACCGGCTCCGAGTGCAGAAGGGCGCAGCCGGGAGGCAGATTGGCAACCGAAACATCTAGTGTGGACAAGGCTAGGCAACCTGCAGCACTACGGCTGGAAGATGTTCATTTCGCGTATCCGGCAGCTGGTGAATCAAGCCACGATGTGATGCTTGGATTGGATGTCCAAATCGATTACGGCAAGATTGTGGGCTTGGTTGGGCGCAACGGCTCAGGCAAGTCGACTCTTCTCGACATCATCCGCGGTAAGCTCGTTCCCCAACGAGGTCAGGTTAGAGTTGGTAAGACCCTTGTGTCAGCCGATTCTAGGCTAGTGAACCTGCCCCAAGTTGGAGTTATCTCACAAAGGCCCGACGCTGGGTTGGCGCCTACGATGACGGTCTACGAGAACTACGTCCTGGCGACGGACCACGAGCGCTCCAGCCTTCGGTGGGCCTACTCTAGCCAACGTGCGCGGGGTTGCCGTGACCTCCTCGCCAAAGCCAACATGGATTTGGAGGTCAAGCACAACGAGCAAGTGCGATTCCTTTCCGGGGGCCAGCAGCAGGCCCTTTCCATCCTGCTTGCACTGCAGTCGTCGGCACCGATCCTCCTCATGGACGAACCCACGGCGGCTCTGGATCCCTTCGCGGCTGAACGGGTCCTGGATCTGGCCATCTCGGAGACTGATTCCCGCAAGGGGTCATTGTTGCTCGTGTCACATCGCATCCGCGACATCGTCGAGCGTTGCTCCAGGATTCTCGTCTTGCGAGGAGGCAAGATAGGCGAGGACATTGACACTGCGGCAAGAACACCAACAGAGCAGGATCTTCTCGGGATTATGGCAAACAGTACCTCTCATCCCCGCACGCTTGGAGGAACAGCCCAGTGACATGGGTGAGCTCTGATCGGCGAACCCCCTTGGAGAGCGCGATTCGTGCCTACAGTGCAGCGGCCTCCAAGTACTGTGAGACTCACTCGGCCCTGCCCGAGATTGAGACAAGCCTGTTAAGCAAGTTTGCAGGTGTTCTCCAGAGAGACTCCACAGTCGTGGATGCAGGTTGCGGGTCTGGCTTGGCAACCGAATGGATGAAACGAAATCTTGCCAGCGTCGTCGGACTGGACTTGGCAGGAGATATGCTGCGCGCGGCTCATGAGCGAATGCCAGACGACTGGTGGGTACTCGGTGATGCGCGCAGGCTTCCTTTCCGTGACGGCAGTGTCGATGGATACATCGCCTGGTACTCACTCATACACATGCACCATCCCGGCCTTCAGGCGGCAATCTCCGAAGCTGGTCGGGTCCTGACGGAGGGGGGAATCTGCGCTGTAGCGCTTCACGAGACCATGGCATCGAATCCCCGCGGCCAGTCGAAGACGGAATTGCTCAGTACTCGCAGTTTCCTCGATTCGGGTATCCCCATGGCATTGCGGCTAATCAGCCTCAAGGAGATCACGACCTGTCTGATGAATTCAGGCCTTCGCGTTCTAGACATACGTCGACGCGCGTACAATGAAGAGGCCGCGGAAGTACCCACCAATAGGCTAATGGTCCTAGCATCCAAAGAGAAACTGGAAATGTGACGACGCAAGAGAAGTCCCCAACGGTTTGCTACCGATTTGC
>CAZGDV010000055.1:0-20022 GCA_964524995.1 uncultured Dehalococcoidia bacterium | reverse complement strand
GCGCCGGTGCGCTTCAGAAGCTCGCCCTTGTCCAGTCCGGTCAGTTTCATGACCAGCTCCAACTCGTAGTCGTTCGAGATAAGTATCCTGGAGCCGGCAATACACTCGGCCAGTTCCCGGCCATCCCACATGGGCAGGGACTGTCCCGGGTCGAATATGAATGGTATGCCCTTGCTCCTGCAGTTCTGGGAGTAGGCCTTCATGTCGTCCAGATTGCCGGGGGCGATGATCATCATCGTTACCTGGGGGTCGAGCAGCTCGAAGCGGAACGCGCTGGGGTACTTCATCGAGCCGGGGTTGAATCCGGTTATCTGATTGTCTGCCTGGTCCGTGGTGATATAGGCGCAGGCCGTGAAGTCGAATTCGATTACCTTGATGGTATCGGTTGATATGCGGTTCCTCTCCAGCCACTCGAAATACCTTTGATGGTCGTGGCCTATCGTTGCCGCGATGACGGGGTCCTCGCCGAGCAACCGCAGGCCGTATGCGATGTTGCCCGCGGTGCCGCCGAACTTCTCCTTCATTCCGTCGACAGTGAAGCTCACATTGAGCATGTGGATCTTGTCGGGCAGTATGTGTTCTGAGAAATGGCCAGGAAAGTCCATGATCCTGTCGTAGGCCAGTGACCCCGACACAATGATGTTCATCAAACACCCCTTGGAGAACAGTGCGTGGCGCTTCGTTTCGGGTCTCCGAAGGCCCAAAGTAGATTACACTTGGCCAGAAGGGGCTGTCAAGGACAACCGGCGTTCTCAGCCAGCTTCCGAGGCAAGTCAGGACGAGGCGCAGCCACTCGGCGGGGCTCTTCTTCGTCTTCTAGTCCGGTATGTTCAGAGTCCCGCCGAAGACCTGCCATGCAAGCGCCGATTTGGCGACCAGGCTCAAGATCATGTAGCCCTTCTCGCCGGTCAGGTAGTTCTTCCATGGCCCAACCTTCATGTACTGCAGGGCCATGTTGATGGGGAACAGCAAGAACAAGACGAAAAGCGAGGCGAGAATGAAGTAGACAAAGGTCGGGACAGTTTCACCCGCCGACGACAGCGCAGCGAAGAAGTACCAGGCGATGATTCCCCAGGGAATGATGCCTGCGATACAGCCGAAGATGAAGGACGTCCAGTTTGTCTTCTCGGTCTTCTGATTGTGAAGCTCCATCATCAGGCCGAAGAGGTTCATCGTTGCCGTCAGCCCGAAGAGCATGATGAGATTGGGCGCGTCGAATACGCCGCTCAGCAGGCCGATGAGTACTACCATCAGGGAGGCGCTCAGAGCATACTCATACCATCTGAGGTAGTTGATTCCCTTCTTCAGGTTGCGCACATACCACTGGAAGGTGAACGGTGAGGCCATGATCAGGTGGGCTACGGACGATATCAGCAGGAAGACTGCCACCATGGGGCCGACACGGAGGTCGTAGAGGGACTCCGTCACGGTAGCGGGCGCTTCCACGCCGGGCAGCCACTGCAGAAACGACGTGTTGATCGTCACCGAGAAATCGTTGCTCAGGACGAGTATCACCGCCGCCTGGGCCAGGTGCAGAACGCACATAGCCACATTCCATCTGCGTAGGGCCCTGAATCTGGACTCGTTCGCCATGGTTTCCTGGCTCATAGTTCCTACCTCCTGGTTTCGTCTTGATCGGCTGACCTGGCTGACGAAGACAAGGTCTGAGGATGCTGGTTCCTCTCCGGGAGGACGGTTGGGAAGTACCTAGGCCAGACGACAGCGTCGAGCATGGCTGTTTGAACGGAGAAGACGGCTGCGCCTGCGACTGCGAGCCAGTACGCGTATCCGGAGTCCTCGGGGCCGAGCAGCAATAGCCCGACCAGCAGAGCAAGCGAGGCCAGGCCGACAATGGTCAGCGTGGCTCGTATGGCCCACCAGCGCGTGCGGCTGGGTCGATCCAGCGTTGCGAACGTGAGTGGCATCCACAGGGCGGATGGGAAAAGGATCAGTACGTATACGGCGTAGAAGAAGTCGAACCCGAATGTGTCGGCAATCCGCACCCCACCCGGGTCGAGACGGAAGAGTATGAAGTAGCTGAATGCGAAGTATCCGGCAGCGGCCAGGGGCATGCAAGCTGTGTAAAGGGGCCTCAGCCTCTCCGGAACACCACCCCAGGCCTGGTCGCGGTTCTCGGGGTGGGTACGTATACCGTGAACGTACGACCCGATGACCAGTATACCTCCTGCGACGTTGATGATCCCGAGAGCTATCTGGTCAGAGTGCATTGTCGCTCTTGCGTTCTCCCTTCCCGTGGTTCGCGATCAACGGGTCAACCGGCGCTTCAGTTCCAGTACTCCTTGCCGTCACAGTGTGCAGTGGCTGTGTCTATGTCGGCCAGCTCTCTGGGGTACGGTTCGAAGAACGACTGGTTCTGCAGGTATGAGTCCTCGAAACGCAGGATATGCGATTGAAGTATCCCAATAGGGACGCTGACCGGCAATGTACCTCCGCTGTAGGCCGCAAGCTGCTGCAAGAAGTAGTCCTTCTCGGTCTGGGACATCCTGTCCGAGAGATGATCGAAAGCGCCTCTGATTGTGTCGGCGTTTTTGGAGCATGTTGGGGCCTTCCTCAACAGGGCGTAGAGGTTCATCTCGTAGCTCTCGACCGCGCTCGGAGCGCGGTCGAGAGCTACGAGGCCAGCCGCCCCAGTTCGGCTGCAAGCTCCCTGTTATGAGCCTCGAACAGGAGCTGGTTGCGCGAATGGAACTCGGCCAGCTCATCCGATGACCCCGATGCCTTCACCGCCCTGAACGATGCTAGGGTGAACACCGCTGTCAGAAAGTGATCCTTGATCCTCGAGTTCCGCAGGCGTCCTTCATCTTCGATCGGGAGGTGTGGGAATGCGTCTAGGATCGAGCGACCGAAGAAGCCCGGGCCTCCACGCCTGGATGTGACCACGCCACCTCCTGTCTCATACATCCTCGCGTCCTTGATGCCGCTGGTCGGAGACCGGCTCTTGAGGACGAAACCGTCTATCTCAGGCAGTGACGAGAGAAACGTCTTGGCGAACTCATTCATACGATCGGTCAAGTCTGAGCCGGTCGCAGGCTGTACCAGCCTTCGCTCGCCGGCCTCGGATACTATGCGCAACGGCTTGCGGGGGATGCCGAGCCCTATTTCGACCTCCGGACAGACCGTGATGAAGTCAACGTGGGGCATTAGATTGCGAACGATATGGCTGGTTACGGATTGTCCATCCCACCGGCAATGCTCAAATTCCAGGCACTTGCTGACGACGAGCCTCGGTCTTGTCGTCGTGCTCACAATCCACCTCGCTGATCAGTCCGATGAGCCCACGAGAGGCAGCACCTTGTCTATACGGAAGAAAGCTACGAACTTCGCGATGTAGTCAGACTCCTCACAAGTGCCGCAACGACGCCTGCGCAGAGCGTCAATGAACTCGGGGTCCTCCTCCTCATGATCCTTGGTGAGGTAGAGCCTCTTTCCCTTGAACCCGGGGCCCGACTCAATGAATATGTAGGCTGCGTGAGGATTGGATGTCAAGTTCTTGTGAGTCAGCCGGTCACCCATTATGAAGACGGCCGTGTGGTCGTCGGAGAAATGAGGCCTGGCATATAGCGCCGCGTCTACCTTGCCCTCCGAGTCCGCCGTCGCGAGAACGCCGGTGCCCGTCTTCTCCTCGAAGTACTCGTATAGCTTCAAAGCGCACCTCCAATTCGGTCGGCTTCCATATCCTACAGGGGTACGTGACCACGATGCCAGTAGGCTATCACCATGTAGCCTGAGACGGAGCCCGCGTCTCCCAGGGATGGCGCGAGCTCCGTCTGCCACCTCAACGCAACGGCGAGACCTGACACCAAGTCCCTAGGCGGGTGGAATCAGGACAGCGTCTATCACATGTATGACGCCATTAGACGCCTCGATATCGGTGATGATGACCTGGGCGTCATTGACGTACACGTTGGCGCCGTCGACCATGATCGTCACGTCCTGACCGAGGACCGTGGTTGCCGAGCTCAGTGTTACGACGTCGGCGGCCATGACCTTCCCAGACACGACGTGATACAGCAACACGTCGGTAAGGGCGGGTACGTCTGCCAGAAGCGCGTCGAGTGTTCCAGCAGGCAGATTGCCGAACGCGTCGTCGGTGGGGGCGAACACGGTGAACGGGCCCGCTCCCTTGAGGGTGTCCACCAGATCGGCAGCCTGTACAGCTGCGACCAGGGTCTCGAACCTGTCGTCTGCCGCTGCGATGTCTACGATGTCTCCGAGCTCCGGCGTAGGGGTAGGTGCGGGAGTGGGTGTCGGCGTTGCCTCCTCTCCGTCGCAGCTCACTACCAGGACTACAGAACTCAACACGAGCAGAGCCGCAAGCAAATACACAATTACTCTCATGGTCTCCTCCTCTCTTGATATCCTCCTGTCCGATGTTAGCGACCAGATGTGAAATAGTCATATCATCCGCGTTACGTTTCCTTGCATTTCCGTTACGTCATTCGAAGGTTCTTGTTCCATTGCAAGATGCGTCGCCTAAGCCTCGGAAGCAAGCATGACTACCCGTGGTATAATGTCGCCAACCAGTCAGGGAGGTCACCGTCATGACCGAGCCGAGTGCCTACGGGAAGTTCTACTGGTGCGTTAGGATTCCCCAGCTGTTGGGTGAAGAGGCCGGGGAAACCGAGGAGTTAGAGGGCACACTGGCCGCTCCGGCCGAGATATATCTCTACGCAGATGAATGTGTCGCTCACGCGAGCGGGGCCCTGGAGTTCAGGCGCGTCCGCAAAGATGAGGCCACCGGCGAGTTGGTCCGCCAAATCAACATGGTGTTGGCCGCGGGGGAGTGGATCTGTGCCTATCAGGCCGACATCGATGACGGCCACGCACTGGCGGTGGAGGCCTGAGGCACTGGCGGTCGGAGCTTCCGACGGGCAGGCAACTGTTACTCGGGAAGCGTCTCACCACCTGCACGCCCTCGCTTGTAACCCCCTTCGGCGATTGAAGGCACGCTCCCTCCAACTCAATCCCGGCGTTGCCCCAACCGCAAGTTTGTGGTAAGGTCTAGCCCACACCTCTGGGCGAACTACCATGATTCCTGTGACACTCCATTGAGCGCGCCTGATGGGCATCCATCGCGTCGGGACGCGATAGCGGGAGAGAGCTGTCATGAAAGAGGGCAGACCCAGCCTCACGGCCGAGCTCGCGTGTGCAGTCAGAGCCGTCGAATCAATGAAGCCACCACACAAGAGGGTCTGCTATGATCCATATGCTGGGGACTTCATCGGCTTGTGGCTTCGTCTGATCGCGAAGAGCCGGGTCCTGACCAGGCTGATTCTCTGGGAGGCCGAGCGAATCGCGCCTGGTGTACCCGGCGAGGTAATCGGACGCACCAGGTACATCGACGATTGCCTCAAACGACGTATCGAGGATGGCATCCAGCAATTGGTGGTTCTGGGCGCCGGCTATGATTCGCGAGCCTACAGGTTTGAGGAGCTGAAGGGCCGTGTGAAGTCTTTCGAGCTCGATTATCCCTCAACCCAGGAACTGAAGCTGAAGAGGGTCAGGAGGGTATTCGGCGCGAGCCCGGACGGCGTCGTCTATGTGCCCATAGATTTCAACTCCGACAGCCTGGAGAGGATGCTCTTCGATGCGGGATACGACAGGACGCTGAAGACGTTCTTCATTTGGGAGGGAGTCACTTACTACATCACCGACCAGGCGGTGAACGAGACGCTGGAGTTCGTGGTCAAGCATTCGGGGGAGGGCAGCTCGATCTTCTTCGACTACGCCTTCAGGTCCGTGATCGAGGGTCATGGGGAAGTCTGGCAGGTCAACCGGACATTGAAGGCATACGAGCTGGTTGCCGCCCCGATTACTTCGGAGCACTTCGTGTTCGGTGTTGAGGAAGGGACGATCGAGGAGTTCCTTGAGAAACGGGGGCTCCATCTGATAGAAAACGTGACGGGCGAGTTCTTCGAGAGTTCGTATTTCGCGGGGGTCAAGCAGACGCGCCAGGTCTCGCGCCTCTGTGGCTTCGCCCACGCGGGCATCGGACCAAAGCGCGATACCCGGTGACGTGCCGTGTCGCTGAGGTGCTGTGATGGAGTGGGTTGCGCTTATCATTCTGATGTCGATGATATGTCTGGCCGGCTGGTGGGTGGCGTTTGGCAGCAAGCGTTCCGGGTACGTGCCGCCAGATGAGAACCTATTGTACCCGGACTTGGATGACGTAGGTGACGTCGATAGCGATGTCGACGGCGACGCCGATTTCGACGACTAGTCAGCGTGGGCCGCTGGCCGATGGAAGGGGCCGTTTACATGAAGATCACGGTTCTGAACGGAAGCCCCAAGGGCAACATAAGCGTCACGGTACAGTACGTCCTGTTCCTGCAGAAGAGGTTCCCGCAGCACGAGTTCGAGATGTTCAATGTTGCACAGGAGATCAACAAGATCGAGAAAGACACGGGAGCATTCAGAGGCATCGTGGGGGCGGTGCAGTCGTCGGACCTGGTTCTCTGGGCTTTCCCGCTGTACTACCTCCTCGTCGCATCGCAATACAAGAGATTCATCGAATTGATCTGGGAGAGGGACGCTCAGGGTGCCTTCAAGGACAAATACGCCGCTGCGCTGAGCACGTCGATCCATTTCTATGACCATGCGGCACTGAACTATGTGAACGCCGTTTGTGATGATCTGCAAATGAGATACATTGGCGGCTACCCCGCCAAGATGTATGACCTGATGCACAGGGCCGAGAGGGAGAGGTTCACCCGGTTCGCTGAGCATGTGTTCGAGGCCGTTGACACACAGGCTCCGACCTCCAGGAAGTTCCTACCCCTCGTGCACCATACCTTCAAGTACATTCCCGGCGAGGCGGACTCCAAAGTGGAAACGAGTGGCAGGAAGGTCCTGATCCTCACCGATTGCAGGGAAGGCGGGACCAACCTGCGAGGCATGATCGACAGGCTGCTCTCGTCTTTCTCCGGCTCGATAGAGGAAGCTAACCTGTACGATGTTGACATAAAGGGCGGCTGCCTGGGATGCATCCAATGCGGCTATGACAACAAGTGTGTGTATGGGGACAAGGACGGGTACGGGGAATTCTTCGACACGAAGGTGAGCACGGCTGACGTGCTCGTGCTGGCGGGGGCCATGAAGGACCGCTACTTTTCCTCGCGATGGAAGATGTTCTTCGATAGGTCCTTCTTCAGGGGCCACACCCCCAGTCTGGCAGGGAAACAAGTGGGGATCATAGTCTCAGGCCCGCTCGGCCAGGATGCAAACCTCAGGCAGGTTCTGGAGGCCTATTGGGAGATACAGGGGGCGAACCTGGTCGACATCGTGACTGATGAGGGCGAGGATTCGGCTGAGATCGACGCCCTTCTACAGGGTATGGCCGGGCGGTTGATAGCCTATGCCCGGGAAGAATACGTTCGGCCAAGGACATTCCTAGCCGTGGGCGGATGGAAGCTCTTCAGGGACGAGGTATGGAGCAAGCTTCGCCTTACGTTCCAGGCCGATCACCGGTACTACAAGAGGCACGGGCTATACGATTTTCCTCAGAAGCAGTACAGGATCAGGCTCATGAATGCAATGGTTACGCCCTTGTTCATAATCCCCAGATTCCGGCGAGAGTTCGCCAGGCGGATCAAAGAAGCTATGATTCAGCCCCTGCAGAAGGCGCTCGAGCGAGTCTGATCCCCTGGATGCCGACGACCCCGCCGGAATTGATCTCGATCACACCTCGTCCCCTATGTCGGGCGTGCCTGGCTCGCCCGACATCAGCACGCCCCGGCCTCCCCCTCTCCGCATGCGCCCGTACTCCGAGCTGAACTCGGCCCCGACTATGAGTATGAGAGCAGAGATGAATATCCATATGAGGAGGGCGATTACAGAACCGAGGTTTCCGTAGGTCGAGCCGTAATCGGCGAACCGGTCCAGGTAAAGAACGAACAGGCTCTTGCCGGCCTCGAAGAAGACCGCTGCCAGCAAGGCTCCGGGCCAGATGTAGCGCCAGTGTGTCTTCGTATTGGGGACGAACTTGTAGATAATCAGGAAGACGGAGAGGCTGACCACGAACGCGAAGATTCTGGCCCCGGCTTGAGCAGCCGACCCCGCGAGTGGCACATCGAAGCTCTCCATCACTGAGAAAAGTGATGTCGCTCCCACCGACAGGAGGAACAACAGTCCTGTCCCGAGCGCCATGCCGAGGTCCCGCAGCTTGCGGATGTAGAAGGGACGGTCCTGGTGAACATCCCAGGCCCTGTTCACCGCCCGACCGATCGCGCCGAACATAGCGCTGGCTGACCAGAAGAGGCCGATCAATGCCACCACACCCAGAGCCACGCCCCAGTCGGAGACCTGCTCCACCACGTACTCTTCGAATACGTCCTTGAGGCCGGGGAGGTTCTGCGCGAAGAAATCGATCACCTCGAGCTTGATTCTCTCAGAGGACAGGAACACCCCCAGAAGGGCGACCAGTGCGGTCAACAGAGGGAAGAGCGAGAGTATGGCGTAGTATGCCACTCCCGCCGCCATGTGCGTCGCGTCGTCAGCCCCGAGCTCCTGTACCGTGCGGACCACAAGCTCCACTGCCGGAATCCGCATCAGGCGGTCTCGTATGGGCTCCCATCGCTGCCTGAATCCGTGCACCAATCCATGAAGACGGCTTCGCGCTTGGGAGTAAGCGTTGTGGAAGGGATTGCGCATGGGTCAATTCTAGCACAAGGATGGCTGCCCACATTGGTTTGCTTCTCGCTCCATCGATGGTATCATATCGTCCTGTGAGATAGTCTCTCCAGCTAACACACACTGACTCATGACTATCCTGGAGAAATACCGCGCAACGATCGTCGCTGTGCTCGTGGCAGTGATTCTGGCCGGTATTGGCGTGCTGGTCTATCGGCAGGCCGCCCTGCCGGGTTCCACCGAAATCGAGATGCGGCCGCCGTCGCCGGAGATCACAGTGGATGTCACGGGGGCTGTGCCCGATCCCGGTCTCAAGATGCTGCGGGAGGGAGATCGCGTCGCGGACGCCATAAACGCTGCCGGTGGTCTCGCCGCTGATGCGGATCGCGACGCATTGAATCTGGCGGAGCCCTTGAGGGACGGCGACCGGGTCCATGTCTATCGCCTTGGCGAGATTCCCCAGAAAGTCGACCTCAACACGGCGGAGGCCTGGCTGCTGGAGAGTCTGCCCGGCATCGGCGAGGTACTGGCCCAGCGGATTATCGATTATCGCGACCAGAACGGCGGCTTCCAAGATGTGGATGATCTGAAGAACGTGGAGGGCATCAGCGCGACGACGCTTGAGGGTTTCCGGGACATGGTCACGGTGCGCTGACGGCCCCTCCGGAGCAACACTCCGTGAGACTTGCCTGCCTTTGCTCCGCCTGGCTTGCAGGCGTTGGCCTTGCTATGTGGACCGGCTCGCCCTGGGTCCCGGTGGTGGCCATCGCTGTGCTCGCTGCGGCGTGCCTCGTCGCTGTCTTCGCCTGGCGAAGACGCGCCCTTCTCGTATTCTTGTGCCTCGTTGCCCTTCTGGGCGGCGTCGTTCGCTTTCAGAGCGACATCGGGAGCGTGGACGTCAGCACTCTGCGGTTCTACAACGAGTCGGGACCGGTGCACCTGATAGGAGTGGTAGCCTCTGATCCTGAGCCGGCCGACGATGCCGTTGAACTCCGACTCGACATTCGGGAGCTTGACCCGGGCGACGGTTGGCGCAGCGTGTCGGGCTCGGCGCTGGTCTACGCGCCCCGCTACCCTGCCGAAGGCGTCCTGCCGGCGGATGTATCACGCGAGCCGCCATTCTACAGGTACGGCGATCTGCTCGAGGTGCAGGGCGAGTTGCGGACGCCGCCCATGGTTCGCGACTTCGACTGGGCGTCCTATCTTGCGCGCAAGGACATTACCTCGGTCCTGATGCATCCCGGCGACATGGAGCTTCTCGCTACGGGCCAGGGGTTCAAGCCGCAGGAGTGGGTCTACAGTGTGAGGAGCAGCCTGTCGCGCTCCCTCGACGAGGCCCTCGCCGAGCCCCAGGCGTCTGTGGCGCAGGCTGTCCTCCTTGGTAAGCGGAGCGGTATCCCGGACGAGCTGACCGAGTCCTTCTCGCGCACCGGCATGTCGCACGTGGTTGCCGTGTCTGGCCTGCACGTCGGCATACTCGCGGTCATTGCCATCAGCTTCGGATCGTGGGTGTTCGGGAGACGGCGGCCCACCTATTTCCTGCTCGCCATCGCTGTGATATGGCTGTACGCAACGCTGACGGGGCTGCACGCGCCAGCCGTGCGGGCTGCAATCATGGCCAGCCTCTGGCTCACGGCCGGTTTCATCGGCAGGCCGGGTAGTGCTCTGCCCGCTCTCCTGCTGGCTGCTGCAATCATGGCTGGAATCCACCCGCCGGTTCTCGGCGACGTGTCCTTCCAGCTCAGCTTCGCTGCTATGGGGGGACTGGTGCTGCTGTACCCGGGCCTGCAGTCGCTGGGGAGGAGGGCGCTTGGGGTAGCGGAGGAGGGAAGGTCCCTGAAAGGGGTCCTTGTGGATAGCTGTGCGGTGACAGTTGCCGCCGTCATCGCGACCCTACCTATCATTGCCTTCTACTTCCACACGGTCTCGCTGGTGACCCTGCCAGCGAACCTGGTCGCTCTACCCGCACTACCGGGCGTGATCGTGAGTGCAGCGCTTGTGGGACTCGTCGGCTTGGTTTCGGTGCCACTGGCGCAGGTGCTGGGATGGGTCTCATGGATTCTACTCAGCTACGTGATCGAAGTGGTCGAGTTCTTCGCCCGATTACCGTTCGCCTCAGTGGAGGCCGACGTGGGTGCCGGGTTCGTTTGGGGCTACTATGCCGTCCTCGGTACAGGGCTTCTGGCATGGAGGGCTCGCGACAGGCTCGGTGTCGCTATCGGCAGGCTGCGCCCTGCGTTCTCGCTGCTGTCCTCCGGGGTTCGGAGAATACCAGCTGCGTACGTCGTGGGGCCGTTGCTCGTCTGTTGCGCACTGGTGTGGACCGCTGCGGCCACCACACCGGATGGAAGGCTTCACGTCTTCTTCCTGGACGTGAGTCAGGGCGACGCCATTCTGATCCAGAAGGGCCACACGCAGGTGCTCGTCGATGGTGGGCCCGATCCCGAGGACATATTGGTTGAGCTTGGAGACAGGCTGCCCTTTTGGGACAGGGACATAGAGCTCGCTGTGCTCACCCACCCCGACGCCGACCACATCACGGGCATGGTCGAGGTGCTTCGAGTCTACGGTGTAGACCACGCGCTGACCAGTGGGCAGGAAAGCGGTTCCGCTGTGTATGCAGAGTGGGCCCGGCTGGTCGAGAGCAGGGATATTCCGCAAACCGTAGCTTGCGCCGGACAGGCCATCACGTTGGGAGATGATCTGAGGCTGCAGGTGCTGCACCCGGATGAAACGCTCATGTCGGGTACCTACTCCGACGTGAACAACAACTCCGTCGTGCTGAGACTGGAGTACGGCGACTTCAGCCTCATGCTGACCGGTGACATCTTCGATGAGGCGGAGTGCGATCTGGTCGAGGGAAGATGGAGGCTGCGCAGCACCGTGCTGAAGGTGGCTCATCACGGTTCAGCCACGTCGAGCTGCGAGGAGTTCCTGGGCGCGGTGAGCCCTCAGATTGCGGTGATCTCGGTGGGAAGGGATAATGATTTCGGACACCCCAGCCCTGATGTCGTGGCCAGATTGGAGGAAGTGGCTGGTGGTGGCGTGCTCTCGACCGCTGATCGGGGCACGATCGAGCTGATCACGGACGGTGACAGTCTGTGGCTGAGAACCGAACGGTGAGGGGCCTTGGCTTTCAAGCGCGCCTACCGGTCCGGGCCTCTTCTCAGCTTCCCGGCCTCCTTCTCTATCTCGCGCTGCTCCCACTGCCCGCCCCGCGCGAAGACAAAAACGTTGAAGTAGTGCAGCGCAACGGCGATGCCCCAGCCGCCCAGCGGGAAGACGAACCATGGGAATCCGGCCCCGGTGGCCGCCCATATGATTATCAGCAGGAGGTTGACGGCGGCGTAGGCCACCAAGTGGCCGTAAAACTCCTTCTTCTCCTCCACCCGCTTCCTCGCGAGTCTGTAGACCTCCTCCTCGGACATCTCAGGTGGCATCTGCATCACCTCCCGCACTCTGTGCGACTGGCGCTTATTCTAGCATGGGTGTCGGCCTGCCATCCAGGTGCTTCCGGGTTATGCGACTTAAGTCATCGTCGTCGGCGTGCATTCAGGATAGCATAAGATCGACTACAGTATGGATGGTCGGGGGGAAGCATGGTTACGAAGGTAATCAAGAGCGACAGGGAATGGAGGGAGCTGCTGACGCCGGAGCAGTACCGCATCACGCGCAGGAAGGGGACCGAGCCGTCATTCACGGGCAAGTACCACGATTTCAAGGGTGATGGCGTCTACAGGTGCGTGTGCTGTGGGGGCGAGCTGTTCAGCTCCGAGGCGAAGTACGATTCCAGGACGGGGTGGCCCAGCTTCTGGGCCCCGATCTCCGGTGACCGTCTTACTACGGAGGCCGACCTCTGTTGCGGCATGGTGAGGACGGAGATCAAGTGCAGCCGGTGTGACGCCCATCTGGGTCACGTGTTCGATGACGGGCCACCCCCGACGGGCTTGCGCTACTGCCTCAATTCGGCGGCACTTGACTTCGAAGGTATTGGCGAGCCGGAGAAGTAATTGTGCTGGCCGAACCGTTCGCTTCGGACCGGCTTGCGGCGCTCTGATATAATGACGCCGTGCGCAATTTCATCGTTGGTGGCATCGTCGCTCTGCTGTGCGCGGCGGTCTGGCTGGGTGCCAGCGTCGGGCATATTTATCTTGCCATATTCTTTACCTCGATCGGGCCGGACGAGCAAGGGACCAGACTGGTCAATTGCCTCGAGGGCATGGCAATCTTTGGATTCGTCGCCATGTGCCTGGCAGTCCTGATTTTCTGGTTCGTTCTGCCCGCCGTGCGGTGTGCTCTCGTCAGGAGAATGCGTCGGCTCTCTGTCGTCGATTAGCCATCCCCCTGCCTGCCCCTGATCGGGTCTCCTCGTTCTCAGCGACATTCTGTGTCTCTCGATGTCATGTGTGTCATTATCGGAGGGTTGCAGGTGGATGATGCTCGTGATGGGATGATCTAGGGGCAGGGGGATGCGTCCAGCAGGCCCCTGAGAAGGACGCTGAGAGCCTGGCCGAAGTCGCACCAGGGAAAGTTCTCGATCAGATAGAACAGCTTGTTGTTCAGCCAGTAGATCAGGCCTGAATGCGTGCCGAAGATGCCGGTGGTCAGCATGGGCATGGCGTTTGAATCGGCGGCTGCGCTGCTGACGGTAGTAGCGCCGAAATCGTTGAACGCGATGCCGATGTCATCGACGAGGGTGCCGATGAGGCCGATAACGTAAGAGACCAGGTGCTGAACTTGAAGAATGTCGATGGTGGGCAAGTCGACTGACCTCTTTCCTGCCTGGCAGAGGGACCGATGCCGTGACTCTATCACTGCGATGCCGCACTGTCAACCTGACTCGAATTGACTTTTCCTACCGTTTGAAAGGTCGTCGTCGACGACGGCCGTCTATCGAAGCGATACGAAAGAGCACACACATGCGTGAGCGCGCTACGGGTGGAGTGCGATTGCGGCGGGCACAAGAAAGGCACCTGCCCGAAGGGTACAGGTGCCTGTCAGTCGATTGATGCTTTGGGCTACTGGGGGCTCATCCTCCTCGCGTTTGCTTTGGAGTGCTTCGTCCTCTCCATCAGTAGCGCCGCTATGTCTTCGCGTCTGAACCGGCGATCGCCACGAGGGCCGATGCGGTATGCCTTGACCAGGCCCTGCTCAGCCCATCTCCTCAATGTATTGCTGTGAACGTTGAGAAGGCGGCTTGCCTCCCTGATCGTCAGCATTGCTTTGGTTGTGTCCTCGTAATCCATCGCTAATCCGAACCGTTGTATGCTTCCTTCTTTGGACTATAGACTGAGTTAACTTAACCTACAATCACCCAAATGACCTATTCTTCATGGGTAAGTAGTCATGGGACAGCGGCGCCCGCCGGGTACCGCTGTAGTTATCTTTTGGATTGTAGCGTGATCTTACGCAGCCCTGCTCTTGCTGCTGCGGGTGTCTGGTCTCGCCTCGTCGATCTCGGACTCCGTGGTCTCGGTGCTGATCTCGTCGGCAGCATCGAATGAGAACGTGACGGCGTTGGACGTCGTCGAGTCCGAATCGTCGATCTCGGAGGTCGGGTCAGACCCCTGGTACAGAGTCCCGGCCAGCGCGGAGGCCTTTGCCGACTTGAGAGTCAGGTTGAAGTCGATGGAGGTGGAATAGGTTCGCACTTCCACGAACTTCAGGTTCTTGACCGCATACTCCAGAGCGGCGTCGGTCTCCCTTGTTACGATTATGCCGCGCACGTTCTGGCTGGCCTCGGCGACATTCTCCTTGACCCAGGCTATGTGCTTCAGAAGCTTGCCCACGGTTGCGTCGCTGGAGCCACCCTTCGCCTGGTGAATGACGACGAGATCGTTGGTGTTCTTGTCATGGGCGAGGAAGTCGATCCTCCACGGTCCCGCGGGGAAGCGCCTTCCGCCCCGCTTCTTGGTCTTGTAGAGCTCGAGGTCGCAGCCCCAGTCTACCCTCAGCCAGTTCTGGTAGACGAACTCGTCCAGGCTGCAGAAGCCAACGTGCCAGGTCCAGTTCCCGATGCGCGAGTCCCAGATGAGCTTGTCGAAAGGCAGACCCGCTGCAACCAGACCGGCGATGTACGACAGCACGCTCGTGCTCAAGCTCGTGAACACGAACCCTGCGGCCACGAGCGCCAGTATTGCCACACGCGGCAGGAACAACAACCATCTGAGAACAAAGGACATGGCCGACTGCTGCTCCGTCGAGGTTCTGTTGTCGAACATCGAGAGAACGCCCATCTCCTGTGACATATCCTTCCTCCTTGTGCAATATCGTTAGCAATTGCTAACGATAATTTCAGTTCATGGTCAGACGTTAACTCACACACATGCAGCTGTGCAATAGGGAATTTCGGGGAGTGCCGGTGAGAAAATAGTACCGCAGAGGCATACTGTAGGCCCCGTGAGGCCTTCAGGGTACGTCCGGGTTCGTGTATAATCATGAGTGCTTGAACGAATGAAGGTTGCTGATGAGTGCTACGCCTGCCTGGCAGCGCTCCTCCGGCAGGCCGCGGAGTTGGCGACAGCCGACGCGGAGCTGAAGGCCAGGGTCATAGAGCAGGGGCAGAGACTGCTCGACTCCCTGTTTGCTGCCGACAGGACGTCGATTTCGGTTGCCACACCGCTGCACCGGCTGGTCCGCGAGATGACAGGCAACGCGGACCCCTACCTCCCGATGAAGGAGGCCGAGGTTCGGATGGCGCGGCAGCTGCAGGGTACATGGGCTCCTGAGCTGTTCGGGGGGGTCGGTGACTGCCTTGTGTTGGCTGTACGTGGCAACAACATCGACTTCTTCAAGGACCTGGAGTCGATCGAGGCGGGAATGTCTACGCCCGTGGCTTTCGCAATAGACCATGTTACCCTGTTCGAGGACAGGCTTCATGATGCAAATACGATTCTCTATCTGGCCGACAACAGCGGCGAGGTCATCTTCGACATTCCTTTGTTTCGGAAGCTGGGCGAGTTTGGTGAAGTTACGTACGTTGTCAAGGAGTCACCCGTCCAGAACGACATCACGTTGCAGGACTTGAGCCGGTTCGGCCTGGCCGGCGAATTCGACAGGGTCATTACGACTGGAACCGACACACCGGGGGTCGATATGGACCTTGCGTCCGATGAATTCAAGGCGGCCTTTGAGGCTGCAGACCTGGTGCTGGCTAAGGGCATGGGCTACTGGGAGACGCTCTCCGAACTGCCGCCGGGGGACAAGGTTCTTCATCTGCTGAGGGCCAAGTGCCAGCCGGTCGCCGACTCGCTGGGCGTACCCTTGGACAGCTATGTTGCGCTGTTGAGGTAGTCCCACATGGCATATGAGATGATGCCCAAGCTGCGAGGCGTTAATGTGACCCAGGAGCATGAGTACGGGGCCTCGGTCGTGGTACTCAGCGACCCGATGGGAATCACCGAGCGGGCCGTTGCTTTCCCCCGCAGCCTCTTGCCACTCCTGGAGCTGTGCGACGGGACCCGAGACCTCGCCACACTCAGGACCGCCATGGAGCTAAGGACTGGTGTGAAGCTGGGTTCGGAGTACATCGAGAAGCTCATGGCCGTCTTGGACGAGGCGCTCCTGCTGGAGAGCGACCACTTCACGGAGGTCTATGCAGAGACCCTCGAGGCCTATAGGGCTGCGCCCGCCCGTGCTCCGGTGATGATGGGCACTGTGTATCAGGAGAACCCCAAGTGGGTCGAGCGTGCTCTGAAGGAGTATTTCGATGCCCTGCCACAGGACAGGAGGGAACAGCCTGTCATAGGTCCAGTGCGGGGCCTGGTCAGTCCCCACATAGACTATCAGCGAGGCGGCACCGTCTACGCCGAGGTCTGGCACAAAGCAGCCGAGGCGGTCAGGACAGCCGAGGTGGTGGTGATCCTGGGCACGAACCACTGCTATGGAGAGAGGTTGATAACCCTCACCCGCCAAAGCTACGCAACGCCCTGGGGCGTGTTGCGCACGGCCTCGGGGATAGTGGAGTATATTGCGGGCGAGTTGGGTGAGGACTCCGTGTTTGCAGAGGAACTCAGTCACCGCCAGGAGCACTCGGTCGAGGCAGCCGCCGTCTGGCTCCACTACCTGACCAAAGACAGAGACTGCGAAATCGTACCGGTCCTGTGTGGCTCGTTTCACAGGTTCATCCAAGACAGGCTCGATCCAGCCCAGGATGAGGAGCTGTCCCGGTTCATCGACGCCCTCAGGGCCGCTACCTCCGGCCGCCGCACTCTCGTAGTGGCTGCGGGCGACCTTGCGCACGTCGGCCCGGCTTTCGGCGATCGCGAGGGCATCAGTGATCGGGATAGGGAGCGGCTGGAATCCTCCGACCACGAACTCATGGAGGCGATGGCCAGCGGTGACGCGGATGGCTTGTTCAATGTCGTCAGGCGGGGTGGTGATCGGGACCGTATCTGCGGCCTGTCGCCGATCTACATCGCCCTGCGCCTGCTGGAGGATGTGAAGGGGGAGGTCACAGGCTACGCCCAATGTCCTGCCGACACTACGGCCACTTCCTACGTGTCGATTTGTGGAGTCGTTCTGGGCTAGGTGCCCCGGTTCAGCTTGCGTCTTCCAGTTTGACAAAACACGTACCTCGATGCTATAAAACCTCCACCATACGCCGCCCGTATTCGGGGCGCGCACCCCAGGGCCTGCTATCTTCGCCTTCGCGGTTGTTAGACTGTCATAGTAGCCCCTGCATTCATCGGGCGTCGGGATAGTCAGCAGGGCGATAGCGGTCACCACTCCAGGGGGGAGGCCATAGGCACATGAGCAGAGTGGCTGAGCTGTTCGATATCACTGGCAGGGTCGCCGTAGTAACTGGTGGCGCGAGCGGGATCGGAAAAGCGATCGCCCTCGATCTTGCGAGGTTCGGGGCCCACGTCGTAGTCGCCGACGCGGCGTTGGAGGCTGGAGAGCAGGTGGCTCGCGATATAAGCAACGGGGACGGAAATGCCGTTGCCGTGAGGGTAGATGTCACCAGCAGGGAAGGCGTTGACGCGCTTGTCGAGAAGGTTGTACGGGACTACGGCGGGATCGACATACTGGTGAACAACGCTGGAATTCAGGGTATGTACTCTCTGATGGACATGAAGGAGGAGGACCTCGACAGGACCCTGGATGTCAATCTGAAGGGTGTCGTCTTGTGTTCGCAGGCCGTGGGTCGTCACATGATCGAGCGGAGAAGCGGCAAGATCGTGAACCTGGGGTCGTCGATGTCGTCCAGGGCCTCGATGTGCAACCTCACAGGCGGCTGCCCGGACTACTGCGCGTCCAAGGCAGCCGTACAGGCGTTCACTCGTTCGCTGGCCATGGAACTCGGCCCGTATGGCATCAATGTCAACGCTGTCGCCCCGGGGCCGACGAATACGCCGATGCACACAGGTTTCTTCGAAGGGGCTATCGCCTACTATCAGAACAGCGTGCCGCTGGGCAGGCTGGCCGAACCGGAGGACATAGCCGACGTCGTTGTCTTCCTGGTCTCGGATGCGGCCCGATATATTACGGGCCAGACCATCCACGTGAATGGCGGACTCATAATGGCCGATTAGAGCGGGAGGTCGGGGCGATGACTGAGTATGCGAGACTGTTCGAACCGATCAAGATAGGGGGGCTCGAGCTCAAGAACAGGATAGTGATGCCGGCGCTGTGCTCCAAGTTCGGTACGGAGTTCGGCGCTGTGAGCCAACGTCTGATCGACTTCTATGTCGAGCGCGCCAGGGGTGGTGTAGGGCTCATAGTCATCGAGAACACGTGTGTTGACTGGCCTGTGGGGAAAGCGGGTACGAATCCGATCAGGGCGGACGACTGGAAGTTCGTCCAGGGGCTGCACGACCTGGCGGACGCAGTGCATCCTTACGGCACGAGAATCGCGACTCAGCTCCAGCATACCGGCCGGCAGGGTTCTTCGCTGACCAGTGCCGAGGGCCAGGAGCTTGTAGCGCCGTCCCCCATTCCGTGTATTCCTACAGGCGCGGAGATGCCGAGGGAGCTGACCCCGGCCGAGATAGAGGTCCTGATCGGCAAGTTCATCCTCGGGGCTACGATCACCAAGGCCGCCGGGTTCGACGCTGTGGAGATACAGGCTGGCCATGGCTACCTGATCAACCAGTTCATGTCGCCCTACTCGAACAAACGTGAGGACGATTGGGGCGGCAGCTTCGACAACAGGATGAGGTTTGCTCTCAGGATAGTCGAGGGGGTGCGGCTCGCGGTGGGGCCCGATTTCCCCATCATCGCAAGGTTGAGTGGAGATGAGCATATCGACGGCGGCCTGGCCGTCGAGGACATGAAGGCGGTCGCCCAGCGACTCGAGGCGGCGGGTGTCGACGCTGTGAGTGCATCGGCTGGCATATACGAGTCGCCGCCCTGGTACAGCAGGATATTCCCCACGATGGGCATGCCGGAGGGCTGCAACGTCCCGCTGGCGGAGGAGATCAAGAGGGCTGTCAATGTTCCGGTGATCGTCGCCGGCAAGCTCGGGAGCGCTTCGCTCGCCGAGTCGGTCCTGGCTGAGGGCAAGGCCGACCTTGTGGCAATGGGCAGGCCTCTTCTGGCCGACCCGGAGATCCCGAACAAGGTAGCGCTGGGGAAGGCCGGCGAAGTGAGGCCCTGCATCTACTGCAATGAGGCATGTGCCGGGAACATATCCCAGATGTGGCGCATAGAGTGCGTCGTGAACCCCGCTTTGGGAAGGGAGCGGGAATGCAGAATCGAGTCGGCCAGGAGAGCGAAGAGGGTGGTAGTTGTCGGTGGGGGGCCGGGTGGCATGGAGGCCGCGAGGGTCGCGGCGCTCAGGGGCCATGACGTAGTACTCTACGAGAAGGAAGAAAGGCTCGGGGGGCAGCTTGTTGCTGCCTCGATACCCGCGTTCAAGAAGCCGCTGGGCGAGCTGTTGGACTATCTCAGGAACCAGGTTGAGAAGGGCAGGGTGAAGGTGCAGCTCGGGCAAGAGGCCACGCCCGACGCAATCAAGGCGGCCACTCCCGAGGTCGTGGTTATCGCGACCGGGGCCTCCCACGCTATCCCGGACCTGCCTGGGGCGAGTGGGGGAAACGTGGCTACCGCCTGCGACGTCCTTCTCGGCAAGTGTGAGTGTGGAAGCCGGGCGGCTGTGGTTGGTGGTGGGGAGGTAGGCTGCGAGTTGGCGTGGTTCCTTGCGGAACGTGGCACACAGGTTACCCTCATCGAGATGGCATTAGGACTGGCGATGGATGTCAATCTGTTCAGCAGGTTCTACCTGCTGGAGAAGCTGGCCGAACTGGGCGTGGCCATGCTGCCGATGACGACGGCAAAGGAGATCGTCGCCGGCGGCGTCAGCGTCGCGAACGCGAGCGGCGATACACAGCTGATAGAGGCCGACACTGTGGTGCTGGCTACCGGTTTCAGTCC